>CAZUEE010000015.1:0-23003 GCA_964619175.1 uncultured Brachyspira sp. | reverse complement strand
AACTTCTGGATAAATTACATTTACATTGTATACGCTGCTGCTACTTCCTCCAGGTCCACTTCCTCCAGGTGCACCTCCTGTTCCACTTTCTATCGGTTCGTCTTCGCTTGGATTTACAGGCGAGTTTGAACAAGCGATACTCATTATTGCTACCATAATAGCGATTGCTATTAGATAGAATAAACTTTTCTTTTCTTTTCTTTTGATTGCAGTCATATTGACCTCCTTTTAATTAATCTTTATATATATATGATAGTCATTTTTTGTAAAAAGTCAAGCGTTTTTTAAAAAAAAGTTAAAAAAAATTTGCTTTTTTATGTTAGAAACAAATTTTAAAATTTCATACTTTAGTTAACATAATTTATAAAAAATTTTAGTTATATTAATTATTTTATCGTTATTGCGAGTGAAACAAAACAATTCATATATATAACAATATGGCTTTTCCCAAGGGGACACAGAGTGAGCCCATTGTGTGTTTTATCATGAATATTAACACAAGGGGTTCACGCTGTGTCCCTTCGGGAAAAACCCCTTGTTATCTGTAATGCATGCAAGGAGTTGATGCAAGTAAGCTATAGATGGAGATTGATGGACTGGTTTATGGTTTGTATGGTTTGAGCGATAGTGATATTGAAATTATTGAGGGTGGAAATTAAAATATATATTAAAAATTCCAATTGACAAATAGGCGATTTATACTAAAATTATATTATGGTAAATAAAGAAACAAATTTAATTACATTTAAATTACAGAGCAACAAAGCGAATCTTGAAAAACTTAAATCTTCCGAAACTTTAAAAATTGCTTCGGATTTTTTAAAAAGTATAGAAAAAGCCGATAAAAATATAAAATTAAAAATAATCAAATTTGGTTCTATAGCTTGCACTTTGGAAGTAGATAAACATTTTACCGAAAATACAATATTTGAGAAAGTAAAAGAAAATATAAAAAATTTTATAAGTCATAATGGTTTAATCGAACGAGTTGATATTTCAGATAAATATAATAAAGTCATAGAAACTATAGAATCTTCGTTAAATGACGAAGATATTTTACTTAATGTAGTAAGTTTTTTTCAAGGAAAAGTTACAAATATAGGAGGTAAAGAACCTAATATAAATATACATATAGATATAAATAATTATTCGGTAATATTTCCAATTTCTAATAAGGATACGGCAAAAAATTGGCGTAATTATTTATATGAAGAAGTTGAAATTTATGCGGAGGTTAAACAAGACAAATACGGTAGAGCGATAGAAGGCGTAGAGATATTTAAAATAGAGCCTATAAAAATTTTAGACGATACAAGAGCTAAAAAAGATTTTTCTAATTTAATGGAAAAGTTAAATGTAAACGACTTAACTCAAACTATAATTAATATGAGGCACAAAGATGGATAAAAAAAATATGCTGTATGTTAGATACTTGTGCTTTATCGTTTTTAATAGAAGATTTTAATAAACTTGACGAAGAAAATAAAGAAAGATTAAATATATTGGAATCTGTAAAAAATGAAATTACAGATTTTGTAGTTCCTTCAATAGTAATACATGAGCTTATTCTGGCACTTCAAGAAAATAATAACCTTGATAGTGATTATTTAAAAATAATCATTGATTATTTTAGAAGTTTTTTTAATGATAAATTAAAAATAGAGCCGTTAAATGCAATTCCTGCAAATGAATACAGAAAAATATATTTTGATAATAATATTAATAGTAATAATAGATATAAACATAAAATAGACGCTTTAATAGTTGCTCAAGCGTCTCACTACGCTTCTATGTTATATAATAAATATAATGATTTTTGGCTAATAACAGAAGATAACGAAATGAGAAAATACAAAGTTAACAATATTAAAATATACTCTTTGAAAGAGGTTCAAGGGAATCTTGGACTATTAATATAAATATCAATCGATAAAAATTGGATTATTAATAAAAATATAACATGCATTTGATTTTTAGAATATAATAATTATTAAGAAAGTTAACAAAATTCTAAATTGGCGAAAATAAATAATTTATATTAGTATTAATTTGATATATCATGTAATATTATTATAACAGAGTAATGAAAACTGTTTTTTTGATAGTTAAATATTTCGTGAATTAAAAAAAGAAGAAAATAAATCATTATCTTTAAATGTGGATTTGACGATATTTATTTGTAAGAGGTTAATTATGATTGTAGTATTATCTTTTATCTTTTGTTTTTTTCTAATATGTAAGGACTTCATTTTTTATGACAATAAGAAAGGCAGAATTAAATAATTTGGATGTTATTTTAAAAATATTTGAACATGCGAGAAAATACATGAAAGAAAATAATAATCCAAATCAATGGGGAGACGAATATCCCACAGTTGAAATTATAGAAAACGACATTAAAAATTCCAACGGTTATATATGTTTGGACGATAAAAACAATATAGTCGGTTATTTTTGTTTTTATGTCGGAATAGAAGAAGATTATAACGAAATATACGAAGGAAAATGGTTAAACGATAAAGAATACGCCGTTATTCATAGAATAGCCACCTTTAGCAATAAAAAAGGAGTCGGTGGTTTTTGTATGCGATATTGTTTCGATAAATATAAAAACATTAGAATAGACACGAGCGAATATAATATTCCAATGCAAAAATTACTTGAAAAAGAAGGCTACATTAAATGCGGAATAATAAAAATCAAAAGAAATGGCGAAGAGAGAATAGCCTTTCAAAAAACGGAATAATAAAATAATCAATAAGAAATAAAATGAAAGACTAATAATTTAAAATCAAGAAGATAATCTTTCATTTTTGTTTTAATTTTGCTTTTATAATTTATGCCATATCTTTTTGAAAAATACGACTAAAAATACTATAATGGCAACGGTAAGCGACAATTCGAATAAAGTTTCGACAATATCATCAAAATCGTCAAGTATATGATATAAAATATAATTCATACCTAAATGTCTGCTAAAATACATTAAAACTAAAAAGAACAATGCTGCTACCGCCACTATAATAACAATCAATAATAACTTTTTAAATTTTTTTGGATTCGTTATAATATTATTTTTCATAATGTCTCCTAAAAATAAAATTACTAAAAATATAATTAACAAAAATAATATCAATCATTTGTCATATTCGTCTTCTTTAATCTTGATATTTTTTTCGTCATATTCTATTATTCTATATTCTTTAGAGTCTTTTCTCTCACGTTTATCATAATTTATTTTGTTTATTTTTCGCATCTCTTCTCTATTTTCGTTTTTTAAATTATTATCTTCTTTGATAAATCTCTTTACGAAATACATAATGATAACAATCATAGCTATTATTCCGATTATTTGCAGTAAATCTCCGAAGTCGTCCACATCGAGTATATCTTCTAAAATATCTTCGAAACAATATAGTTTTACGGATAATATAAAAACAAAAATTAAACTATTTAAAATTATTTTATTCAAATTAATTTTCCTTGAGATTAAAAACTTTAAAAATATTATATTAATTTTCTCTATTGTCTGAATTTTTATTTTTATTCAAATATCTTCTAACAAAAAATACTATTGCCACTATTATTACAACAATTCCTATTACTTCTGCCAAATCTTCAAATATAAACTCAAAAGTATCTTCTATTAAATCGAAACAGTATAAATTAATAGCGCATACAAAAATTAATATAGTTGAAAAAATTTTCTTCATTTTTTATCCTCCTTAATTTTATTTTTCTTAATGAAGTTTTTTCTTTTATACTATAATTATAACACATTGTAATTATTTTGTAAATAGTTTATAAATAAAATTTACATAAATAAACCATCATAATTCAAATATTCATATTATAGATAATACATATACTACATTTTTAACATAAAATAAAATCAAAAAATTAAATCTTTTAAGCATTTTTTCAATATGCCGATGATAAATAATAAGTATAATAGGCGGTATGTCGTATAATGTTTAAATATGTTATAGAAGGTTCAAAAAATATATCGGGATTAGTTCAAATTTCAGGCTCGAAAAATGCCTCGCTCCCTCTTTTGGTGGCGTCTATTTTAACGGACGAAACTATAACTTTGCATAATGTTCCCGATTTGGTGGATGTTCATGTTCTTATAAATATATTAGAGCCTTTGGGCAAAAAAGTAGATTTTAAAAATAATACCACGGTTATAATATCGCAAAACGGAAAAAGCGACGAAGCCCCTTACAAATTGGTAAAAAAAATGAGAGGTTCTATAATAGTTTTGGGACCTTTGCTTGCAAAAAGAAAACATTGCAGAGTTTCTTATCCGGGAGGATGCGCTTTTGGACCAAGACCTATAGATTTGCATCTAAAAGGGATGGAAATGTTGGGAGCCGAAATAGATATATCGGGCGGTTATATCAATGCGACTGTAAAAGATAGCCTAAAAGGAAACGAAATAACTTTACTTGGAAAAAACGGACCTACAGTGCTTGGAACGGATAATGTTATGATGGCGGCTACTTTGGCAAAAGGAAAAACTAAAATAATCGGAGCGGCAAAAGAACCCGAATGTTCGAATCTAGCCGAATTGCTAGTATCTATGGGCGCAAAAATAGAAGGAATCGGAACATCGACTTTAATCATAGACGGAGTTGACAAATTGCATGGAACAGAATTCGAGGTTATACCCGACAGAATAGAAACGGGAACTTTTCTTGCAATAGCGGCTGCTGGAAGAGGAAAATTGAAATTGGAAAAAACTAATCCAAAACATTTAACTTATGTTTTAGATTTATTATCTTCCATAGGATGCGATATTAAAACTACGGACGATACTATAGAAATAGATGCAAGAAACAGAGATTTAAAACCTTTTTCTGTGGAAACTATGCCTTATCCAAAATTTCCAACGGATTTGCAGGCTATTTATACAACTTTGGCATGCACTATTAACGGAGAAAGTCGCATAAAAGAAACGATTTACCCCGACAGATTTAGCAATGTTCCAGAATTGATTCGTATGGGAGCGGATATAGAAGAATACGAATCGAATATAGTTATTCATGGCGGAAAAAAATTATCGGGAGCGGATGTTCAGGCAAGCGATTTAAGAGCGGGGGCTGCTTTGGTTGCGGCGGGAGCTATAGCAGAAGGAATTACGAATATTCATAGAATCTATCATATTGAAAGAGGATATGAAAAGTTGGACAATAAATTAAACGGTATTAATATAAACACAAAAAAAGAAAAAGACGACATTTTATAAAGGGGGATTAAATGGTAAGAGGAGTTTATACGGGTGCAAGCGGAATGATGGCGCAACAAGAAAGATTGGATATAGTTGCAAATAATTTGGCTAATGTAGATAAACCGGGATTTAAAAGAGATACTGTAGCTTTTAAGGCTTTCCCAGAAATGATGGCGGCAAGAAAGGAAGATGACGGAGTTATTATATTTCCTTTGGGTTCTACGGATATAAGACCTTATGTTGGCAGAATGGGAACGGGAGTGGAAGTTAATGAAGTTTTTACCGAATGGGAACAAGGTTCTTTAAGAGAAACGGGAAATCAACTAGATATTGCTTTAAGCGACAAAGGTTTTTTTGCGATAGAAACTCCGCATGGAGAAAGATATACTAGAAACGGCAGCTTTCTTATAGACAAAGATAATTATTTGGTGACGAAACATGGATATAAAGTGATGGGAGAAAACGGCTATATTCAAATAAAAACGAATAATTATGTTATAGACGAAGAAGGAAGAATAAGCGTAAACAGAAGATACCAAAATAACGAAGACTTCGTTCAATTTACCGAAAACGAATGGAAATACGAAGAAATATTGGACACTTTAAAAATAGTTAGATTTGAAAACGAAAGATATTTGAAAAAAGAAGGCGAATCTTTTTGGGTTGACACGGAAATAAGCGGACCTGCGTATCTAGCTCAAAAGGGAATCGACAGACCAAAAGTCCTTTCGAGATTTTTAGAAATGAGCAATGTTAACCCGATTAACGAAATGGTTAGAATGATAGAGGTTCAAAGAGCCTACGAACTAAATTCAAAAACTATATCCACGCATGACACTTTGATAGGCAGAGTGGTAAACGAAGTTGGAAGAGTATAAAATTCTACCGTTCTAAATATTAAAATATACATAAAATAATCTCATTAATATTTTGATAAAAAATATACGATAATATATAATAGCATATAATAAATAATTCTGATTACGGGGAAACTATGGCTTTAAATAAATCGAAAAAAAAACTGATTCTTTCATTGAAGGTTCAGATTATTGGAATATATGTATTATTGGATTTAATATTATGGTATTTTTTTATGTGGTTTTCTATATACGAGAAATCCGCTTTTCCTTTTTACGGCGTAAAGATATTATTTGCAATAATCGCTTTTATATTATTTTTGAGTTATTTAAAAAAAATGGAAAAAGGCATAAAAGTAAAAATTGCCTCCAAAGTCGTAAAAATATTTTCCACATTCAGCGTTTTGGGAAGCATAATAGAAATAGCCATATTCGCTTTTTTCAATAGAGAAACTTATATATATATTTCTTTAGGAGCGGGATTTGCATCTTTGCTTTCGAGCGGGGCTATTTGTTCTTTATACGCTTTGGTTTTTAGATTCGCTTCACACAAATCGGAATTGGAAGAAAATATTAACGCTTTTTATCTTCCTTTAATATTTAAGGTTATATATACGATTTATTTTTTCTTTTCTTGCGTGACTTTCGGCTTGATTTTAAATTATATAAGAGTTAGAGAAGAATCTTATTTAAGTCTTTATAAAAGCGAAATTTTAAATGAAATTTTAATTGTAAATAACGATATAAACAACAATTATGATTTTGCTATAAAGAATAATAGCTTGCTTGCATCTTGGACTTATGTCAATTATAAATTAAACGACAAACATATCTTATATTCGAGTGAAGACAAATATTTAAATCAAAGCGTATATAATTTGTTTAATTTGCAAGAAGAATTTTATAAATATATAAACGATTTTGAAAGACGAATTCAAAATAATTTCGTTTTTTATATGACGCCAATATTTAATATGAACGATGGCGAGGAAACGGTGGCAATTTTTTCTTATATAAAAGATTCGGGTATTGTTTCAATTTATTATAAAGATGTTAACTCCATAATAAAAAATTCTTATATAGAAAACAATATAAGCCTTTTTATAATATTCTTTGCCGTTATCTATATTTTGCTTTCAACTATATATATTAATATTCTTCGTTATACTTTCAACCCTATAAAAATCGCAAACGAATCAACTAAAGCGCTTAGGGAAGAAAACAGGGACTTAAGAAAAAGAATAATTTGCAAAAACAACGACGAGATTGGACTTTTGGTTTATAATTTCAATTTATTTATAAACGACCTCGAACTTATAATAGACAATTTAAAATCAAAAAGCGAAAATTTAACCAACGATATAAATAATATAGAAAAAATAATGGAGGAAAATTCCGATAGCGTAAACTTTCAAACGGAAAGCATTAAAAAAAGCGTGGTAAGTATAGAAACTATAATAGATTCTATAAGAAATATTACGGGTTCTACCGAACAGCAGAGAACGGCGTTTTCTTCAGCGTCGCTTGCCGTAGAAGATTTGTTGCAAACTATTTATAAGATTAACGACAATATCGAGCGTCAATTTTCTTCGGTTGAGCAAACTTCCGCCTCGGTTGAAGAGATGATTTCAAATATAAGAAGTATCGCAAGAAACACGAATAACGCGGACGCTTTATTTAAAAAATTGCTTGTGGAAGCAGAAGACGGAGCGGAAATTGTAGAAGAGGTAATAGAATCGATAAGAAATGTCGAATCAAGTAACGAACAGATAAAAAATATTATTAACATTATTCAAAATATTGCAGACCAAACCAACCTTTTGGCTATGAACGCAGCTATAGAAGCATCGCATGCGGGAGAGGCTGGAAGAGGATTCTCCGTTATCGCCGATGAAATAAGGTCTTTGGCGGAACATACGGCGGAAAATACGAAATCTATAACGGCTATAATTAAAGGAATCACGAGAAGAATCGAAGAAAGCGTTGAACTTGCAAACAATAGCGGAAAATCTTTGAACAATATATTAAACATATCCGAAAACGCGTCTATGTTGGTTTCGGAAATCAATACTGCAAATAACGAGCTTGAAATAGGCGGTAAAGATATACTCGAAACCATAACCAAATTGAACGACACTACTTCTGGAGTTAAAGATAGCGTAAAAGAACAGATTAGCAGCGGAGATACGGTGGACAGTCAAATTACTTTACTTGATAAAATAAATAGAGAGGTAGTTAATATAGTGGAAGCGAAGAGTATGGATGTAAACGAAGTTAATAATTCGATAAGTTCTTTAAACTCTCTTTCGAATCAAATCATTGAAAATAGAGATAAATTCTACAATATGACAAATAGATTAAATAGTAATTTTACCGTATTCAACACGCTTCTTATGAACTTTATTACAAACAGAGACACTAAAATAGAAGAAGAAAAAAACAAAAAAGCTCTTCTTAAAGACGATAAATTTAGTATAGAAAAAGAAATAGACTATCAATTAAAAACTCTCGAAGATGAATTAAAAATATCGGAAGAAGACGATGAGGAAGTTTTGAATACTTTGAAAGAAGATTTTAAAAATCCTAATATGTTTTATTAATAATTTTATAAAAAATAAAAAAGTCGATTAAACAACTTTAAATAAAAACAAAAAAGGAGACTTTTAAAGCCTCCTTTTTGCAGATTAATAATTTATAATCTTAAAATTAATAATTTTCAACTCTAACTTCGAAGAATTTTTTCGCATGCTTGCAAGCTGGACAAACTTCGGGAGCGGATTCTCCTTCGTAAATATAACCACAGTTTCTGCATTTCCATTGAACTTTGGTATTTCTTTTGAAAACCGTTCCGCTTTTAACCGCTTCTCTTAATTTTGCATATCTTTCTCTATGTTCTTTTTCGACATCGCCGATTAATTTCATAGAGCGAGCGACATCATCGAAACCTTCTTCGGTAGCTTCTTTAGCCATAGTAGGATACATAGTTTCGTATTCGTAATTTTCGCCTTCCCAAGCCGATTGCAAATTAGCCAATGTATCTCCTATTCCGTTAAGATATTTGAAATGTATTTTTGCATGTTCTCTTTCGTTTTCTGCCGTTTCAAGAAATATAGCCGCTATTTGCTCGTATCCTTCGTTTCTTGCAACGCTTGCGAAATATGTATATTTGTTCCTCGCCATAGATTCGCCGGCAAAGGCTTCATTTAAATTCTTTTCGGTTTTAGTTCCCTTTAAGTCTTTCATCCTAATTTCTCCTTCATTTTATTAAACTGTTCATTGTTTTTGCATTATTTTGCATTTTTTAATTTTTCGGCTACATATTCCCAATTTACCAAATTATCTATAAAAGTATTTAAGAAATCCGGTCTTCTATTTTGATAATCCAAATAATAGGCATGTTCCCATACATCGCAAGTGAGCAAACCATGAACTTTATCGGCAACAGGATTCATAGCGTTAGGATATTTTCTAACTTCCAATTTTCCGTTAGCCAAAACGAGCCAAGCCCAACCAGAACCAAATTGAGTTTTTCCAGCTGTAGTGAAAGCTTCTTTAAAAGCGTCGAAAGAACCGAAATCCGCTTTTATTTTTGATTCCAATTCTGACGGAATGCTAGGTTTTTCGGATTTTTTCAATACTTTAAAAAACTCTTCATGGTTATAAACTTGTCCCGCGTTATTAAATAATCCTTGTTTTTCGGGATTGTTATGAGAAAGAAGTATTAACTCTTCTATACTTTTTCCTTCCAACGACTTATCTTTTGAAACGAAATCGTTTACCGTAGTAACATAAGTGTTTAGATGTTTTCCATGATGAAAATCTAAAGTATTGGAAGACATATAAGGGGCTAAGTCTTCTTTGCCGTAAGGTAATTTAATTAATTCAAACATATTTAATCTCCTTCATATAATGAATTTTTAATGAATTTATTTTAATTTTAAACTATTTTAAAATTAATGTCAAGTATTTATTAAATAATATTTTTAACTTATTGATAAATATTACTAATTATAATTTAAGGCATACCAAATTAAGCGGCATGCCTTAAATCATAAGGAAAATTCTATATGAACCAAAAAACTATCAATTATCTTCGCTTTCCGAAGATTCTTCAGAACTCTCTTCTTCGTCGTCTTTATAAGCAGGCATAACATCTCTTCCCATTATTTCATCTTCGGTATCTCCGTAAGTGAAACCGAGTTCATCATAATATTTTGAATAAATGCCTCTAAATCTTTCTGAAGTTGTGTATAATATTTTATGGTATTTAGTTATAAGAAGTTTACATTTAGCATCTCTTATAGTTTCATCTTCCGTTTTTAAAGTGGTTAAATCCCATAGATTATTAAACATCTCGTTCAAATAATAAACTTTTCTAACATCGCTATATTGATTTTCGGTAGCGAGTTTATAATTAACTCCCGCAAGATAAGTATTGAGCATAATCAAATTAGTGGTATTCGTAGAACCACTATTATTTATATTTTCTACTGCTTTAGTCAAATAATCTCTACTTACGGCATAATAATGATGAGAACCTTTGAATAAATTTAATATGCCTCCGTATAAATTTAATTCGTAATCCGATTGAGCGAGTTCGTTGGTTTTTCCCAATATCTCGTAAATTGGTTTAACTTCATCGTATAACCTAAAGCATTTATAAAGTTCTCTTAAAGCCAAATCCACATTATTATCGTTGGCTATAGGTCTTGCAACCAAATCGTAATAATATACCGCATTATAAAACATTTCGTTTGTGTCCGTAAATGTTACATTGGTATAATCTTCCAATATCTTATTAGCCTTGTATAATATTCTGAATAAATAATCGTCTTTTAAGATACTTAAATTTGTCTGAAGAAGATTATAGCTTCTATCGAGAGCTTGGTCATCCGTATTTCTCAAATCCGCAAATGACGGAGAGAAGGCGGAAATACCGTCAATCGTATCTATAGTTTCTTCGCTTGCTTGCTCATCTTCTGTTTGCCCGTTTTGTTCGTCGGCATTGGCATCGTCTTGAGCAAATACAGAACTTAATGCCAAAATCATTACGATTAATACAAGAAATATTTTTTTCATGTATAACTCCTGTTTTTAATTTAAATTATTTAGCCACATATAAATATTGCTTAAAGTTTTATAAAGCGCCATTTTAGGTTGGGAATTTGTATTTATCAGAGTATTAACCGTTAAATCCAATTCGTCAATTACCCATATCACGCTTTTATCCGAAATCGAATTTGGAAATATATAATTTCTATCTTCGACTTCGAGATATTTATCTTCCAAAGACTTTTTCAAAATATTTATCATCTCTTTTATAGCATCTATAATATCGTAATTTCCTTCGGCTAGCAAAGTTATTATCGCAGATATTTGAGACGCGTTATTATTAAAAATAGCCTCTATAAAAGATAATAAAACTTCTCGTATATTATCGCTTAAATTCGATTTTTTGTCAAGCGTATATTTTATGGCTTTTGCCACGCTTCCGTAAGAATATTGTAACGCCAAAGCGGTTTTTTCCTCGTCCAATCTTAATCTTTTCATTAAAATTGCTCTTAAAGTTTTTTCGGATAGAGGAGAAAATTTTAATTCCATCATTCTCGATATTAAAGGTTTCATTCCATCTTGAGTGAGTTTATTAGTATCTGATGCGATTAAAATAAAAATATTATTATCCGAAGGTTCTTCCAAAGTTCTTAAAAATATATTCGGCGCTCTCTTGTCCATCAATTCTATACCTTCTATTATAATTATTCTTTTTTTACCAAATCTCGGTTTTCTATAAGTCATCTCTATGATATTGCGAACAGTATCGAGCGGTATAACGGTGTGGATTATATTATAATGAATTTTTTTTAAGGCGTCGAAAAAATTTCCTTCTATGGAATATTTCTTTTTCGTTCCTTTATTTTTTACTATATCAATCGCTTCTTTAGATTTCGCTCTGAATATAGAATCTATAAATTCAACATTATCTTCGTTAAGTTCGTTTAAAGTATAATTAACCGCCAAATAATAAGGTTCGATTAAAGAGTATCGCGAAGTTTCTTTTTTTTGTCCGAGCATATATTCTTTAGGTTCGCTTGAAGGATAATTATCGTAGCTGTCGAAAAGCGTAGATTCCACTTTATAAAGAATGAAACGGCATGCGCTATAAAAATCGTTAAATAAATATGGCAGTTTATATTCCAAATACTGATTAAAATATATTTCTGCGTTTCTAAATCTCTCGTCCGTTCCAGCTACAATCACATCTGGATGTTTGTATCCGTCTATCATTTTACAAGATTCGCATTCATCGCAATAAGTTCCGTTTTCTCTTTCGCATAAAATTACTTTCGCATAATTTAAAGCGCTTTCAAATTTCCCTATTCCTTCTTCGCCGTAAAACAAATATGCATGATGAAGTCTGCCACTTTTATAAATTCCCGACATTATTTTTAATGGGACGCTTTGCCCTAGTACTTTAGCCAAAATTATATTCCGTAAAAAGTTTTTATTAAAATAATATTTTTTAAATTTAATTTTATCATAATTACAGAAAATGACAATTAAATTTGTCATTGCAAAACTTTGCAAAAAATTTTTTATATAAAATTAAAATATCAATAAAATATTAATTTGTAATTAATGTAAAATTGTATATACTATATAGTTAAAAAGATTGATAGGAATATAATTTGGAGAAAATTTTTACCAATATACCCGCTCCGATAAAAGAAATAGCGAGAATCTTAAATATGGAAGGTTTTCAATGCTTTTTGGTCGGAGGTTCGGTTAGAGATTCCATTATGGGATTTACTCCGAAAGAATACGATATAGCAACCGATGCGAAACCAGAAGATGTTCAAAGAATATTTAAATATACCGTTCCTACAGGAATAAAACATGGGACGGTTCTCGTAATTCTAAACGATATGCATGTAGAAATTACCACTTTTAGAAGCGACGGAAATTATAGTGACGGAAGGCATCCCGATAAAGTGGAATATACGGCAAGTATAGAGGACGATTTGCCAAGAAGAGATTTAACTATAAACGCTATGGCTTATAATGTTTTGGACGGCGCCCTTATAGATATGTTTGACGGAATGAATGATATTAAAAATAAAATCGTTCGTTCTGTTGGAAATCCTTACGAAAGATTTACCGAAGACGGATTAAGAATAATGAGAGCCGTAAGATTCGCCACAAAATTAAATTTCAATATAGAAAAAGAAACCTTCGAGGCAATATGCCACTCTACGGGAATGCTTACTTCCATAGCTTACGAGAGAATAAGAGAGGAGTTTAACGGAATTTTGGTTTCGGACAATCCTTTTAGAGGACTCGAATTATTAAGAAAAACGGGAATACTCGCCTTAATAATGCCAGAACTTATGCAAGGCTTTGGAGTCACTCAAAACAGATTTCACAAATACGATGTTTATTATCATATACTACATACGATACAAGCCGTAGAACCTTTAGAAACGGAAGAATTAACCTTATTGGTTCGTTTGTCCGCTTTATTTCATGATATAGCTAAGCCTATGGTTCAAAAAAAAGTTTCAAAACAGGAAGAACCCGTATATTATAATCATGAAGTTGTGGGTGCATGTGTTGCAAAAAAAATTATGAAACGATTGAAATATTCTAATGCGGAAATAGATTTTGTAACTTTATTGGTTAGACAGCATATGTTTTATTATCAAGATGAATGGACGGATGGAGCGGTTAGAAGATTTATGAGAGCGGTTGGAGTCGAGAATATAAAACCTCTTTTAAAACTTAGAGAAGCCGACAGAATCGGAAGCGGGAACAGAAAAGATAAAGAAAGCAAGGCTATTCCTAAACTTTTGGCAAGAATAGATAAAATAATCGAAGAAGAAAACGCCATAACGGTTAAGGATTTAAAAATTAACGGAAACGATTTAATGGACGAATTTAATTTAAAGCCCGGTCCGATTGTGGGAAAAATACTCAATTATTTGCTCGATTTGATATTGGACGAACCGAATCTAAACGATAAAGAAAAACTTATGGAAAAAACGAGACTTTTTTTAGAGAGCAACAATATAATATAAAAATAAAGAAGAGGACTAAAAAATGTATCTTATAGCCGACATAGGAAATACAAGAATGAAATTAGCCGTATTCGACAAGAGCCATAATCCGATTTTTTTCAATGTCAACAGTTATAATATAAGGCATATATTGTCCGCATTAAAAGAAATAAAAGAAAATTATAAAATAAACAAAGTATTTTTTAGCAGCGTTTGTTTTGATAGAAACGATATATTTATCTCTTCGGTAAAAGATGTTTTGAAAAAAGAGGTTTACAGAGTAACTCATAAAGATATAAAATTAAAAGGAAATTTATACGACCCTAAAAATTCTATCGGGATAGACAGAATTCTTTCAACTTATGCTTCAATATGTTTTGAAGGTTATAACGAAACCGAAAGATATGCTTCTATAGTTGTCGATATGGGAACTGCTACGACTATAAGCGTTATGACTTCGGATTTAATATTTTTAGGCGGTATGATAATGAGCGGAACTAAAACTAGCTACAAGGCTTTGTCGAGTAGAACATCTTTGCCATATTATGAAATCGGACCGATAGATTCTATTCCAAATCCTCTTAATAATAACACTAAAGAATCCATTATGTCCGGCGCAATATACAACACCATAGGAAGCGTTCATTACGGCGTAAAAGAAACTAAAAAATATATAAAAGAAAAATACGATTTAAAAAGTAAAATATTTTTAACGGGCGGAATATCTAATTTAAGATTATTAAAATGCAAAATATATCCTTATTTGGTAATGCAAGGCACTTATTTCAATATGATTGATAAAAAATACGGAAGATAATGATATTTTATATATATTTATATTCGTTATTGTTCCAAAATAATTTTTAAAATCTCAAAACTTGACAAATAATAAAAAAAGGTTATACTATAAAATAGACAAAATCACAAATCAAAGGAGAATATTATATGACAACGGGTAAAGTTACCATACAAAACGAAACGGGGCTTCATGCAAGACCCGGAAACGAATTTGTAACATTTATAAAATCATTATCGGGATGCAAAATAGAAGTTGAAAACGAAGCGGGAAAAAGAGTTAACGCTTCCTCGCTATTAAAAGTTCTTTCTTTAGGCGTTAAAAAGGGTTCGGTTATTACGGTTTATTGTGACGGCGAAAACGAAGAGGATGCTTTAAAGAAAATAGAAGAATTTTTAGCCAATTTAAAAGACTAAATTATTTGAAATTTATTTTTTGGAAAATTACATTATGGAAAAGAAAATAACTGGAATAGCCGTGTCTCCTGGAATAGCCATAGGCAAGGTTTATTTATTTGAAAAAAAAGACATTGAAATAAATAAATGTCCATGCAAGAATCCTGAAGAAGAAAAAGTCAAACTTATAGAAAGCAGAAATAAAACTAAAGAGCAATTGCAAAAAATAAGAGAAACTACCGCAAAAAAAGTTTCAGAAGAAAAAGCGGCGATATTTGACGCTCATATAACTTTACTTGAAGACGAAGATTTGCTTCAAGAAGTAAACGATATAATAACGGACGAAAAAGTTTCGGCAGATTACGCTTTGTCTAAAGGAATAGAAGTTTACAAACAAATATTAAGCGAAGTTCAAGACGAATATTTGAGAGAGAGAGCTGGAGATTTGGCGGATATAGCGGATAGATGGATTAGAAATATGTTGGGAGAAAAAATAATAGAATTATCCGATATACCTAAAAATTCTATAATAGTGGCGAGAGATTTAACTCCTTCCGATACGGCTAATTTAAATTTGGAAAATACTTTGGGTTTTATAACTGAAATTGGAGGCAGAACTTCCCATACTTCGATTATGGCGAGGTCTTTGGAAATTCCGGCGGTTGTAGGAATCGGAAGCATAATAAAAGAAATTAAATCCTATGCAGACGATTTAACTATAATATTAAACGGGAATACGGGCGGAGTCATTATAGAGCCTTCGGAAAAATCCATAGAAGAATGCGAAAGATTAAAAGAAGAATTCGAAAAAAACAGAGCCTTATTAAAAGAGTTTGCTCATAGAGATGCCATATCGAAAGACGGAACTAAAATTAGAGTTTATGCAAATATAGGTTCTCCAGCCGATTTGGGAGGAGCTTTAAAAAACGGAGCAGACGGAATAGGACTTTACAGAACGGAATTTTTATTTATGGAAAATACCGATTTCCCTACAGAAGAAGAACAATTTAAAGCGTATAAAGAAGTTGTAGAGGCTATGAGCGGACATACCGTCACGATTAGAACTATGGATATAGGAGGCGACAAACATTTGCCTTATTTGGATATGCCAAACGAAGAGAATCCGGCTTTGGGTTGGAGAGCTTTAAGAATATGTTTAGATAGGCAATCTATAATAAAGACTCAATTTAGGGCATTGTTAAGAGCTTCAGCTTTTGGAAAGGTAAAGATAATGCTTCCTATGATAGTTTCTCTCGAAGAGTTGCGAAAGGCTAAAGCTATATTCAACGATTGCAAATTGGAACTTATAAAAGAAAATATAGCCTTTAACGAATCTTTGGAACTTGGAATAATGATAGAAACTCCTTCGGTAGTATTTAAATCGGAAAGTTTTGCAAGAGAATCGGATTTCTTTTCTATAGGAACCAACGATTTAACTCAATATACTTTGGCTGCGGACAGAGGAAACGAAAAAATCGCTTCGATATGCGACCCTTATAATCCTTCGGTTTTGATAGCTATAAAAATGGCTATAGACGGAGCGCATTCGAGCGGTATCATTATATCTATGTGTGGTGAACTTGCGGGAGATTTGCTTGCAGTTCCTTTACTTTTCGGACTCGGACTCGATGTATTTTCTATGTCGGCAATATCTATACCGGAAGTTAAAAAAATGATTATATCTTTGGATAAACCAGAATGCGCTATGCTAGCAAAAAGGGTTCTTTCTCTTTCTACTTCGGAAGAAGTTAAAGCGGAGTTATTGAGATTTATGGAAATACATGAAAGAGGCGAAACTATAAGTTATTAAATATTTAAAATTTGAGAGGCTATTTATTTCTAAATAGCCTCTTTTTATTATGATTAAATTAGATATTATTCTTTAATTAATTATTAACTCTCAATTATTACTCTTCGTATTCGTTAGACCAATTTTCTCTCGGTTCTTCCTTATCCTGCGGAGGTTCTTTTCCCGTTTCAAGATAACTTATTGCTGCTTTCAATTGTTTGTCGTATCGCATATCCACTATCTCGTTGTAGTTTCCCAAATTGCGTTCGTTATAGATTAATCTTTCTAATAAATAATCGCTTGGAATAATATTTTTACTTTTTAATTCTTCTTTAAATCTTGGCAAAGCTGAAGCATCCGAATTTTCATTAGGATATCTTTTAACATAAGAAGATATTTGTCCTCCCTTTCTTAATTCGGTTAATGCCATAATATCCGAATTGCTTAACTTATCTTCTACTACCACATAATTTGGGGTTATTCCTTTTCCATGCAATCTTCTGCCGTTAGGAGTATAATAATGTGCTACTGTAAATTTGAAAGAAGTATTGTCTCTCGAATCCAAAGGAAGAACATATTGAACGCTGAATTTTCCAAAAGTTGTCTCTCCCAAAAGTTTCGCTCTATTATTGTCTTGCAAAGCGCCCGCGAGTATTTCGGAAGCAGAAGCACTGTATTGATTAACCAAAACTAGCATATCGCCTTTAGTCCATTCGTCTCCTTTCCTCGAAGCAAAATAATCTTGATTTTCGTTTCTAGTTCTTCCTCTAGTATAAACTATTTTTCCGTCCGATAAAAACTCTTCCACTATATTTATCGCCGTATCGAGTCTTCCACCGGGATTGTTTCTTAAATCTAAAATCAATTTTTGCATTCCGCTTTTCTTTAAATCTTTAAGCGCCGTGTCCAATTCTTTAGAAGTGTCGTCTCCAAAATTCGTGATTCTGATGTACCCTATAATTTTGTCGAGCATTTTATATTTTACGCTTTTTATTTCTATTAAAGCTCTCGTTAAAGGATATTCTATGGAATCTGGCACTCCGTCTCTAACTATGGTTAATGTTACTTTAGTTCCTTCCTTTCCTCTCATTATATTTGCAGCAGTATCTACGGGCATATCTTTAGTGCTTTTTCCATCTATGGCGGTAATTATGTCTCCGGGCAATATTCCCGCTTTCTCGCCTGGTCCATCTTCTATAGGAGCTACCACCAGAAGTCCTTTATCAGGTTGTTTGGATATCGAAAGTCCCACGCCTCCGTATCTTCCCGACATTTCCGTATTTAAAGCCTCGTTTAATTTTTCATCGAGTAAAAAAGTAAAAGGGTCATCCGTAGCTTCGAGCATTCCCTTTATAGCGCCATACATCAATTTTTTTGTGGTTACACTATTAGTATCTACAAAATTCTGCTGCAAAGTGGCGAAAACTTTTTGAAACAATCTGCTATAATAATAAAAATCGTTATCCGACTGCGCTCTTCCCTGTTGAGCTATAGCAATCGAAGGACTTTTAAAATTAAAAAACGAAATCGCCAATACAAAAATTAGCAAAAATATCCATAACGCTCTTTCTTTATTTTTTATCATAATTCAAATTCCTTATAAAGTTTTATCTTATAAAATCTATTATATCATAGAATGTAAAAAAATAATATATAAAATTAAATTCTTACTATATCCCTATTAACTTCTTTTAAACTATGAACTCCGCACATCGTCATAGCGTCTTCCAATTCCGCTACCAATTGATTAATATACGATTTAACTCCTTCTTCTCCGCCGCCGTATAAAGCTATAACGAAAGTTCTCGCTATAACTACTCCGTCAGCGCCTATTCCCAAAGCCTTCAATATATCCGCTCCACTTCTTATTCCTCCATCCACTAAAATTTTTATAGTTTTTCCTACAGCATCCACTATTTCGGGCAAAACTTCCGCAGTTGACGCGCATTGGTCTAAAACTCTCCCACCATGATTTGAAACTATTATGGCATCCGCTCCCGCTTCTCTAGCCTTAATAGCTCCCTTTGCCGTCATTATTCCTTTGATTATAAAAGGTCTTTTGGCAATTTTTTTTATTTCCGTTAATTCTTCAACCGTTTTACTTCCCGCTTTCGGAGTCAAATTTTTCAAAAAAGGAAGTCCCGCTCCGTCAATATCCATGGCAACCGCAAATGCATTCGAATCTTCAACTAGTTTCATTTTTTCTTTTATAACATTTATATTCCAAGGTTTAACGGTAGGAATTCCCATTCCGTTTTGTTTTTTTATCGTATTAGTAGCTGCAATCATAACATTTGGATTAACTCCGTCTCCCGTGAAAGCAGCTATACCAGAATCGTTGCAGCTTTTTAACATTATATTATTATATTCTTCTTCCGTATATTTGTCTCCATAATGCAATTGAACAGCTCCGACAGGACCTGCAAATATCGGATATTTAAATTTTTTCCCGAATAATTCAAAACTTGTATCCACATCTTTATTTTCTGAAATCGTGTCCATATTGAGTCTTATCTCTTTCCATTTATCGTAATTTCTTATGGCAACATCTCCTATTCCTTTAGCTCCGGGACCGGGCATAGAATTTTTACAAACCTTGCCGTTGCATACGAGACAAGCTTTACAAAAACCCATGCAATCTTTTGCAACTTCTATAATTTCTTTATAAGTCATATTTATTAAACCTTCGAAAAATATATTTTTAAATTTTACTTTAACTTCGTTATTATTAAATGATTATTTTCTAAAAATATTTTAACAAAAATAAAAAATAATTCAAAATAAAAATATTGACATAAGTATAAATTATTGATAATATAATATACTATTAAAATATTTAAATAAAGAGGTAATTTAAAAATGTTCACAGCCACATTATACGCTCAAAGCACACAGGGGGGAGGAGGAAGTCCTATGGTGTCTATATTAATGATGGTAGCAATATTTGCAATATTCTACTTTTTACTTATAAGACCGCAAAAAAAACAACAACAAAAATTGCAACAAAGCATAGCAAGTTTGAAAAAAGGAGATAAGATTATAGTTTCGGGCGGAATAGTAGCCGAATATGTTTCCGATAAAGAAGGCGGAAGAGTCGCTATAGTTAAAGTAGGAGAGAATACAAAAATTGAAATAATTAAATCTTCAATATCAGCCGTCGTTACCGAAGAGATGTTAAATCCTCCGAAGAAAGAAGATAAGAGAAATAAAAAAGAGGAAAAGAATCAATTAAAAGAGGATTTGGAAAAAGCGCAAGAGGAAGATAAAAATAATAATTAAAAATAATATAATTTTAAAAAATAATAAAAAATATATTTATTAGGAATCGAATATGAGTCATAATTTAAGATTAGCTTTCATTATAATAGGACTTGCCATTATGGGTTGGTTTATAGCTCCTACGGTTAGATGGTATTTCTTTACTTCAGACGATAAAAAAGAAGAGAGCAATTTGTCTTTGGACGATATGATAGCCAAAGGTTATACGAAAGAAGAAATAGACAAAGTTCAATCGTATAAAAGGTTAAGAAACGAATCGGTTAATATGGGACTAGATTTACAAGGCGGCATAAGAATAGTTTTGCAGGCAGACTTTGAAGAGTATGCAAGAAGGCTCGAAAGAAACGTGTATTCTTTAAGCGCCGAAGAGAAAAGCGAAGCTATGGACAGGCTCATATCGAGATTAAGAGGAAGGATAGACCAATTCGGAGTAAGCGAAGTCGGTATAAGAAAACAAGGAGAGGATAGAGTCGTTGTAGAACTTCCGGGAGCGAGAGACCCCGACAGAATAAAAAGCGTGGTTTTAAGTCAGGGAGCTTTGACTTTTAATTTGGTTGACGAAGAATCTACCGCTTTAATAAACGAAGGCGATTTGACTATGGGAGTTTTCACAAATTTTGAAAAAGTCCCAGAATATGGAAAACAATTATATTTTTATAGCGAAAAAGACGATTTCGGTAGAAGAGTGCGAGGCGCTCCCGTTATAGTAAATAAAGAACCTTCTTTAGATGGAAGCGCTTTAATAGACGCTTATGTCACGGGCGGAGAATTTGGAGAGGCTAATGTTTCTTTTGAACTTAATAATGAAGGGGCTTCTCAATTCGCTTTAGTAACCGCTCAAAATGTAAATAGAATGCTTGCAATAGTTTTGGACGATAGAGTAATAAGCGCTCCAAATATAAATCAAGAAATTAGAGAGGGAAGAGGAGTTATCACGGGCAGATTTGCTATAGAAGAAGCGCAGGATTTGGCTAGAATTTTGAAAGAAGGTGCTTTGCCTTTAAATGTTACCGTTATAGAAGAAGCGGTTGTAGGACAATCTATAGGAGCGGATTCGGTAAAAGCGGGAACTACGGCATTATTTATGGCATTTATACTCGTAGCGTTATTTATGGTGGCGGTTTATAGACTTTCAGGATTTATCGCAACGATTGCCATGCTTATAAATATTATACTCGTTATAGCGGTTTTGTCTCCTTTAAGATTTACTTTAACCCTACCGGGAATAGCGGGACTTATTCTAACTATGGGTATGGCGGTTGATGCGAATATCATTATATTTGAAAGAATCAAAGAAGAATTGAAAATAAAATCAAATATTGCAGACGCTATAATATCGGGTTATGACAGAGCTTTTGCGACAATATTCGATTCTAATATAACGACAATAATAGTCGCTTTGATACTCTGGATATTCGGAAGCGGACCGGTTCAAAGTTTTGCTATTACTTTATTCTTTGGTATTTTGATAAATCTGTTTACAGCGGTATTTATAACAAGATATATTTATGAAGAAATTATAAGAGCGAAAATTGTAAAAAAAGCGGGCTTCTTTTTTATATAATAATCTGATTAATAATAAAATAAGGATTTGTAAATGAATAATAACGAAAAAAAAGAAAATGTTATAACAAAAAATAAAATTCAATTCGTCAAACTTATGCCGATAGCGGCTATAATATCCTCGATATTTTTTATAGCGTCTATTTGTATATTCGTTCAAAAAATTAAAAGCGACAATTTCAATTTGAGTATAGATTTTGCGGGAGGAGTCGAATTAAATGTGAAAATCGATAATTCTCAAGTTATAAATATTGCCGAAATAAGAGCTTTATATTCCGATTTTGGAACGGAGACGGTTAATATACAGGAACTTGAAGGCGAAGAAAATATAAACGCGTTTCTTTTAAGATTCAGAGGTTCTAACGAAGAATCCGACAGAGCTATGAATGTCCTTTATAATGCATACGGAAAAGATAAAGTTTCTTTGATTGGAAGCAGTATTATAAGCGGCGTGGTTTCTTCGGATAATTTAAAATTGGCTTTTATACTTATAGTAATCTCTTGGATAATAATAATGATTTATATAGCTATAAGGTTTAATCATCGCTACGCTTTGCCGGCTATTATAACTCTTATACATAATGTAGTTATAGTATTCGGAATTTTGCTTTTCTTAAATAAAGAGTTTTCAATATTGGTTTTATCTTCTATTTTAACTCTAATAGGTTATACGATTAACGATATAATAGTAGTTTTTGACAGAATAAGAGAGAATTTCGACAGCGATAAACCTTTTAAAGAGATAGTCAATTCTAGTTTAAATAATGTCGTAGGAAGAACCATAATGACGGGAATATCGACTTTGCTTGCCGCAGCTTCGATAATGATATGGGGAGGCTCTATACTTTACGATTTCGCATTTACTTTCTTTTGCGGAGTGGTTATAGGAACTTACGCGAGCAATTTTATAGCAAGCGGACTTTTAATACTTTTTATGAAAGGCAAAAAATCTTAAATAATTTATTAGAATTGTTCTTAAAACTAAAAATTATTAACTTCCATAAACAATCTCATAAAATATATTAATATTTATGATTGATAAA
>CAZUEE010000014.1:18870-29215 GCA_964619175.1 uncultured Brachyspira sp. | reverse complement strand
AATAATACTATATAGTTTCTCATAATTTTTTTACCAATTTTTAATCAATTATAACATTTTAATAAAATTTGTCAATAGCTTAATCTGTAAAGGCTTAATTTTTTATTAAACAAAAATATGCTATTTATCCCATAATTACAATATAAAGAATATAAACCAAAACGAATAAAGAAGCTATTCCCAATCCATACATTATTAATTGATAAATCGTAATGCTGTCAAAAAATCTCGCTATTAAATTAAGTCTCTCGTCCATCGAAACCACAGGGGCTATATAAGTGTCTTTATCGGGGTCAAACATTCTCAATTTAATCGGTTCGGTTTCTTCTATTATGGCGCAATATTCGTCGCTTAATTTTATAGTAAGCGTCACACTTTCATCGGTAACAACTTTTTCTAAAATTTCTCCGGGAACTAAAGATTTTGAATAAACATCTTTCTTGCCTTTCGATTCTATATAAATCATATTTTCTTCAAAAAGATTAGAATTTATACTAACCACAACCATATCGCCTATTCTGACTTCGTTTATCGGAGTTCCGCTTACGGGCGAGACAACCAAAGAAGCGTTTATTATTTTGTATTTGTCCGCTATATCTTCCTCTTCTTCGATGACTTCGTATTCGGCATTTGAAAAGAAATTATATAAACTCAAATCCACTTTTTTATTTATTATATCATCTTTAGTATTTTCCATAAACGATTGAAAATCGCTTACGGGATAAACATTATAAACAACATCGTATATTCCAATATTAAAGTCCATTGCCATATTTAAAGTATCCGCAAATATATCTATCACGGGAATTATATCGTTTTTAAACAAATAACTTATTATACTATATCTGATAACTCTGTCTTTTAATATTTTGTTTATATCTTCTTTTAATTTATCGTTTGGAATGATTAAATTATTTTCGGTAGAAACGGCAAATTCAATATGTTTGTATAATTCTTTTAAATCGGCGGTATTATTAAGAAGATTAAAAAAGTCGTAATTATTTGAAATCATAATTTTTGTATCAATCAATTTCAAATTATCCTTGTCTATAAAGAACATTAAATAAATATAATAATCCATATCGGGATATTCGGCGAGTAATCTGGCGGCTACGCACCCTTTTTCCGAAACAACAACCTCTTCTTGAAGCATACACCTACCTTGTCTGCATTTATTGAAATTATATCATAAATATCTTATTATTCAAGCGTAAAAACGAATTTTAAAATAACGAGTTAATAATAGTATCGTATAAATTTTAATTCCCAATAATAAATTTTGATTAATTATAAACATATTTGAATATTTTTTATAATTAATATAAAATAGTTAATTAATAATAATTTATAAAAAATCTTAATTTATAAAAGAGGTAATTATAATGAATATGCAAGAAGCTATGGAAAAAAGACATACGGTTAGAAAATATACCGATAAACCTTTGTCCGATGACATTATAGAAAAATTAAACGAAAGAATTGAATTAAATAACAAAGAATATAATTTATTTATGAAACTAATGATTAATAATAAAAAAGCCATTAATCCTATAGTCGAATTATTACTTTCAAATAGAGTAAGAAATTATATTATTTTAGCTAGAGATAAATCTTTCGATTTAGAAGAAAAATTAGGATATTCTAGCGCTGATATTATGCTTTATGCTCAAACATTGGGACTTAACACTTGGTGGGTAGGCGGCACTTTTAATAGAAGCGTAAAAAAATATGTGGATAATAAAAAAGTTATAGGAATAATAGCCGTAGGATACGGACAAACTCAAGGTTCTCCACATAAATCTAAAACAGCGGAAGAAGTGTCAAAATACGAAGGAATAATTCCCCAATGGTTTAAAAACGGAATTCAAGCATCATTGCTCGCCCCAACATCTTTAAATAAGCAAGATTTTATGATTATCGGAAAAGAAAATAAAGTAATCGCTCAATACGGTAAAGGAATATTTTCATTTTCTAAAGCAAATCTTGGAATTATAAAATATCATTTTGAATTAGGCGCGGGAAAAGAAAATTTTGAATGGCAATGAAAAAATTATTAAATAAATACAAAATCAAATATAAAAAAATTAAAATAATTATTTTCTTTATAATTTTATTTACAATATTATTTTCTTTATATATGTTTAAAACTTCAAAAACATTAAAAGTTAGATATATTAATTTGGAATTCGAAGATTTGCCAAAAAGTTTCGACAATACAAAAGTCGCTTTGGCTGCGGATATTCATTCGGGGATTTATGTTTCTTTATCTTATATAAGAAAAATGTCTAAAACGATAATAACGAATAAGCCCGATATTATATTATTTATTGGAGATTATATTTATAGCGCTCCTCGTTGGTTTAATTATTATAATAAAAAAAATATTCTTAAATTTGAAAACGGAATAAAAGATTTAAACGCTCCGCTTGGAAAATATGCGGTTATGGGAAATCATGATAATTATGAAAGTAAAATCGATATTTCAAACGCTCTTTATTCGAATAATTTTAAAATGCTCGATAATAATATAATATTCATAACCAATGAAAATAAAGAATATATTTCGATAGGCGGAGTCGGAGATTTTTTAACAGACGAAGTTCGATTCGATTTGGCTACAAAAAATGTCAAAACAAACGACTTTCATATATTGTTGTCGCATGAACCAGCCGTTCCTTTAGCTACATCAAAAAAAGAAGGATATAATAAATTTATAGATTTTTTCGTTTGCGGACATACGCATGGACTTCAAATAAGTTTTATTCCAATGTCTTTAATAGAAAAATTAAATAAAAATCGAAATCATCCTTTAATCTATATATATGGAAATATGAAAAGCGATAATACGAAAATTTATGTGACCTCTGGAGTCGGAGTCGTTTTGCTTCCTTTTAGATTATTCGCATATCCCGAAATCGTAATTGCCACTTTAAAAGCCAAAAAATAATTAATAAAGCGAATTTTTAATTTACCGAAAATTTAATAAATGAAAAATTATGGAGTAATAATATGATTCGTTCTTTATGGACTGCCGCAAGCGGTATGAACGGTATGCAATTTAAAACCGATACCATAGCCAATAACCTTGCCAATGTCAATACCATAGGATTTAAAAAAGTTCGAGCCGATTTTGAAGATTTAATATATCAAAATTTAAAAATTCAGGGAACTCCCGCAACCGAAGACACGGTAACTCCCGTAGGACTTCAAACGGGACTCGGAGTAAAAAGTGCTGCAACTCAAAAGATGTTTGACCAAGGTTCGCTTCAGGCTACGGGAAATAAATTGGATGTAGCTTTGGAAGGCGAAGGTTTCTTTCAGGTATTAATGCCGGACGGAACGGTTTCATATACTAGAGACGGTTCGTTTAAAGTAGATTCTAACGGACAGCTTGTAACATCCAACGGTTATAGATTAGTGCCAGAAATAATTTTTCCGCAAAATTTCTTGCTTGAAAAAATAAATATATCGAGAGAAGGAGTGGTTTCGGTTACAATAGGAGACGAAAACGACCCCGTAGAATTAGGAAATATAACCTTGCATAGATTTATAAATCAGGCTGGGCTTCTTTCTATAGGCGATAATTTGTATAAGGAAACTATAGCTAGCGGTCCTGCATTCGAAGGAGAGGCTGGAGCTAACGGTTTTCCAAGAATACATCAAGGTTTTGTGGAAATGTCGAATGTTAAAGTGGTTGACGAAATGGTAGATATGATAGTGGCGCAAAGAGCCTACGAAATGAATTCAAAAGCCGTTCAAACGAGCGACAATTTGCTTGCAACCGTAGTTAATCTAAAAAGATAATAAATAACTTTTACAAAAATAAAAAATTAACGAAATAAAGAAAAGAGATATTTTTTAAAATACCTCTTTTCTATATATTTTTCCGTAAGAAATTTGATTTTTCACATAAAGCAAATTCAACATTCTATATTCTCTTTTAATTTTTTTAACGTAGGTTTCTCCCTTTTTATTATAATCATGTCCCGCATTATAATATCTTAGAGAATTTTCAATATTTCCTTCAAATATTCCAAGCAGTTTACTAATGAATCTCACTCCAAGAATTATATTATCCCTTTTATTATATCTATTTAGTGTAGAGTCGACATCCCTATTCGCTATAGGAGTTATTTGACAATATCCGTAAGCGTTTTTCCTCGATAAAGCTGTAGGAATAAAATCGCTTTCAACTTTTATCAAAGAAACCATCAAAAGCGGGTCGACATTATAATTTAAACAAATATCGAAAATATCTTTTATAAGCCAAAAATCTTGATTATAATGATTAGCCACATTTCTTATAAGAACAGCCCAATCATCCGAAGAAGAATAATCTTTGATATTAAAATCATGCGTTTCTACACTAAAATCCCCGATTAAAAAGATTATCAATACAATAACTTTCTTCATAAATCTACCCCTTTTATGTTATTTTCAAATGTTATTTATTTTTATGATAATTATTTTTTTATATTTTAATCGATAATAAACAAAACGAATTTTTCATCGAATTTTAATTAATTGAATGTTTAAATTATATAATATTATAATAATAAAGCAAGGTTTTTTTATAAAATTTTATTAAAGGAAACATAATAATATATAAAAATGATTAAAAATTTTTACTTTACATAATATTTATTTATATTTCTTTGACAAAAAACTTTTATAATGTATAATAACTATTATTTTAAATTTTTTAATCTAAACGGAAAATAAAAATGATAAAAAAAATACTCTCCGAACTCGAAAGCGAAGACAAAAAGAAAAGATTGCATGCTCTAGACGAACTTTCAAAAATGGTTTTCGATACGGACAGAATTTTGGTTATAAAAGCATTAAAACCTCATATATTGGATTGGGACGAGGATGTGAGAGCGAAAGTTTCTTC
The DNA here is from genome assembly GCA_964619175.1 of uncultured Brachyspira sp. GTDB lineage: Bacteria > Spirochaetota > Brachyspiria > Brachyspirales > Brachyspiraceae > Brachyspira. The sequence goes on along the minus strand of CAZUEE010000014.1, from coordinate 24,321 downwards.
GGTGCTAAAATTATATACGGAGCAATGATTATGGGGAGAATAATATCTTTTTCAAGCGGAAAAGGAGGAGCAGGCAAAACTCTATGTTCCGTTAATTTCGCCGCCGAACTCGTTTCGAGAGGCTATAAAGTTTTGGTATTCGATATAGACATTAACTGTTCTAATGTTTTTATATTATTGCATGTAAAACCAGAATCAAAATTGCAAGAATATTTCGAAGGAAATTCCACTTTAAAAGATTGTGTCATAAAAAGCGAATTTAATATAGATGTTATAAGTGCGGGAATCAATATTCAAAGATTCGTTCAATTTGAAAACGATTTTAATTTGTCAACTTTAGCGAAAGATTTAAAAGAATTATCCTCCGAATACGATTATGTTTTAATAGATTATGCGGCTGGAATAACTCAAACTATGATGAAATTTTATGAAATGTCGGACGATATTATATTAATAGCAAATCCGGAAATAACATCATTAACCGACCTTTATAGATTAATGAAAATGATGTTTGTCAATAAAATATCCGACAAAATGTATTTGATAGTTAATAAAGTAAAAAATATCGACTGGGCTATAAATCTTTACAAAGAAGTTAAAAAAGTATCCGATAAATTTTCTTTGAATATAAATTTGGTATTATTAGGTCCGATTTTATTCGACGAAGAAAAAGTTATGGTTTCGATTCAAAAAAGAACTCCTTTAATAATATTATATCCGAAAACTCCGATTAAAGGCGGTTTTTCTCTAGCCGTTACCAGATATTTATACGATTTGGGACTTCTCAACGAAGAAAATGCAAGAGAAAAATCTTTCGTTGATTTTTTCTAAAAATATAAAAGAATAATAAACTTTTAAATTATCCCAAAATTTTACAATTTAGCTTTTCGGTTATACAAACTTGAATTTTTATTTATGAATGTATCTTATTCTTAATACGCAAACATGCTTCTGTATGCATAATCCAATGTCTTGAAAATGGCATTTGAATAAGCCCACGAATATCTTTATTACACCAATAATCAATTAGCCAAATTGCATTTTCATCTTCGCTTATAACATTTAATGATTTTAAATATCCTTTTCTCTCTTCTGGTATTTTCCTTTTCAATTCGTCATAAGACAATCTTTCGATTATCTTTTCGGTAGTTTCTTTTACATCAAAAATATATGAATATAATTCGTCCAAATTAAGCTGTTTTGAAAAGTCTGCAATCTGCCATTTTATAAGTTCATTTCCCGTTGTAATAATCGGCGAATTGATACGCTTTTGATAATTGCCGGCAAAAAATATTTGTTCATCTTCGTTTATTACCGTATGCGAAACTATATCTTCAATACGAAAAATATGCCAAATAGAATAGGCAATCGTATTATTATGATAACCATCGACATTTATAAAAGGAATTGCGTCAAAATCTTCTCTAGATAATTCCTCTTTGAAAGATATTAAAGTTTGCATTAACTGATTTCGTAAACTAAATAATGTATCAATACCCGCCCTGTAAGTATCTTTCTTTTTTATTTGAACTTGCATTGTTTTATTAAGTTCAGACCATTCTTTATTCATATCTCATAAACTCTTTAAATCACAATTTAATCATTTTGCATTTCTATACGAAATCATGCAATAAAAATCAAGCCGTAAACATTTAACCATTACATACCACAGTATCATACATGAATATTAATCTTAAAAGGCTAAAATTAAAGTCCCAATACCAATCAAAACACATCCAATTAATGCTTTTATGCTAAACTCCTCATGAAAAAATACAAAAGCTAAAATCAATGTAATAACCACACTTAACTTATCAATAGAAACTACCTTTGATACTTCCCCTACTTGCAATGCACGATAATAGCAGAGCCACGAAGCACCTGTAGAGAGACCGGATAAAATCAAGAATATCCAACTTTTTCTGCTTATTTCCGAAATACTGTTTTGTGTATTTGTCAAAAACACAATTCCCCAAGCCATAATAACCACAATTACCGTTCTGATGGCTGTTGCAAGATTTGAATTTACTCCATCTATACCAATCTTTGCCAATATAGAAGTAAATGCTGCAAATAGTGCAGACAATAGCGCAAATATTAACCACATACAATATCATCCTCCGTAAAATACACTATAGTTGAAGTGAATTTTTTAAGCATACAAAGGATTAGCTTCTCTAACTAATTCTGAATATTCATTACGCAATTCGTTAAAAGCATTTTTTACATCCTTTGGAATTTCCACATGAGTAATAAATCCTTTTCCTTTAGGTCCATAGCCACTCTCATCATCGGACAATCTCGATATTTCACCCAATAAAAGACTGATATATTTTTCTATATCCCACATTCCCAAAATTGTTTTTTTGTAAACTAATTGATTATTCTCTACAATAACTTGTGCCGAATATACGGCATAATTTATTATCAGCATATCATCCTCTACATATTTTCGTAATCTAGCTTCCATTCTATATTGCATAGTCGCATCTTGCGAAAGAATAATACTTTTACATAAAATTTTATTTTCTTTGATAATATCCAAAAGATATGTAATATTATTACCGCAATTTGTAGATTTACATTCAAGAAAATCCGGTTCTAATCCATACCGATATTTCAAATATTTTGCAAATACTTGAGCCTCAGGCAAATCAGTCGTGTCAATATTCGGAAATTCTGCATGCATCTTTACCCGCAATGTTTCGGTAGTATGTCCTACGCCACCAACGATAATATATTTTTTTGCTATTTTATTTTTCATAGCCATCGCTAAAATATCTCCGCCACATATAATACTTCCGCCAAAAAGTGCCATAACATCTACTTGCTTTATACCATATATATTTTTTAACTGTTCAGAAGTTAATTCTGTTATATCTCTTTTTCCACAAAATTGTCCTAATATATTTATTGCTTTTGCTATTCTTTCCATTACAAATTCTCCTGTAAATTACATTTCACTAATTTTATCATGTTCCTCAATCTCTTACCACCATAAAATATAAGGCATGACAATCGTCACGCACTCTACTATTACTCCAATGCTTTCCCTATTTTGTATCTTCATGTATTACATTATTAAGGATATGTTCATGAGTAAACTCCCAGCCACAAAACTATACCATAAATTCTCGGTAAGTGTTTTTTTATCTTTCGCTTTATTTCTGTCACAACATTCGCAAAATATCTATAAATTAAGTAAAAAATAACCACTCACCAAACATCGATTTTCTTCTTAATTACCTTTATTACATGTCACTAGCATCAGTTTAAATATAATAAATAATGAAACTTATATATTTTACTCCTACAAACTGTAAGTTGCATTTGTTTTTTCTAATTCATTCTTTTTGTAATCAATACTACTAAATAGCTTTGATATATAAATCATTCACTTGTTTTTTATAAGTTTACGAAAAATCCATTACAATTGCAACTTTGCCATGCGTATGTTCTGTAACTACATAACGAATAGCATCCTTTATATTTTTTATGCAATATGTATTATCAATATAAGGTTTTAATGCTCCTTTTTCTGCAATTTCTTTCGCATAAGCTAAATAGTCCTTTTGAGGAGCAATGGTCATAGCATAAGTAGTGATTTTTTTTGAAAATGGAGATAAAAAAAGTGCTTTCATTGCTTGTTTTCCATCACCGATTCCGACAAAAATACCATCCTTATTTAATAATTTTTTATATTCTTTGATAGGATTACAACCATTAATTCCTATAATAGCATCGAAGGTTTTGCCAATACTTCTGAAATCTTCTTTATTTATAATCAACAACATAATCACAGCTAACCTGACGCACTATATCTAAATTACGTGTACTACATACTCCGGTTACCAAAGCTCCATATGCTTTCGCTATTTGAACTGCAAAAAGACCAACTCCGCCAGACGCTCCATATATCATTATTTGTTGTCCGGCTTGAACATTTGCCTTACGAATACCGCCTAGAGCAGTTTCAAAAGAAGTAGGAATAGCTGATGCTTCCTCAAAAGACAATGTAGAGGGCATTGAATACACCTGACTTTCATTTACAAGAGCATATTCTGCCCATCCACCAGCGGGGAATATTCCGCAAGTTTTTCCAAATACGGCATCTCCTTTTTTTTACATGCTTTATATTTTTTCCCACCTCTTCAACAATTCCCGAAATATCAGCACCTAATGGTTTTCCAACGCCACCTTGTATAAAATTCACTAATCGTGGAAATAACGGAACTTTTCCATCAAGATTTTTAAAACGTTCGTAATCAATAATATTTAATGAACAACATTTTACTTTAATTAGAAATTGATTATCTTTTGGAATAGGCTTTTTTATCTCCTGTATTTTTAGAACATCAAGCCCTCCTGTTTTTGTATAAACCATTCCTTTCATAATAGATTCTCCTCATATTTAAGAATATTTTTAGCTATTTCTTTTCAACATTCTCTAATACGAAAAAGTTGATTTTAAATCTGTTGTATTGGACTTTTTTATATTTTTCAAATTTACATTTCTGATTATACTACTTTCCTACAATCTTTACACCATAAAATATAGGGCATGACAATCGTCATACCCATATAATTTATAGTTCTAAAGCTTCTTCTATTTTTAATTTCTGCCGTTTAAAATTATTCCGTTTATCATAAATATTTGCAAAGTTATTTCATACGCTACAGATTTTCCTTTACTGCAACTCTACGGAAGATGGATTTTTTAAATATTTTTTAACCATAGAAATAACTATAGGAGACAACAATAATATACCTATTAAATTCGGTATTGCCATAAGCCCATTAAAAGTATCCGCTAAAGCCCATATCGATTTTAAATCAGAAGTCGCTCCGAGAACTATAGCCGATATAAATACTATTTTATAGCCCATAATAACAAATTTATTTCTTTTGGTTAAATATCCCAAACAGGTCTCTCCATAATAAGACCATCCTATTATAGTGGAAAAAGCAAATAATATGCTCGATATAATTATTACTATTTCTCCCACTCTTCCTATAGCCTCTCTAAAAGCTAAAGAAGTCAAAACGGCGCCATCTGCTACCGAATTGCCCGATAAATATAAATCGGAAGTTACGATAACCATTCCCGTTAATATGCATATTATAAAAGTATTAAATACTTCGAATATGCCCCACATTCCTTGTCTTATAGGATTATTAGTATTGCTTGCGGCATGAGCTATAGGAGCCGTTCCAAGTCCCGCTTCGTTGGAAAATATTCCTCTTGCTATACCAAATCTCATGGCGATAAATATCGTGTAACCCATAATTCCGCTTGAGGCAGAACGCAAAGAAAAAGCTTCTGATATAATAAGTTTTAAGGCTTGCGGTATATTTTTAATGTTGATTATAAGTATAATTATGGATGCAACGAAATAAATACTAGCCATAAACGGAACAAGTTTTTCAGAAACGCTTGATATTCGTTTAATA
>CAZUEE010000014.1:0-18770 GCA_964619175.1 uncultured Brachyspira sp. | reverse complement strand
ATATTCGTTTAATAGTCCGGCAATAGCGTTGGATTGCGTCATATTTCCAGCTCCGAAAGTCGCTATCGAAGCAAAAATTGCAAATAATACAGCCAGCCATTTTTGTTTGAGTCCTTTTTCCAAATAATACATCGGACCTCCATAATGAACTCCTTCGTTGTTTTTTTCTCTAAAATATACGGATAAAACAACTTCGGAAAATTTTGTCATCATACCAAAAAAAGCTGAAACCAACATCCAAAATAAAGCGCCCGGCCCTCCGGAAACTATTGCGGTAGCTATACCTGCAATACTCCCTATTCCTATAGTGCTTGCCAAAGCGACGCTTACCGCCTGAAACGGAGTTATATTTTGTCCTTTTTCATGTTTTGTAAACATTGAGCCATAAGTCGCTTTTGCCCATCTAATAAAATTTTTTACTTGAAACAAATCTGTTCTTATACTCATATATATTCCAGTCCCGATTAAAAAGACCAACATATAAAGTCCCCAAACAAATCCGTTAATTATCTCATTAATTTCAAATATTTTTTCTATCATAATATTAAAATCTCCTAATAAAAATAATAAAATAAAACAAAAAAACGAGAACTATAATTTATATAGTTCTCATTTTTATTTTGAATTAATTTTTTATAAATTTAACGCTATTTTAGGGTCGGTATATTCTAATCCAAACGCGTCCGCAACCCCTTTGAAAGTGCATTTGCCGTTATAAGTATTTAATCCCGTAAGCATAGTATTATTTGTTTTGCATATATTTTCGAGTCCATCGTTTGCAAGCATTATTCCGTAATGCGTAGTTGAATTGGTTAATGCTATAGTGGAAGTTCTTGGAACGGCTCCGGGCATATTTGCTACACAATAATGAACCACATCGTCTATAATATATATAGGGTCATCATGAGTAGTCGCATGCGAAGTTTCAAAACATCCGCCTTGGTCTATTGCCACATCGACTATTACGCAACCTTTTTTCATTATTTTTAAATGCTCTTTTCTTAAAAGTTTAGGAGCTTTTGCGCCGGGTATTAAAACGCTTCCTATAATTACATCGGCGGTTTTATATAAGTTTTCCAATGTTGATGGGGCACTGAAATAAGTATTTATTCTCATATCAAATATTTGGTCTATATAAGATAATCTCGATATATTAACATCCGTTATCGACACATTTGCTCCAAAACCCATAGCTATTTGAGCGGCGTTTAATCCAACGACTCCAGCTCCAAGTATCACCACATTAGCTTTTTGAACTCCGGGAACTCCGCCCAATAAAACTCCTTCTCCTCCGAATTTCTTTTCCAAATATTTGGACGCTTCTTGAATAGATAATCTTCCCGCAATGCAACTCATAGGAGCAAGGCATGGCAATTGATTAAATTCGTCTCTCATCGTTTCATAAGCTATAGATTTAATTTTCTTTTTTAAAAGCATTTCGGTTAGCGGTTTGTCGGCGGCTAAATGCAAATATGTGTATAATATTTGATTTTCTCTAAAATAATCATATTCTTCTTCTATAGGCTCTTTTACCTTTACTATCATATCCGCTTCGAATAATTTCTTCTTGTCGGATATTTCCGCTCCCGCTTTTTTGTATTCTTCATCCGAAAATCCCGAACCTTCTCCCGCACCTTTTTCAATTATAACCTTGTGATTATTTCCGACATAATCGGCTACATTGGAAGGCGTCAAACCAACGCGATACTCTTGATTTTTAATTTCTTTAGGACATCCTATAATCATAAAAAAACTCCTTGAAATAAAATATATATTTTTAATATCTATTAATATTTTATTGTCAAAAAAAAAAAAAAAAAATCAAGCGTTTATTTTATCATTCCTACAGTTAATATCCTTCCAACCTGCTCGCCGTCTCTTCTATACGAATAAAATATTTCATTATAACTATTTAAATTCGACACTTCTATATTTTCTTCTAAAAGTCCGCTTTCAATCATTTGCAAAACCGCTTCCATAGAGTTGTCGACATGCCATTTCCCATTTATAATTCTTTTTGCCCTAAAATATGTTGCTACTTCATCCCCTACTTCGTAATCCTTTTCAAATATATGCGCTCCTATATAGGCATACATAGTTCTTACATCAATATTATATTCTTGTTTCATTAATTCTATAGTTTTCGGAATTATTTTTTTTACCGTTCCGCGCCAACCAGAATGAATAGCCGCCATAGATTTGCTTTCTTTACAATATAAAATCACGGGAAGACAATCCGCCGTTTGAATAACCAAAGGAACATTTTTTAAATTTGTAATTAAAGCGTCCGTTTCTTTAACGGGATTTTCTTTATTATAAAAAACTTTATTATTTTCATCTATTTTTACTATATTGTCTCTATGAACTTGATGCATAAAAACAGCTTTTTTTATATCTAAATTAATTTCTTTAAAAAAATCAATTTCAAGTTTTCTTCTATATTCTTTGGTAATATCCGAAGCATGAATATCATGCCCTTTAGACAAAGTGGCTATAAATATTTCTTGATTTTCGCTATTGGACGGGAAAAAAATATTATTCATTATCTAGTTTTTTCCTAAATTTCAGTTCTCTTTCCAACCTTTTTACTTTTTCCGTCAACTGTTTATTTTCTTTTCTTGAATTCTCCATAATGCTTTCATACAGAATATAAATTTTTTGAGCATATTCTAGTTTTTCTCTTAATCCCGCTATCTCTTCCTTGTAAATTTCAATTTTAGATAAAAGCAATTTATTGTCTTCTTCCAAATCGCAAATAATGTCTTTTTCGCTATATTTCACTTTATTAAACCTTAAATATTTATCATTATACTATATAGTATGTAAATAATAATTCGTTTGTCAAGTGCAAAATTTAAATTTTAGACATTATAATCTCCCCCATTTCCGCACATCCGACTCTTTTATATTTATGCGATAATTCTTTATCCTTAGGCATCAAATCCGCCGTTCTATAACCTTCTTCGATGGCTTTATTAACGGCATTTTCAATATCTTCTGCTTCCTCAAATAAATTAAAAGAATATCTAAACATCATAGCCAAAGATAAAATAGCGCCGATTGGATTTGCAATATCTTTTCCCGCTATATCTGGCGCAGAACCATGAATAGGCTCATACATTCCAATCGAACCATCCGATAAGCTTGCAGAAGGCGACATTCCAATCGAACCTGCGAGCATGCTTGCCTCGTCAGAAAGTATATCACCAAACATATTTTCCGTCACTATAATTCCAAACTGCGAAGGATTGGCTATAAGCTGCATAGCCGCGTTATCGACATACATATCGTTATATTTTATTTCTTGATATTCTTTCGATAAACGATTCATTATCTCACGCCATAATTTTGAACTGTATAAAACATTCGCCTTATCGACAGAAGTGATATTTTTTTTATTTTTTTTTGCAAGTTCAAAAGCGACTTTCCCTATTCTTTTTATTTCGTATTCCCTATAAACCATGATATCGCTTGCCTGTCTAATATTATCTATGGTTTCAAAAGAATGATTGCCGAAATATATTCCTCCCGTAAGTTCTCTAACTATAATAAAATCAATTTGGTATTTTCCGCTTATTTTTAGAGGAGAGACATATTCAAGCGATTTTAATATTTTTGTCGGTCTTATATTCGCGTAAAGATTCATTTTCTTACGAAGTTTCAATAATCCCATTTCTGGTCTATTTTCTGGCTTAACATTATCCCATCTATAACCGCCGACAGAACCGAGCAAAACGGAATCCGACTTTAAACATATTTCCAAATTTTCGTCTGTTAAAGGAACTCCGTATTTATCAATCGAACATCCGCCCATATCGACATATTCCAAATTAAATTTATGCGAATATTTTTTTTCTATTTTTTTTAAAATATCAATCGCTCTATCTATAATTTCTGGACCTATTCCGTCTCCTTTAATAATTGCTATATTTTTTTCTATTTTATTTTTTTCTCTCATTTCTTTAATGTCTATTTCCATATAAATAATTACCCGCAGTTTTTAAACATTTTTTAAATATTTTTTATAGAATTCAAAAGCCCGTTTGAATTTATAATATTTTTAATAAATTCTGGGAAAGGTTCGGATTTATAATCTTCGTTTTTTGTAATATTTTTTATTATGCCGTTGTCAAAATCTATTTCAACCTCGTCTTTATCTCCGATTTTTTTACTAGCTTCTTCGCATTCCAAAATCGCAAGCCCTATATTAATCGAATTCCTATAAAAAATTCTAGCAAAAGAAGAAGCTATAACGCAAGATATTCCCGACTCTTTTATCGCTATAGGAGCATGTTCTCTCGAAGAGCCACATCCGAAATTTTCGCCTCCGACTATAATATCGCCTTTTTGAACTTTATTTACAAAATCTTTATCTATATCTTCCATACAATGAGAGGCAAGCTCTTTATGATTAGCCGTATTCAAATATCTTGCGGGAATAATAACATCCGTATCGATATTATCTCCATATTTATGAACAAAACCTTTTGCTTTCATTTTCATTCTCCTTAAAATATAAATTATAAATTAAATTTTTTATAGTCGAAAAATTATTTAGGTTCGGTTATATAACCCGTTAATGCGCTGTAAGCCGCCGTAGCCGGACTTGCCAAATAAACTTTAGAAGTTTTATCTCCCATCCTTCCTACAAAATTTCTATTTGTGGTTGTAACGGCAACTTCATCATGAGCGAGTATTCCCATATAGCCTCCCAAACAAGGTCCGCAGGTCGGAGTCGATACAGCACAACCCGAATCTATAAATATATCCATATAGCCTCTTTTAATGCATTCTTTATAAACTTTTTGAGTTGCCGGAATTATAATGCATCGCACATTTTTTGCTATTTTTTTTCCTTTCAATATATTGGCGGCAGTTTCCATATCGGATATTCTACCATTGGTACATGAACCTATAACCACTTGGTCTATTTTTATATTTTTAAGTTCTTTTGCTTCTTTAGTATTTTCGGGAAGATGAGGACATGCAACCGTAGGCTCTATACTCGCCAAATCTATATCGATAACTTTTTCGTAAACGGCGTTTTCGTCGGCTTTGAATATTTTATAATCTCTATGAACTATATCTTTCAAATAATCTATCGTTTTATCGTCCACTTCAAATATTCCGTTTTTAGCTCCCGCTTCTATCGCCATATTAGAAATGCATGCTCTATCATCCATAGTTAAAGAAGAGAGTCCTTCTCCCATAAACTCCATAGATTTATATAAAGCTCCGTCTACTCCAATATTTCCTATAATATGAAGTATAACATCTTTACCGGAAACATTTTGTTTTAATTTCCCTTTCAAATTAAATTTAATGGCGGAAGGAACTTTAAACCAAACCTCGCCCGTAGCCATAGCAGCCGCCATATCGGTGCTTCCTACTCCCGTAGAAAAAGCTCCGAAAGCCCCATAAGTGCAAGTATGAGAATCCGCTCCTATTATAAGCTCTCCCGGAGCTATTAAACCTTTTTCGGGCAAAAGCGCATGTTCCACTCCCATATCGCCAACATCGTAATAATGTTTTATATCATGTTTATTTGCAAAATCCCTGCATTGTTTACATTGTTCCGCCGCTTTTATATCTTTATTTGGAGCGAAATGGTCCATAACCAAAGCTATTTTTTCATTATCGAAAACCTTATCGAATCCATATTTTTCAAATTCGTTAATGGCTACGGGACTCGTTATATCGTTTCCCAACACCAAATCTGTTTTTACTTTTATAAGTTCTCCCGCTTCGATTTTTTCAGCTTCGCAATGCGCCGCCAAAATTTTTTGAGTGATAGTCATATTTTATCCTTTTATTATAATTTATTTAATTATTATAATTTATTTAAGGCGTTAATATAAGCCTTTAAACTCGCTTCGATAACATTCGTGCTTACCGCTCTTCCTATAACCATTTTATCTTTATCAGCCGATAATTTCACTATAACCTCTCCCAAAGCGTCCTCGCCTTCCGTAATAGCCTGTATGCTATAAGTAGCCAATTTTGCCCTATTTGAAGTTATGGAATCTATGGCGCAAAATGCCGCGTCTATAGGTCCGTTTCCTTTAGCTATTCCTTCCACTATATTGTTATCGTTATAGAGTATCGAAACCGCAGCCAAAGAAGATATATCGCTTCCCGAATTAACTACGAAACTTTTTAAAGAATAAGCGGGATTTTCAACGGTTGTGTTACTTCCTATTATCAAAGCTTCTATATCGGAATCGGTAACGATTTTTTTCTTATCAGCCAAATTCTTAAAGTTTATAAAAGCCTCTTCTAAAGTTTTATCGTCAATATCGTATCCTAAAGATTCCACTCTATCTTTAAAAGCATGTTTTCCAGAATGCTTACCCAAAACCATTTTATTTTGCGGTATTCCTATATCTTCCACATTCATTATCTCGTATGTGCTTCTCTCTTTAAGAACTCCATGTTGATGTATTCCCGCCTCATGAGCGAACGCGTTTGCTCCGACTATCGCCTTATTTGGAGCGACAACCATACCCGATATAGTCGACAACAATTTTGAAATTTTATATATTCGTTTAGTGTTAATATCCGTATAAGCGTCATAAAAATCTTTTCTAGTTTTTATTCCCATAACTATCTCTTCCAAACTTGCGTTGCCCGCTCGTTCTCCTATTCCGTTTATTGTGCATTCCACTTGAGTAGCCCCAGCTAAAACAGCGGCTAAAGAATTCGCCGTTCCTAATCCCAAATCATCATGACAATGAACGGATATATCGACTTTATCTATCCCTTTGACATTTTCTTTTAAATATTTTATCAAATCCGCAGTTTCAATAGGAGTCGAATATCCTACCGTATCTGGCACATTTATAGTGGTAGCGCCGTTTTCTATAGCCACAGAATACGCTTTTGCCAAAAATTCTCTATCGCTTCGTGAGGCATCTTCGGCGGAAAATTCTATAAACTCAAATTTTGTCTTTGCATAAGAAACCGATTCTTTTATCGCTTCCAATACCTGCTCTCTCGTCATTTCAAGTTTATGTTTTAAATGAATATCGCTTGTCGCTATAAAAGTATGGAGCATTGGATGTTTCGCTTCCAACAAAGCTTCGTAAGCTTTATCGATGTCTTTTTTAGAACATCTCGCCAAACTCGCCAATTTTGCATTTTTGACGACTTTGCTTATCTCTTTTATAGCCTTAAAATCGTCGTCTGAACAAATCGCAAATCCGCCTTCGATTATATCTACTCCCAATTTATCCAATTCCGTAGCCATTTCCAATTTCTCGTTCAAATTCATCGTGCAACCCGGAGATTGTTCGCCGTCTCTTAAAGTGGTGTCAAAAATTTTAATCTTTCTCATTTTTTAAACCCTTATAATAAATCAACTATTTTTTAATCCAACTCATCATTTTTCTCAATTCTGCGCCGACTTTTTCCAATTTATGCTCGCTTTCAACTCTTTTGGTGGCGTTAAATTTGGCTTTTCGTCCTGCACTAAACTCTTGCATAAACTCGCTTGCAAAAGTTCCGTTTTGAATTTCGCTGAGAACTTTTTTCATTTCTTTTCTAGTCTCTTCGGTTATCATTCTTTTTCCCGTTCTATAATCTCCGTATTCCGCTGTGTTGGATATAGAATATCTCATCATAGCGAAACCGCCAGAATATATCAAATCCACAATCAACTTCATCTCATGTATGCATTCAAAATAAGCCATTTCAGGTTCATATCCAGCTTCTACCAAAGTGTCAAATCCTGCCTTCATAAGTTCCGTAACTCCTCCGCATAAAACCGCCTGTTCTCCGAATAAATCCGTTTCCGTTTCTTCTCTGAAAGTGGTTTCCAAAATTCCCGCTCTTCCCGCTCCAATTCCGCATGCATAAGCCAAAGCGTAATCTTTCGCTCTTCCGCTAAAATCTTGATAAACGGCTATTAAACTCGGCACTCCTCTTCCTTCCAAATATTGGCTTCTAACGGTATGACCCGGTCCTTTGGGTGCAACCATTATAACATCTATATTTTTTGACGGAACTACAAATTGAAAATGAATATTAAATCCGTGAGCGAACATCAATATATTTCCTTCTTTCATATAAGGAGCGACTTGGTTGTTGTATATATCTGCAGAAACCTCGTCTGGAACAAGCATCATAACTATATCCGCAGATTTTGCGGCTTCTTCCACTTCCATAACTTTTAAACCCGCTTCTTGAGCTTTCTTAAAATTAGCGCTATCTTTTCTTAATCCTACTATAACTTTAACGCCGCTTTCTTTTAAGTTTTGAGCATGCGCATGTCCTTGACTTCCAAATCCCATTATGGCTACAGTTTTATTATCCAATAGTCCCAAATTGCAATCGGCATCATAATATTTTTTTATCATTTTTTATTCTCCTTTTTTAATTTAAAGTTTTCTTTATATTTATTATAATCAATAATTGTTTGTCAAATTAATATTTGGAATTTTATCCCCTTTTTCCATAGCAGTAATTCCCGTCCTCGACTGTTCTAAAATTTTAAAATTAGAAATATCTTTCAAAAAATTATCTATTGTCTCGGGTTTGTCGGTAAGTTCCGTTATAATGCCTCCCGAAAAATTATCCGTTATTTTAGCACCGTATTTACCCGCCATATCGTATAAGATATTTTTTTTAGAATCGTCTACGGCTATTTTTAATAATAATAAATCTCTTTCGATAATATTTTCGTTATTAAGCAAAAATACAGAACGAATTTCTATCAATTTTGAAGTTTGTTTAATTATTTGAGAAACTTGAGATTCGTCTCCTTCCGTTACTATAGTTATCCTAGAAATATTTGGGATGCAAGTAAGCGAAGCTGTTATACTCAATATATTAAATCCCTTCTGGCTGAATAAAAGACTTATTCTCGTAAGAACGCCCGAATTATTGTCGGTAAATAAAACTAAAATTCTTTTTGTCATTTTTTAATCCTCTTCAATATATCAATTTAATATAATATCTTCCACAGTTCCCCCGGACGGAATCATAGGCAAGACTTTTAAATCTTTATCTATTACGCATTCTATCCAAACGGGAACTTTTTCTTTTAAAGCGCTATCAAAAACTTTTTCAAACTCTTCCAAAGTCTCGCATCTAAAACCTTTAGCTCCGAAACCTTCGGCAACTTTAATATAATCCATTTTTTTATTTATATCGGTGCTTGAATATCTGCTTTCGTAAAAAACATTCTGCCATTGTCTCACCATACCCAAAGTATTATTATTAAATATTACCGAAATTATCGGGAGATTATATTCGATAGCGGTTGCCACTTCTTTAAAATTCATATAAAAAGAACCGTCTCCCGTTATATGAACGACATGTCTTTTCGGCATAGCGATTTTAGCCCCAATCGAAGCGCCATATCCGAATCCCATAGTTCCAAGTCCGCCGCTCGTTATAAAACTTCTCGGTTTTGTATGATGAAGATATTGAACCGCCCACATTTGATGCTGTCCGACATCGGTTACATATATAACATTATCCTTACATTTATAGCCTATGGATTCTATAATATTTTTAGGATGAAATATATTATCTTTGGAATATTTTTTTGAATTATTTTCCTCTTCTTTGGATTTTAATCCCGATAATTTTGACACCCATTCGTCGTCGTTTACTCTATTAACCAATTTTGAAAATTTATCCAATACATCGCCGATATCTCCTATTATGCTATAGTCAACTTGAACATTTTTATTAACTTCGCTTCCGTCTATATCTATATGGATTTTTTTCGCCTTATTACCAAATTTAGAAGTGTTAAGCGCCACTCTATCGCTGAATCTCGTACCTATAGCCAAAATTAAATCGGCTTCGTTTATAACCTTATTTGCAGTCTCGCTTCCATGCATTCCTAATAATCCAACATTAAGAGGTTCGTTATACCCTAAAGTTCCCGCTCCCATTATCGTATGAACGGAAGGAATATTCGTCCTAATCATAAACTCTCTTAATTTATTGCTAGAATCTTTAGCGCCGCCTCCGAAATATATAATAGGTTTTTTAGACTGATTTATTAATTTCGCTATATCTTCTATTATACTTTCGTCAGTTTCTCTAATTTTTGGATTTTGAAATTTTATTTTTTCTTTATTTACAAATTCCGTAATATCAGCCGTTATATTTTTAGGAACATCGATTAAAACGGGTCCTTTTCTTCCCGTATTGGCTATTAAAAAAGCCTGCCTTATGGTATCAGCCAAATCCTCTATTTTTCTTACCACAAAATTATGCTTCGTAATAGTCATAGTTATTCCCGCAATATAAACTTCTTGAAAGCTGTCTTTTCCCATTAAACTTATTGGAACATTTCCCGTTATCGCTACTATTGGAACGCTGTCCATATACGCAGTTGCCAAAGGCGTAACCAAATTTGTGGCTCCCGGTCCGCTTGTTGCGAATATTACTCCCGTCTTTCCGCTTACTCTAGCGTATCCGTCCGCCGCATATCCTACTCCGCATTCGTCCACGGGCATTATATGATTTAATTTGTCTCTATATTTGTAAAGCGCATCGTAAATATATAATACCGCTCCGCCGGGATAACCAAATACGGTGTCTACTCCCTGCTCTATTAAAACTTCCATGATTATTTCAGAACCGTTTAACTTCATTTAATAAACTCCTTAATTATATTAATTTTTATATTTTTAAAATATAAAAAAACGAATTTAAATTTTATATTATAAATTATTTTCAGATTTACAGAATATTTAGAATAGACAAGAGGAGATTTAGAATGCTATTTTTTTTATTATATTTTTTTGAATAATTAAACGAATAAGAATTACTTATTCTGTTTGCATTGTGAAACTTGTTCATTTTTCTTCTCCTATTTTTTATTTAATTTTTAATTGATTTAATTAAAATTATAACATTTTTTAAATAAAATTGCAATACTTTAATTTAAAAAATTTTATTTTTTATAATTTAAATTTTTCATAAAAAAAATAAAATATAAATAAATAAAATCACCAAATACTTTTATTAGGTTTTCTTAATTCTGGCTCATCATTACTTGGAATAACTTTCTTCAATTCGTTATAAAGTCTCTTCTCTTCCGCCGACAATTTTTTATTGACATCTATATTTACTATAACGAGCAAATCTCCACGCGCTCCTCTGTTTAGATTAGTCGCTCCTCCGCTTTTAAGTTTAAATACTTGCCCGCTATTCGTTCCAGCAGGAATTTTTATTTTAACTTTTTTCTTATCCAAAGTTTCGATTAATATATCCGTTCCCAAAGTAGCCTGAACTATATTGATGCCTACTTCCGTTATTAAATCTATTCCGTCTCTGATAAAACACCTATGAGGCAAAACATTGATATATAAATATAAATCTCCGGGGACTCCGCCGGCTACAGCCTCGCCTTCTCTTGAAACTCTAAGTTGAGTATTATCGTCTATACCTTTTGGAATATTTACGGAAATAGTTTTTGGTTTTCTAATCGTTCCCGTTCCTCTACAATTTTTGCATGGAGTCGTTACCACAGAACCGCTTCCATGACATCTGTTGCAGGTTTTTCTGATGCTAAAAAATCCTTGAGAAGTTCTAATTTCTCCCGTTCCTCCGCAAGTCGGACAGGTTGCAGTTTTTGTTCCGGGCTCGGCGCCGCTTCCATGACATACATCGCAAACATCGTTTTTATCGAGTTTAATTTCCATTTTTTTACCGAATACGGCATCTTCCAAAGAAAGATTAACATCGTATCTTATATCGTTTCCGCGTCTCTGTCTTGTAGAACTTCTACCGCCAAACCCGCCACCGAAGAAAGAACTAAATATATCATCCAAATCTCCAAACCCGCCTCCAAACATAGAAGAGAAATCGAAACCGCCTCTGCCATAAGCGTCCGAAAAATCGCTATGAACTCCTTGAAATCCGAATTTATCGTATTGCGACCGCTTTTTTTCATCCGATAATATTTCGTAAGCTTCTGTAGCTTCTTTAAATTTTTCCTCCGCCTCTTTATTTCCTGGATTTCTGTCGGGATGATATTGCATTGCCAATTTTCTATAGGCTTTTTTTATCTCTTCCGCTCCCGCAGTCTTTGAAACGCCCAACACTTCGTAATAATCTCTCTTATCCGCCATTTATAAATATCCTTAAAATAAAATATAATTATACATTAACTTTTTTCAAAAAACATAAAACTATCTACAAATATTAATATTCCAGATGCAATCCAAATAGATTTGCTCCCAAATCTATTGGTAAACAATGCTCCCAAATAAGCTCCTAAAGTAAAAAATAAAAGAATAGTCAAATATTTCATGCCGTTTTTCATGCCCTTTTTATCCTTACTAAATAAAAAATTAAAGATATGTTCCGAAGCCGATTTCAAATTTCCCGTGCACATATTCGTAACATAAGAAAGCCCTTCAACTTTATTAAAAGTAGTCATTTGAACCGCCGATATAAAAGAAATCGAACTCACTATAATGGCATTTGGAAAGTTTTCTGAAAATAATCCAACCATAAAAAGTATGATGGTATTGATTAATAAAATAATATAACCCCATTCCATTATATGTTTTCCGTTTGTTATTTTTTTTATAAATTGAGCAAACCAAATTCCGCATATAAAAGAAAATATTGGAAATAAACAATTTATAGCATCGTAAAATTTAGCTCCAGCCAAATTCATAGCAAAAAATATAATATTGCCAGTTTGAGCGTAGGCAAAAACTCCGTCTCTCGTTATATATGTATAAGCGTCCACATAACCGCCGACTATGGATAACATCGAAGCTATATATATCGTTTCCAAAGTATGAATATCTTTCTTCTTGTTTAGAAAAGAAAATATATTTTTTTTATCTTTTTTTATAATTTTATTAATCAAAACTAAAACCCTACTAACAATTTTTAGTAAAAACTTTTAAGTAAAAATTTTATGATATTAATTCGTATAATTATATATCAAAGAACAATATAATCAAATTAGCGGCTAAAACATATTTTATTTTAACCGCCAATAACTTTATATTCAACTTTTACTTTTTATCATTATCGTCTACCACCTCGTAATCGGCATCGACAACGGATTCGTCTTTTCTTCCCGTATCCTCGTTAACATTATCGTTTCCTTGACTTTGCTGTTGAGTTTGCCCGCTTTCGGAGGTTTGCTGACCTTGTTTATAAAGAGTTTCCGAAGCTTTGCTCCAAGCCGCCTGAAGTGCGTCCGTGGCTTGTTTAATATTGTCCGTATTATTTGAATCTATAGCCGATTTTAAAGCGGACACTTTGGATTCTATATCGTTTTTGTCGGAAGGTTGCAATTTATCTCCCGATTCTTTCAATAATTTTTCCGTTTGATATATCATGTGGTCGGCGTTATTTTTAGCTTCGACTTCTTCTTTTTTCTTTTTGTCTTCTTCCGCATGCTTTTCTGCATCTTGAACCATTCTGTTAATCTCTTCTTCGCTTAATCCGCTTGAAGATTCTATTCTTATTTTTTGTTCTTTTCCAGTTCCCAAATCTTTAGCCGATACATGCACTATTCCGTTAGCGTCTATATCGAAAGAAACATCTATTTGAGGCACTCCTCGAGGAGCGGGTGGTATTCCAACCAAATCGAATCTTCCAAGTTCTCTGTTGTCGTTAGCCATTTTTCTTTCGCCCTGTAAAACTCTTATAGTTACGGAAGGCTGATTATCCGCCGCAGTCGAAAATACCTGATTCTTATGAGTAGGTATTGTGGTGTTTCGATTTATTAAAACCGTCATTACGCTTCCTTCGGTTTCGATTCCCAAAGAAAGAGGAGTTACATCCAAAAGCAGAACATCTTTAACATCGCCTTTTATAATGCCTCCTTGAACAGCCGCTCCCATAGCCACAGCTTCGTCTGGGTTTACGCTTTTATTCGGTTCTTTATTAAAGATATTTTTAACCGTTTCTTGGACTAAAGGAATTCTTGTAGAACCTCCAACCAATATAACCTCGTTTATATCATTTAAAGTAAGTCCCGCATCCTGAATGGCTTTTTCACAAGGGATTCTAGTTTTTTCAACCAAATCTCTTATTAACTCTTCGAATTTAGACCTTGACAAAGATACATTCAAATGTTTAGGACCAGAAGCATCAGCAGTCAAATAAGGCAAGTTAATATCCGTTTGTAAAGAGCTTGAAAGTTCTTTTTTCGCTTTTTCTGCAGCCTCTTTCAATCTTTGCAAAGCCATTTTATCGTTATTTAAATCTATTCCTTGTTCTTTTTTAAACTCGCTTATAAGCCAATCTATCACCGCATGGTCGAAATCGTCTCCTCCCAAATGAGTATCTCCGTTCGTGCTTTTTACCTCAAATAAACCGTCAGCCAATTCGAGTATAGATATATCAAAAGTTCCGCCTCCCAAATCGTAAACGGCTATTTTTTCATCTTTCTTTTTTTCTATGCCGTAAGCCAATGCGGCAGCCGTAGGTTCGTTGATTATTCTTAAAACATTAAGTCCCGCTATGCGACCTGCATCTTTTGTGGATTGTCTTTGACTGTCGTTAAAATACGCCGGAACTGTAACGATTGCGTCTGTTACCGTTTCTCCCAAATATTCTTCCGCCGTCTGTTTCATCTTTTGAAGTATTCTAGCGCTTATCTCTTGAGGAGTAAAGTTTCCTTCTAAAGTTTTTATTTTTACCTTGCCGCTTTCCTCTAAAACCGTATAAGGCATTCTTGACCTTTCTTCGGTTACTTCGTTATAGGTATTTCCCATAAACCGTTTTATTGAAAATATTGTATTTTCGGGATTAGTTACCATTTGGTTTTTAGCGGGTTGTCCCACCAAAATTTCGCCTTTATTAGTAAAAGCGACTATAGAAGGAGTCGTTCTGTTTCCTTCGCTATTCGTTATAACTACAGGTTTTCCGCCTTCCATTACGGATACGCATGAATTTGTAGTTCCTAAATCTATTCCTATTATTTTACTCATCGTATTTTCTCCTTAAAAAATTATTAATATATTTGCATTCAAACTAATATTTATTAATCTTTAGTCAGAACGCTAACGATATATTCCGTGTGACCGTTTCCCAAATGAGAAGTATTAAGGTCTACATTTATTACTTCCCTATTTTCAATATGCTTATTAATCTTATCCGTTAAATCTTGCAAAACCGTATTAATATGTTGTTTGTCGGTTTTTGGTTCGTAATAAGCCCTAAAAAGTTGAATATGAGCCATAAAAAATCTCCTTTCTAAAATTTATTTAATTTTTGTTTTAATTTTTTTATAACAATTTAATTATTTATTCTTTAGCCTCTTTATTTTCTTTTGTTTTAAGCGGCTTTCCAACTATA
This sequence comes from uncultured Brachyspira sp., assembly GCA_964619175.1. Taxonomy (GTDB): domain Bacteria; phylum Spirochaetota; class Brachyspiria; order Brachyspirales; family Brachyspiraceae; genus Brachyspira. The sequence goes on along the minus strand of CAZUEE010000014.1, from coordinate 3,479 downwards.
ACTTTAGCAGTTCTCAAAAGTTCGTCGTTTAATTTATATCCTTTTGCATAAACTTCCACAATTTTTTCATTTTCGCAGTCGGGAATTTCAACCATAGTTAAAGCCTCATGCATATTCGGGTCAAATTCTCCTCCCAAACATTCTATTTCTTCCACTCCGTTATCATGAATAAAATCTATAAACTGTTTATGTATCAATTCTATTCCTTTATAATATTCGCTATTTTGTATATCGGGATTGCTTTCGCCCGCTTTTATAGCCCTTTCAAAGTTATCCATAAAATTTAAAAGAGATAATAATAAATCTTTATTCGCCCTCTTTATCGTTTCGATTTTTTCTTTTGCCGCTCGTTTTCTAATATTTTCAGTTTCAGCCATAGCTCGCATATATTTATCTTTCAATTCGGCGTTTTGATTTTCCAATTCTTCTATTTTTTTATTTTCTTCCAATAACTGTTTATTTACGCTTTCTTTATTTTCTTCTTCATTATTTTCATTATTATTGTTTTCATTGTTATTTTCTAGAGTTTCATTATTCTCGTTATCGGACTTTTCCGTTTCGTTAGTTTGCTCGTTTTCAATTTTTGATTCTTCCATTTAATTTTATAGCTCCTTTTAATTATCTTATGCTATATTATATGCAATAAATATGCCAATTATTATTGATAAAATACGAGGTTTTTTGTTATATTTTCAATGAATTTTATTAAAAATATAATAAAAAATAATATATAGAATAAAAATTGTATTATTATTAAACTTTAAAATATATGTTTTTTGTATTATTTTTAAACATTTCTAAAATTAAGAAAAAATAAAATCACAAATAAAAGCATCCCACTGTGGGAAAACCCGCAGTGGGAATTATAAGGAGGTTTATGAAAAAATCGTATTATTATATTAATAAACATAATAATACTTTGTTTATTTTATACAAAATAAAATAAATGTCAATAGCATAAAATAAAAAAATAATAAAAAATTTTTTAACTATCCGCATTAAAACTAGCTATTATATTTTCTACTTCAACCGACAAATAAGTTTTGGATTTTAACTCTTCTTTAATTTTATCTCTACCATGAATAACGGAAGCATGGTCTCTATTAAAATTCAAACCTATTTCCGTAACGGATTTTTTGGAATATTCGCATGCCAAATACATCGCTATATGTCTTGCCTTTGATATAAATTTAGTTCTATCTTTGCCATCTAATAAAGAAATTTCTATTCCGTAATAATCCGACACTCTCTTTTTTATTTCTCTTATAGTCGCGTTTTGCAATTTAGGTTTGCTTGTAAAATAATCTTTAAAAATATTCATCTCTTCGCATTGTTCCACGCTCGGAGTAATTCTCATTATATCTCTAACCGACAAATAAGTTCTTATAGCCCCTTCGATTTTTCGAACATCTGTAGTAATATTTTCCGCCATATATTTCATAATCTCTTCGTTTATGGAAGTATTCAAATCTTTAATCTTTCTTTCTATAATCGCAAGTCTCGTTTCATACTGCGGAGGCTCGATAGACAATATCAAACTTCTTTCAAATCTATTTTTAAGTCTCGCTTCAATATTTCTCAATTCTTTTGGGGGTTTGTCGCTTACGAATACCATCTGTTTGCCCGCGTTATCCAAAGTCTGAAAAATTTCAAAAAGTTCTTTTGAAGTTTCTTGAGCGCTTTCAAGAAGTTGTAAATCGTCAAGCAAAAACATATCGAGAGATTTATATTTTTTTTTGAAAATATCGGGCTTTTTAATTTGAAGTCCATGAATATATTCGTCTCTAAAACCGCTTCCGTCTATATAAAGCACTTTTGCATTTTTGTTTATTTCCAAATAATTATTTCCTATAGCCTGAAGTATATGAGTTTTCCCAATTCCAACGCTCCCGTAAATATATAGCGGATTATATTCTATTCCCGCTTTTAAAGACACCAATTTTGCAGCTTCAAAAACATATCTGTTATTATTGCCTTGAATAAAATTGTCGAAACTGAATTTTTTATTTAAATTCGATTTGTCGGTTTTTTTTACAGAATTAACATTATTTTTACTAATAATATTTTCTTCTATAATCTCTTCTTCCATTTTTTCTTTAAGATTATTATATTCATGATATTTAATAAAATTTGCATCTACTATAATTTTAACGCCTATATCGTTTCCGCATTTATCTCTAAAAAAATCCTCTATCCTTTTAAGAAAATCTTTTTTTATATGAGTGGCTGCAAAATCGCCCGAACAAATTATAGTTGGATTGTTATTTTCGTCGATTATAAAATTAGAACTTTCTAAAAGAGTAATCGCGTTATATTCTTCTTTTTTCTCTAAAATTTCTAAAAATTCATTCCAATAATTTTTAAGTTTTTCCATCTCTTAATGCAATCCGATTAAATATTAAAAATTAAAGTATTTAATAATTTGAATAATCTATTAAACGAAATATTGTTTTGATTATATATTATAAATCCAAAATATCAATATTGTTCATGCTATAATAACATTTTTGACAAAGCTCGAGAACGGTTTTATTTTTCACGGAGTTTGCCAAATTATTTTTCAATTTTTTTCTTAAAAGTTTATATTCCGGTTTATTCCAAATTTCTAATATTGATTTTTCATTTATATTTCCCATTTTACTAACTCTAAAATAATCGTTACAACAAATAAGCATATTTCCGTCTTTATCTATCACAGGACTTCTTATATAATCGCAATATTTAAAAGGGTCTGAAGTTTTAATATTTATTTCACCCGCTCTTGTGCAAAGATTTTCATTTTTTAATATTTGTATATGAAACGAAGCTCCGATTTCTTTTTGTATTTCTGATAATTTCGCAAATAATTTATCGGGATTTTTATCATGAATAGTTATTATAAATTGGTCAACTCCCGCATTTTTATATTCTTTTGTATTTTCAATATTCAAAAAATCTCCGTTGCTAAACATCATAACGGTAGCTTTAGGTATTTTATTGTTTGCATATTTTACAAAAGTTATTAATCTTTTATCTAAAGTCGGTTCGTTAAAAAATGAAAAATTAACCCAACCGCTATAATCTAATTCGGCAAGATAATCTATGGCTTTATAAACGATATCTTCATAGGCAAATAATTTTGGAGTTTCATGCTCGCAATTTGGACAATAAGAACATTTTCTATTACAATATGTTGAAATTTCTATACTTATTCCCGTAAAAAAGTTATAATCTCCGTATTTAAATAAATTGGAGAATTTTGCATAGAATACATAAACTTTTCGTATAAACTCCCATTGTTCTACTGACATATTTGGTAAAATTTTTTTTGCCATATTCCTTAAAAATAATTTAAATTTTTTCATAAAATAATCTCCTATTTATAATTGAATAAAAAAGCGGCTTCGATTAACCACAAAATATGTAATTTTATTTTATTGACGAATAAGTTTTTTATTAAAAAATATAATGCAAATATTTTTACAAAATTATTGTATTGT
>CAZUEE010000013.1:0-29475 GCA_964619175.1 uncultured Brachyspira sp. | reverse complement strand
TAATTTGTTTAATTATTATAATTTATAATCAAATAAATTGAAATAAAAATTATTTTAAAATATGTTTGTTAAAGAATATTTTTTACCATCATTTTATTATATATTAAATGTAAACAAAATAATTTATATTAAAAATTATTTCTATTCTTCTGGAAGCCAATCAACATTAACTTTATCTTTTTCGTTAAAAGGCGCTTTTACGAATAAAGCTTTCCAAGGCTTATCGTAATTATTTTTTATATAATGTTTAGCTGGAGGTGGCAATTGTATAATATCGCCTTCGGAAATTACAATTTTTTCTCCATCGACATAAATATCTACTTTTCCTTCCAAAGTATAAAAATCCTCTTCTGTATTTTGATGATAATGAGTATTAAAATCCTCACCCGGTTGTATTATAACTAAACCTACATCGCAATAAGGACCTCTTAATAAATATTTAGGACCGGATATATTATTGTTTCTATACATTATTTCAGATTCGTTTAACTTTTTCATTGTTGTCTACCTCTTTCTGTTAAATTTCTGTTAAAATTTTTTATTATCCACATTTATTATTTTATTATTCGCCAGGAGCTTTCCACATATGAGCGGTTAAATTTTTATCAGCCAGCTCCAATTGAATTTTATATACATCGTTAAATTTATTTATAAGATTTATATATACTTCAGAATTACTTTTATTCGGATAATATATAGTATCTTTCTTAACGGAAACATCGACCGCTTCATAAAAATCCTTATATAAATTTATTCCAACATAAGCGCAAATCGCAGCCCCCAATGCTGTTGCTTCTTTTACTTTTGTAGTCCTAACTTCCAACTGCAATACATCGGCTAATATTTGACACCATACAGGGTCGTTTGCAGCTCCTCCACAAAAAGTCAGATAGTTTATATTTATATTAGAAAAATTCTTTATAGTTTCTATATTATTAAAACTTACTATAGCGGCGTTTTCCATTATAGATTTAAATAAAGAATATCTATTGGTTTTTTCATGGTCTATAGTCATATTAATGAAAGAAGGAGCGGCATGCTTCCAAGAAATATAATTCATTTTATCTGAAAATATAGGAATAAGCCCGTAGCAACCGGCTGGTATATGGCAAGCTTTATCAGATAATAATTTATAAGCATTGGTATTTGTTCTTTTTGCTATTTCTTTTAAATCTTCGCAAAAAGCGTCTCTAAACCATCTTGCAACGAGTCCGGGATAAAACACTATTCCTTCCGCCTGCCATAAATCACTTATAGGATGGCAATTTATTCTTATTCTTGCATCTTTATCTACAATAGGGCTTTTCATGTTAACTTCTTGTTGCCAAAAAGTTCCACCTAATATAACGGTATCTTTTTCATTTACCGCTCCAACTCCTATAGTTCCTAATTGCGCATCTCCTCCGCCCATAACTATTTTAGTTCCTTCTTTTAATCCCGTTTCTTTGCTTGCATTATGATTAACCTCTCCTATAATAGTTCCAGATTCCATAACTTTAGCGTTTGCAAATTTAAAATCTAACTCAGACATTTCAAATATACTTTTATCAAAATTTCTCGTTTGTAAATTTAAAAGTCCCAATGTGGAGCCATTACTTGGGTCTATAAAAATATCTGCTCCGAGACAAGAGGCTATCCAATCACTTAACATATTCAAATAATATGCTCTATCATAAATGTCTTTATCGTTATTTTTTATCCATAATAATCTTGGAATCGCCCCCAAAGAAAAAGTTTGTCCGCTTATATAATATATATTCTTTTCTAATTCCTTATTTTTTCTCAAGTCTATAGTTTCCTTATAAGCTCTAGCATCTACATTAGAACAAGCCCAAATAGGATTTTTATTTTTATCGTATAATACGAAAGCTTCTCTCATACTAGTAGTAGAAATTGCAAGTATATCGTTAGCGGAAATTTGTTTTAATACATCTTTAATACATGCGCAAATAAGTTTCCAGTTATTGTCTATATCAAAGTCTATACTGCCTGTATATTTGGGATTAACTTTATGTGTATATTCTCTTTGAGATTCTATTATTTGATTACCGGTTGTATCAAAAATGATAGCTCTAACGCTTCCCGTTCCCGCATCTAAAGATAATACATATTTCATTTAAAACTCCTATTTTATAGCGCCATTCAAAATTATTTTTAAATGGCGCTTAACGACTTAAATCTTAAAAATCATAATTATTGATATTGTCTTTTGTAAATACAACTCTTTCGGGTAATATAATTAAACCGTTATTATCGGCTTCGTAATCATATCCTTGTTCTTTATTAGCCGCAACTTCTACATTCCCAATTCCCGGAACATCTATTTTATCGCCAACTTTAAAAGTTTTTCCCAAAGCCAACTGATAAGCTATATAAACTGACAATTTACCTTGAACCACCACATCCCATAATCCAAATTGTTTTATCGTTCCGCTTTCAACATATTGTTTCATGGCGTTTGGAGTGGAGAATCCTACTATAATTACTTTTCCACCCAATCCCAAATTTTCAGCTGCTTGAGCCTGAGCTGGCAATGCCGTTGAATCTGGACATAATATTGCGTTTATATCTTTATAAGTATTCAATATATCTGTTGCCGTTTGCAAACTTCTTTGAGGGTCTTGATATCCGTATTGAGTAGTTACTATTTCCCAATTAGGATATTCTCTAGCTATTAAAGCTTTAGCCTCTTCAGTCCATGCATTTTGGTCTGTAACTTCTGGACTCGAATAGAAAAATGCGACTTTTTTCTTTGAAGTTTTTGCATCCGGCATTTGGTCGGCTGTCATTTTCACCAATAATTCTCCAAGTAATTTTGGAGTTCCCTGATTAATATAAAACGACCTATAAGCTGGGTCTACATCGCTGTCCCAAGTTAATATATGTATGCCCTTTTGTCTAGCTCTATCCAAAGCTTGATTTAAAGCGGTCGGCGACAATGATGAAACGACTATAGCGTTATAATTCTGATTTGCAAAATTATTTATATATTCTATTTGCTTTGAAACATTAGCTTCGTTAGGTCCATCATATCTAACCGTTATACCTAGTTGTTGTCCCATTTCAAGAGCGCCTCGTCCACCCGATTCAAAAAAGCCATTTCCAGTTATCTTTGGGATAAATGCGATTTTTATATTTTCTCCAGATGATGATTGTTCTTTAGAATCGGAACAGGAGAAAATAATCGCAAGAGTTATTATTGAAATAAAAACTCTAGTTAAAAAATTTTTAAAAGATTTTGTTTGATACATAAGTATCCTCCTAATAATAAAATTTTTTAAATAACTTTATTTAAAATTTTGTTATTTAACATTATTAATCTTATTTTTGATATAATTATCTTCGATGTAACCGTCAGTATTAACAATATACCAACTATTATTTGAGACACATCGCTACTTATACCAATACTCATAAGTCCTTGTTTTAAATATCCTATAAAAAAACATGCTATAACCGTATTAACTATAAATCCGCTTCCGCCGTTTATACTCGCTCCTCCAAGAACCACAGAAGTTAAAGTTGGAAGTAGAGCGTCCGAACCTAAATCACTTCTTGCAGAAGTAAAATAAGAAGTTAGTATTATTCCCGATATTCCCGAACATAAACTTGTAAATATATAGGCTGTGATTATAGTAAACTTAACTGCTATTCCGCTATATAAAGCCACATCTTTATTAACTCCAACCAAATAATACTGCCTTCCTAATCTTGTCAAATGCAAAATAATTGCAAACGCAATAGTAAGAAAAATTATAAAAATCAAAGGATATGGAATATTTCCCAAACTTCCGTAAGCTAAAGTCAAAAAAGAATTAGAAAAACCCGTTATACCGTTGTAACCAGATGCTCCAGAAGAACCGGCAATACCTATAGCTATTCCTTTATAAAGAAACATAGTGCCTAGAGTTATGACTAAAGGATTAATATCCGTGTTGGTTACTAAAACTCCGTTAATTAATCCGCATATAGAAGCGCATAATAAAGCTAAAATAATGGCTATAAAAAATGGCATATCCAAAAAAGTATGAAGCATACCAAATATTATAGAAGTAAGTCCCATAACCGAGGTAATAGAAATATCGATGCCTCCTGTAACTAATACTAAAGTAAAAGGTATAGATACTATTACTATATGCATAAAATCATTAGACGAATATAAAAGGTTGTTTATATTAAGAAAAGTCGGGTTAACTAATCCTATTACGAATATTTCCAATATTAATAATATAAACAAAATGAATCCCCAATTTTTACAATATTTTATAATAAAAATTTTCACTTAACTCCCCTTGAAATTTTTTCTATCTTATTTTTTAAACTAACGGAAGAAAATCTTGCTCTCTTTCTCATATACTCTAAATATTTTCTGACCTTATAATCTGATAAAACTATGGCTATCAATATAGCTCCCGCTATAGCGTCATTCCAATAAGAAGGCACTTTTAGAAAAATAAGAACGCTGTTTATGGTAGTTAAAAATATCGCTCCTATAGACGAAGATACGGGAGTTCCTACACCTCCAGATAAACTAACTCCTCCCAAAACGCTTGAAGCAATAGCTCTCATCTCCTCTCCGTTTCCGGCATTCATAGATATAAAACTCAATTGAGAAACAAATATAATTGCGGCTAAGGATGCAAAAAATCCAGATATTAAATATGCAAAAAATCTAGTAGTTCTAACACTTATACCCAAATTAAAAGCACCTTCTTCGTTTCCGCCCACGGCATAAAACGCTTTCGTTATAGATAAAAATCTTAATATAAGCATTGAAATTAAAACGACTACAAAAACTATTATTACGAATAGATTTATATTAAATACTTTAATTTGAGCCACAATTTTTATAGATTGTGGAACAGAATCTACCCAACTGCCTCCAGTTATTATAGGCATCAATCCTCTATAAAGACCCATAGTTCCTAAAGTCATTATTATTGGAGGAATACCGATTATTGATATTCCAAATCCGTTTATAGTGCCTGCCAATATTCCAATTAATATAGCCACAAAATAAGATAGTTCAACATTAATATTTGCAACTATTCCCATACAAACGGCTGATAATCCCATTATTGCCCCAACAGAAACATCTATTCCTTTGGTGATTATCACAAAAGTTTCTCCCACCGACAACATTATAAGAATTAAACTTGAAACGAGTATACCAAGCAAATTATTTATTTTAATAAAATCATTATTGAAAATTCCGCAAAGCAAAACTATAAAAACCAAAATTATAAATACTAAAGATTCCCTTTTAATGAATAATTCTCTTATTTTATTTTTTAAAGAAAACATTATATAACTCCAAAAGACGCTTGTGTAATAACTTCCATAGAAAAATCTTTTTTATCCAATTCTAAATTTATTTCTCCGGCATGTATTACTATAATTCTATCGCTATTATTAATAACTTCTTCCAAATCGCTCGATATTAAAATAACTGCGACACCTTTTTTCTTTAAATCTCCGACTATTTGAAAAACATCTTCTCTTGCTTTAGCGTCCACTCCTCTGGTAGGTTCGTCCAAAATAACCACTTTAGGAACGGTAGTTAAAATTTTTGATATAACCACTTTTTGCTGATTTCCTCCAGATAGCATTCTTGAATTTTGCTCGTTGTTTAAGACTTTTATTTTTAATTCATCGACATATTTTTTCCCTATTTCTTTTTCTAACTTTTTATTTAAAAATACTTTTGAAATCTTTTTTAATATTTCAGAAGATATCGTTTCATAAAAAGGAATGTCTAAAAATATGCCAAATTTATGTCTATCTTCTGGTATATAAGATATTTTTGCTTCTCTGGCAGATTTAGCGTCGCAAGGGGGCAATTTCTTTCCTTCCATTATAACTTCGCCGCTATGATAAGGCTCTAATCCTACTATTGCGGATGCCAATTCCGTCCTACCGGCTCCTACTATACCGGCTATTCCTAATGTCTCAGATTCCCTTACATCAAAAGATATGTTTTTAAAAATTTCGGAAGATAGATTATGAACGGAAAGCATAACTTTCCCTATATTATATTCGTAATTAATATTTTGCGAGATATTATATTCCGAATTTCCAATCATAGCTTTTATCAAATCTATAGGACAAAAATCTGGAGTTTTTCCAGACAATACTATATTGCCATCTCTTAATACGCTTATTCTATCAGAAAAATCAAATATCTCATTTATTCTATGGGATATAAAAAATACTCCTATATTATTTTTTAATAAAGGTCGAACTATATCAAAAAGAGATTTTACTTCTTTAATGGTTAAAGTGCTTGTAGGTTCGTCTAATATCAAAACTTTTGCATCTCTAATCAGACCTCTTATTATTTCAACCAGCTGCTGATTGGCTATAGTTAATTTTCCGGCATCGTCTCTTAATGAAACTTTAAAACCTATTCTTTCGGCTATTAATCTTACTTTATCTACGATACCTCCATTTACTTTAGAAAGTCCCATAGTAATATTTTCTAATATAGATAGATAAGGAAATATTTTAGGCTCTTGTGGAACTAAATATATGCCTTGTCTATGAGCTTTATATGGTCTTATAAAATTAACTTCTTTACCTAAATACTTTATAGACCCGTTACTGCATTGATAAGTTCCAGATATAATTTTCATTAATGTCGATTTTCCAGAACCGTTTCCTCCAAGTATGGCATGAACTTCTCCTTCCATTAAAGAAATATCCAAACCTTTAAGAACGGGAACTCCGTCAAAAACTTTCCATATATTATTTAGTTCCAACAATTTTTCCATTACATATCCTGTTTAATGAACTTTTGAATCTTCTATATCTTTAGCAGATACTTCAAAATATTCTTTTCGCTTCGTTTTATCATTAGACATTGATTCGACTAATTGCAAAGCCTCTTTTACGGAAGAATTCTTATGTATAATATACGATATTCCCGCCGTTATGGCTTCGGGATAGTCCGATTGCCATATATTTCTCCCCATATCTACACCTATAGCTCCGCATTGTATAGAGTTATAGCATAATTCTAACACATCCTTATAACTATCTAATTTTGGTCCTCCAGCAACGATTATAGGAACGGTTGTCTTTTTTACCACCTCTTCAAAGCCTTCGCAATAATAGGTTTTAACTATATCCGCTCCAAGTTCAGCAGCTAGCCTAGATGCATGAGTCAAATATCTTTTTTCCTTTTTATCTTTTAAAGCCTTCCCTACCGCGGTAACTCCCAGAACAGGCAAATTGTATTCATTGGCATCGTTAATAGCATCAGTCAAATTTAGTATAGTTTGATGGGAATGTTGTGAACCAACAAATATTGAAACAGCTATAGCAGATGCGTTTAATTTTATGGCGTTTTTAGCCGTTAAAATTAGCCCTTCGTTATCAATGTCGTTTTCTAATATAGTATTCCCACCACTTGCTCTTAAAACTATTCCTTTATTAAAATCCGAATCTATTTGGCTTGTCAATATGCCTGGGCTTAACATTAACGAATCTATATGCGGGAGCAATTTTTCAATTTGAATTTTTGGCATTTCCATGCCATGAGTGGCGCCCATAAAATATCCATGGTCAATAGCAAGCATTAAAGCTTTCCCATCTTCCATAACTATTTTTGATAAACGATTTTTCTTACCGAAACCATAATTATTAAACATTTTAATCTCCTTAAAAATTGTAATCTATTAAAACGAGTAAAACTCTTATACCATATATTATATACAAAATAATTACAATTGTCAAGTATTTTTGTAATAAAATTTAATATATTTTTGTAATTTACTTTTGATTTATATTGTTGATTTTTATTTGAATAATGATATAATTACAAAATGCATTACGATAATAAAAAAATGGCTCAAATAGCAAAAATAGCGTTTCTATATTATAAAGAAAATAAAAATCAGGAAGAAATTTCAAAAATAATGTCTATAGCCAGACCAACTATATCTAAATTAATATCAGAAGCGAAAGACTTATCGTTAGTAGATTTTAAAATTAAATATCCTTGGAGAGACAGAGAATTAGAAAAAAAAATAATAAATAAATTCAATATTAAGGAAGCTGTAGTTATAGAATGTTTAAATAATTCGGATGAAGAAATTATTGAGGAAATAGGAATAGCGGCTGCAAATTATTTTTCAAATTTAATAGATAAAGTTAAAAATGTGGGAATATCATGGGGACAGTCATTATCTTCTATGATAGAACAATTAAACACAAAAAATTCTTCCGTCATAAATATCATACAAATGATAGGCGCTACGGGATATGAAAATAAAAACTATGATGGTCCTTTACTAGCCCAATATTTATCCAAAAAATTAAATTCTCAATGCCTAATGATACATGCTCCTTTAGTCGTTGGAAATAAAGATATAGCAAAATCTTTAATGAACGATAATAATATAAAAAATATTTTAAAAAAGATTTCTAATTTAGATATAGCGTTTGTTGGAATAGGTTGCGTTGAATTAAAAAACAATAGCTTATATAAAACCGGATATATAAACGAAGAAGAATTAAATAAAATAAAAAATGCTGGAGCCGTAGGAGATATTTGTGCTCATTTTTACGATATAAACGGAGAAGAATTAGATATAGACATTAATAATAGAGTAATAGGCGCGAAATTATCTGATTTGAAAAAAATAAAAAATGTGGTAGGAGTAGCATCGGGCTTAATAAAATCTAATGCAGTTTATTCGGCTTTAATAGGAAAATATTTGAATACTATAATTATAGATTCCGAATTGGCAAAAAGTTTATTGGAATATAAATAATATATTATTCTAAAATTATTTCCCAATACAAAAATTTTCAAATATTTCGCTTATAATCTCTTCAGCGTCTATTTTACCGCTAACATTTCCCAAAATATCGTTTAATATATTCATCTCTTCGGCAATTTCATCCAAAGAATAATTTTGTTCGGATTTTTCTACGCATATATTAAGCCGTTTAAGTCCGTTTTCCAAATATCCCCTCTCTCTATTATTCACATAACTTTCTTTATTGAATATTTGAATATCGTCGTCTTTAATATAACTTTTCAAAGCATCGAATAATTTTTCTTTTCCTTCTTCTGTTTTCGCGCTTATATCGATAGACGGACTTTTAAAACTATAATTAAATTTATTTTGAAAATCGCTTTTATTAATCAAATAAATTATGCTTTTATCTTTTATGGTTTCTAAAAACTCTATCAAATTAATATCGTCTTCTCCAACTTTATCGCTTCCGTCAAAAACTGCGATTATAATATTAGATTCGTAGGCGCATTTTTTCGCTCTTTCTATTCCCTCGATTTCTATATCATTATCCGCATCTTTATGAAATCCCGCTGTATCCATTAAACAAAAAGGAATATTTTCTATATAAATATTTTCGCTTAAAAAATCTCTCGTAGTTCCCGCAACGGAAGAAACTATCGCTCTGTCTTTGCCTAATATCATATTAAAAATACTGCTTTTTCCCGCGTTTACTTTTCCCAATATCGCAACTTTTATTCCGTTTATAAGATTTTCCACTTTCTTCGAATTGTTTAAAATATTTTCTATATCTTTTTTTATATTATAAAAATTTTCTATAAGTTTTTCGTAACAAAAATTTTCTGTTTCGTCTTCCGGAAAATCAAGCTCTCCGTAAACAAGAGTGAGAGAATTTTTTATATTCTCTCTGAGTTTGTCAATCTCTCGGGTGAGTCTTCCCCTCATTTTATATATGCTCGCTTCCGCCATAAGTCTATTGTTGGAATCAATCAAATCATGCACCGCTTCGGCTTCGCTTATTCCTATTTTACCGTTTATATAGGCTCTATAAGTAAACTCTCCTCTATTTGCCGCTCTCGCTCCGTTTCTTATTATTAAATTTATTAAAGACTCTATAATCACTATGCTTCCATGACATATAAATTCTACCGTGTCTTCCGCCGTAAAAGTGTTTGGAGATAATGTAGTGAGCAAAATTAACTCGTCAATCGGAATGTTATTTTCGTCTTTTATTAACGCATAATAACTTTTTCTATGTTCAAATTTTTTTATATTTTTATTTTCATTATTTGCATAGAAACATATTTTAGAGGCTATCTCCAACGATTTACTTCCCGACATTCTTACTACGGCTAAAGCGCTTTTAGAAAAAGGAGTCGAAAGAGCTACTATAGTGTCTTTTAAATCGTATTCGTTCATTTTATTTTTTATAAATCACTTTAATTATTATTTACAAGATTATTTACAATCGAAGCGATATTTTTCTTTTTTAATTTTTTATCTTCTTTTTCTTTAAGTTTTAAAACATCATGTAAATTTCCGTTTTCAATTATATATTCTTTGCAAAAATCGTAATCTTTTTGCATAGTTTCAATTTTTGGAATTTGTTTTGCAAATTTAACATAGTCGGAGTTTTTAAGCATATTTATTATATAGTCGCCTTTTTTGAATTCGTTTTTATCAAACAGTTGATTAACTTCGCTTGTCGTCATATCTTCTATATTAAATAAAAATCTTTTAGTTAAATATCTTTTAAATATAAAAGTGAGCTCAAAATAATACTCGGCAAATTTATTTTCAGAAAAGTATATTTTATAATCCATATTTTTTAAATAGTTTAAAGCTTCTTCGTCTTCTTTTATAATCGCCTTCTCTTTAAATCTTTTTTCTACATATTTAATTATAAAAAATATTAAAACTATCAAAACTAATATTAAAAATGCGGACGCTAAAATAATCAACCAAACATATTGAGGCATAGGAATAGACATAGTTGACTTTAAAGGAGGCAAAACATCTCCGTCAGAAAAAGAATAAACCAATATATTAATATCCTCTCCGTTTAATTCTTTATATTGATTATTATAATCGTAAGAAATTTTAAAAGGAAATATGACGAACTGCCCGATATCGTAAAAACCTATTCTGTATTTTATAATTCTCTCTTTATAATTTCCGATATTTTTAGTTTTATTTTCAACCTCTATTATCCTCGATTGATTTTCTCTTTCGTCAAAAGAAATATCCTCGAATTTATAATCGATGTCGTTTTTTGAAATAATGCGAACTTCGTAAATTATATCATCTCCGATTGAAATATTGAGAGAAGACACTTTGGTTTTTGCCGATAGAATCGTTCCTCTTTCAATGTTGTTTAAATTTAAACAAGAAATAAATAAAACGAATAAAAACAATAATATAATTTTTTTTAGGTATTTCATGAAATTAAATTTATCCTATATAAACGAGCGTTTTCTTCTATCATTTCAATTTCAAGTTCATAATACGGTTTGTCGAAATAGTCCTCGAATTTATCGCCCCATTCTATCATAGTGATTCCGTTTTCTTTAATTTTATCTTTAAATCCTATATTATCCAATTCATCTTTTGAAGAAAGTCTATAAAGGTCGACATGCCTTAATGTAGTTTCCTCGTCTGCAAGAATTATATCATATTCGTTTATTAATGTAAAAGAAGGACTGCTTATAATATCTTCGCTTTTTAGCAATTTTGCAAATATTCTCACAAAAGTTGTTTTACCGAAACCTAAATTTCCTTTCATTATTATTAAATCGCCTTCTTTTATAATATCGCATAAAAATTTAGCTATATCTTCTATATTTTCAATATCCGTTTTTTTACTTAAAATATTTTCTTTCATAATGAGATAAATTATATAGCTTATAAAATAAATTATCAATTTTAATTTTTTTAAATGGTATATTTTCAGGATGTATTAATTAAAATTTATAGAATCTATATAATTTTGAGTTTGTTCGTTAACAAGTCGATTTACAAACTTATCAAAATTAATTTGAAAATCGTTAAAATTTGGAGATTTTTTTATTAACTCTATAAATTTTATAATCGTAATTGGAGCAATTTTACTCTCAAATTCTTTAGCACAAAATTTAAAAAATAATGCCACATCCCAATGAATATAAGGAGCAATTAACATAGTTCTTAAAAATTCTTGTCTTTTATCTTGACTTTCTTTCATATGTCTTGCTATACTCGTAGTCTCGCTATTTAATTGTTGATTTCTATTTTTTATCATTGTTGCTTCAAAAAGAAAATCTTGATATTCCAAATCTATTTTGCCAGCAGGAGCATAAGATAACGGAATACCGTTTTCATTATAGATAAGATTTGAATAAAGTTTTGTAATTCCATATTTCTTGCCTAAAATCAAAGCAAGCAAATATTCTAATCGTAAAGGTTCAGGTATATCGTATTTAGATTTTGCATTTGATAAAGAAGCCAAAATTTTTAACTCTTCTAAAAGTTCTTCCATATCGCTTTGTAAAATAGCCCTTTGAAGAGCTTTATTGTAAAATTTTTGATTAAGAGATTCTTCTAAAATATTTAAATTTTCAAAATCAGAATCTTTAATACTAATATTAAGACTCTTCGCTTTTTGTTTAATAACTTCTATTCTTACTTCGTCACTATTTAACCAAGGCAGTTTTATATTGTCTACAAAATTTATATATTCCTCAATATTAGAAAATTCTTTATAATCATAATCTTTGTAAATTTTTAATATAGATTCTATCTTTTTAGAATTAAAGTTAGAAAAATCATAATATATATGTTTAAATTTTCCTTTTGCAATTAAAAGCCCCGTCATTTCAAATTTTCTAAAAACTTCATCGGCATAATCGTTTAGGCTGTCATATTTTATTTTCTTCAATCCCAATCTATTAAATAAATAATCGTTTATATATTTTTCGTTTTCTTTTAGTCCGTAATTTTTTCTATATTCTAAAATATCTTGGACGCATTTTTTATAATCACAGTCTTTCATTCCCAAAACGAAGCTTTTAAATTCATATTTTAAAATTCCTTTATGTTCATTGCCTAATTTCTTCCACTCTTTTTTAAGCAAATCAATAACAAAAATTGTGTTTAAAAATACTCTCGCTTTATTAAGCGTGGATTTCCTTGCTGGATTACCAGAATGTAAGCCAATCATAATTTTAGAATAAATATCCGTAATATAAGATTTTCTATTAATAAGCTCAAAGGCAAGATTTGTCATTGTTATAATTGGTTTATTTTTATCGCCTGAAAATATTATAAAACCTTGAGATTCTAAAGCTTTTAACTGTGTTCTAATTCTAAAATTTATTTTTTCTTCGCTTGAAATTTGAGGATTTGATTTTAAAAGTTCTTCAAATTCTGAATCATTTAAAGTATCATCGTTTATAAGTTTTTCATTAATTTTAGCTGGAATATTGCTTAATTTATATATTCCATTCTTTACAAGTTCCTCAAAATAAGCCCTCGAATTTTTTGAATCAAAAACCAAACCGTTAAATTTATTAAGGCATTCTAAAAATACAGAATTCCTTTGCGGATTTCTAATTGTAGTGCTAAACGAAAATATTTTATAAACTGATTTCATTTTATATCTCCTTTTAATAATTTATAATTAAAACTTCTTGCGTTTTCCCTAAATTTTTTCGTCTATAATTTGCATTTGTATATTGCCTATCAATAGGAATTACGGTATAGTTGCGACTCCAAGTTTTTAAAAAATTATTACTTTTACCGTTAGATTCTAAAACATTAGAAAGGGCAAATTTTTTTCCTGTTAAATGTAAAGAATCTAAAATAACATATAAATCTTTTTCATCTTCTTCGTTCCATAGCGCATTATAAGGAGCATCCGTAATTATATAAGGTGGGTCAAAATAGAAAAAATCCCCTTTTTTATATAATGATTTGTCTCTAAAATCTAAATTTAATAATTTAATATTTTTATTTTGTAAAGCTTGGATAAAAATTATAGTCTTTTGATATTGAGAACCTGAAAAATCTGTTTTTCCTACAGGAACATTAAACAAACCTTTAGAGTTAAAGCGTAAAAAATAATTAAATCCAAATAATATAAGAACAAAAAGTTTTATTTCGTTTGGATTTTTATTGTATGATTTTCGAAGATTTAAAAATCCATCTTTATTATACCTTGATAAACCTTCATTTTTATATATTTTGTAAAAACCTTTAGGTCTATTTTTTGAATCAGTAAGTTTATATTGTATAATAATTTTATTTATTTGATTTAAAATATAATCTAAAGAATTATTTTGGAAATATTGCAACAAATTAATAATATGTTTCTCTTTATCATTTAAAATTAGATTTTTAAATTCCGCATTTAAACCCACTATACCGCTGCCACAAAAAATATCTACAAAAGTATTAATATCTTTTGGAAACAAACTAACAAGAGTTTTTAAAATTTTAGATTTATTACCAGAATAATTTAAAGGTGACATTATCATTGTTTGACTTCTGCATTTAATCTTTTGCATGCGTTTTTAAAATATTTTTCATCTATTTCAGAACCAATAAATTTACGGGAATTATTAAGACAGGCTAGAGCCGTTGTCCCGCTTCCACTAAATGGGTCAAAAATTAAATCGTTTTCATTTGTATGAATATTTAATATTTCCTCAATCACATTCAAATGTTTTTGAGTAGGATGTAGCCTCTTCTTACCTCCGGGAACAACGCCACTTTTAAACACCGCTTTTATATAAGATACATTTTCTGGTTTATTAAAAACCCAACGATTTTTACCTTTGACCGCCCAAATAGCGAATTCAAAATCAATCACATATCGGGAGTTTACATTTCTTGGCATAGGGTTAAGTTTTTCCCAACGAAGCAAGTCTTTAACTATGCATCCGCTATCTTCTAAAGCTTCTACAATATAAGAAAAGTTTTTCCAATCATTAAAAACAATAATAGAACCTCCATCGTTTAAAAATGGGGTACAATTTTTTATCCATTCGGTTTGATTAAAATTATAATCCCATTTTCCAAAATCAATTCCGGCTCTTCCCATAGTTTTAAAATTATTTTTTCGAGAAATCCCGTAAGGTGGGTCTGTTAAAATACAATCGACTTTTATTTTTTGTTCTTTCATTTCTTCTAATAATTCTTTATAATCACAGCATTTTAATTTAATATTTTCAAATTCTATAATATGCATTGTTTTGAGTTTTATAGATTCATTGTTCATTTTTTGAATTTTAATAAAATTAGGAATATATCTTGTTTGCGTTATCATTTGCTATCCATCAGATTGTAATTAATTGTAATTTATACAAACACATTTCTGTAAAATTATATAGTAATATATTATATTAGAATTATAAAAAATACAAATAAATTTTAAACTACGAATTTGTTTAAGAAATCAAATGTTTTACCGACTCAGCTCCCGCATTCAAAGCCTTTTCGTTATCGGGCAGAAATTCTTTTTTTCTCTCTCCGAATACTTTTAAGAAAGCCTGTTGAACGCTCTCAAACGAAACTATATTGTCCAAAGAAAGCAAAGCTCCAAGCATAACCATATTTGCAGCTTTAGCATTTCCCAAATAGCCCGCTATTTTATTTGCTTCCACATAGGCTACTTTTATATCGTCTCTTGAAGATTTTTTTTCGATAAGAGAAGAATTTATTAACATTACTCCGCCGGGCAGAATATCCTTTTCAAATTTGGTTAAAGACGGAAGATTCATTATAACCGCTGCTGTAGCGTCATGCGATATTAAAGGAGAGCCTACTAATTCATCGCTTACCACAACAGAACAGTTTGCCGTTCCGCCTCTCATTTCTGGACCGTATGAAGGACACCAAGTAACATTTTTATTTTCTATCATTCCCGCATAAGCAATCATTTGTCCCATTGACATAACTCCCTGACCGCCGAAACCAGCGAAAATAATTCTTTCGGTTTTCATAAATAATAACTCCTTTATCAATCGTTTCTAAAATTTCCCATAGGATAATGAGGAATCAAATATTCTCTTATCCATTTATGCGACTCCGTTGGAGATATTCCCCAATTCGTAGTGCAACTTGTGAGCATTTCCACTATCGAAAAACCCTTTCCCGCAAGTTGATTTTCAAAAGCTTTTTTAGTGGCTATTTTCGCCTTTCTTATATTTGCCGGAGTATCCAAAGCGACTCTCTCGACAAATGTGGCGCCGTCTATTGTGGCGAGCATTTCGCATACCTTTATAGGTTTTCCCGCCCTTTTAAAATCTCTTCCCGCTTGAGTAGTCGTGGTTTTTTGTCCTTCCAAAGTGGTAGGCGCCATCTGTCCTCCCGTCATACCGTAAATAGCGTTATTCAAAAATATTACCGTTATATTTTCGCTTCTTGCCGCCGCATGAACTATTTCTGCAGTTCCGATAGCTGCTAAATCTCCGTCTCCTTGAAGAGTAAATACTACGGAATCTGGAACGGCTCGCTTGATTCCCGTAGCTACAGCCGGCGCTCTGCCATGCGCCGCTTGTTGCATATCGCAATTAAAATAATTATATGCCAAGACGCTGCATCCAACCGAAGCTATCCCAACCGCTCTATCCAAAACATTAAGCTCTTCCAAACATTCCGCTATTATTCTCTGTGAAGTTCCATGCATACAACCGGGACAATAATGCGTCCTTTCATTAGTTAAACCTTTTGATTTTTCAAAAACTATCATAAAATTCCTCCAGCAAATTCTTTTATGGCATCCATTATTTCATGCGAAGTCGGAACTACTCCTCCCGCTTTACCAAAAAATTTTACGGGAACTTTGCATTCGCATGCCAATTTTATATCGTCTATCATCTGTCCCATACTCATTTCAACGCTTATATAGAGTTTACAATTATTATTTTTAAATTCTTTTTCTGGGAAGGGCCACAATGTTATAGGTCTTATCAACCCGATTTTTTTATTTTCTTTTCTTAAAGAATCGACTATACCTCGGCAAACTCTCGACATAGTCCCGTAAGAAACCAATATAATGTCGGCGTCTTCTGTTTTATATTTTTCCGCTCTCGCTTCTCGTTCTTTAATCATTTTAAATTTTTCCTGTAAATGCAGATTATGCTTATATAGAGGCTCTGCATCCAAATATAACGAGTTGATTATATTTTTTTCTCTTTTTCCCCGCATTCCGTTGGTAGCCCAAGTTTTTTCTTTAATTTCGTATTTAGGCTTATAAATTATTTCTACAGGTTCCATCATTTGTCCAATAAAACCGTCCGCGGCAACATAAACGGGCGTTCTATAATAATCCGCCAAGTCGAAAGCTTCCATAACCATATCGCTAGCTTCTTGCAAATTTGAAGGAGCAAGCACAGGACAATTATAATCGCCGTCTCCTCCACCTTTAGTCATCATATTATAATCGCTTTGAGAAGGCTGTATTCCTCCAAGTCCCGGTCCTCCTCGCATAACATTAAGTATAACGGCTGGAATTTCCGCTCCCGCAAGATATGAAATTCCCTCCTGTTTTAAGGCTATTCCGGGAGAAGATGAAGAAGTCATAGCTCGCGCTCCCGCTCCACCGGCTCCGTAAACCATATTAATAGCAGCAATTTCGCTTTCTGCTTGAACGAAATAACCTCCCGATTCGAACATAGCTTTAGACATAAATTCGGGTATCTCGTTTTGAGGAGTAATGGGATAACCGAAAAAACATTTACATCCGGCGGCTATTGAGGCGGTTGCCATAGCTTCGTTTCCTTTCATTAATTTTTTAGCCATATTTTCTCTCCTTTCTTTGCTCTTATTTATCTAATCTTTCTACTGTGATGCATAAATCTGGGCACATCATAGCGCAGTTGGTACATCCGATACATTTTTCCATATCTGTAACCGATGCAGGATAATATCCCCAAGAATTCATATTGTCTTTATCCAAATATAATATTTTAGTGGGACAAACCGAAACACAGTTGGAACATCCTTTACATTCTTCTTTATCTATTATTACTCTGCCTTTATTAGCCATATTACCTCCGTTTAATTATAAAAATTGTCATAGACTTGTAATTTTTTATTCATAATTTTTAAACCCATAATTATCAAATAGGTTGTAAATTTATTTTATTGCCTTTGATAATTATTCGTTTTCTATCACATATTATCAAGTATAGTCAAAAAAACGGCTTTGTCAAAAATTTGCCATTTTGTTAGAAATTTAAAATATAAGCGGAAATTGTCAATAATTATAACTTACTAATATCATAGTAAAATGTCTCTAAATATCTATTATATTCTATAAAATTTTTGACAAATTTTAGTATTAAACTATAATTAATTAATAATTTTGATTTAATTTTAATTTAAGAGGTTTTTATGTTGCAATATGCCGTTATAGGAGTTGGCACATTAGGGAAAGCTTTGATAAATAGACTTATGGGAAAACCTTCTGTAGAAGTTTTGGCTATAGACAACGATATCAACGAAATTGAAGCTATAAAAAATAATGTCACTCAAGCTATAAGACTCGATTCTACTCAAAAAGAAGCTCTCGAATCTATAGAAATAAATAAATTTGATGCCGTTATAGTCACCATTGGCGAAGATATGATGACAAGCATATTGACTTCTCTTTTATTAAAAGAATTAAATGTTAAAAATATAATAGCTCGATATTCCGATGAAAAACATAAAGCCATCTTAAGTATGATTGGAGTGACGCATTTGGTAAGCCCCGAAGAATCTATGGGAATTCATATAGCGGAGCAGCTCGAGGTTGGAGAATCTTTACTTCTATACGATTTAACGGAATATCATTCCATAGTTGAATTTCCTGTTCATCCGGGACTTGCGGGAAAAAGTTTGAAAGAATTAGATTTAAGAAAAAAATATAAAATAAATGTAGTAGCTATAAAAAAAGAAGCAATAAGCATTTTGGGAGAGAAAAAAGTGACGGTTGATTGCACTCCCGACCCAGACGAATCTTTAATAGAAGGAGATATTTTGGTAATAGCGGGACATGATAAGGATATAGAAAAATTAAATAAAAGGATGTCCGAATAATTTATGAATAATTATTTTGCAAAATTATTGATAGCAATTGGAACAATAGCCGTCATAATCGGAATATTGATGCTTTTGAATATAAAACTTCCTTTTGGAAAATTGCCAGGCGATATAGTAATCAAAAAAGAAAATTTTACTTTTGCATTTCCAATCGTCACATGCATAATAGCGAGTATAGTTTTATCGGTTATAATGTGGATTATATCGAAATTCTAAATAAAACTTTTTAATCAACATTTCATTATTTTTATATGCTTTATATATTTTTTACAATAATCGCATAAATTTTCGCTTTAGTTTCCATAAAATTCAACTATCATATATTCTATGTCTCTTAAATTTTCTATATCGTTTATTACTCCCTGTAAACAATTAATAAAATAAAATTTTAGGAATATTTATATAATAAATCTTTTTAATGAAATGCCGAGAGAAAATATTTTATATAATTAATGCAACTAAAAATTTTTTAAATATTATTGAAGATTGAATCGAATATGTTTTATTATATCGTCAATATTTATAATAATCATTTATTCTTCATTTTGATAAACAAATTCGCAATATTGAGAGTTTATACAATTCAAACATTGCTCGCCCGAAACGGCAATTAATTTATCTTCGAATATATTTTTAAATACTTTGTCAAAATAGTCGTTCAAATTATAATTTCCTTCTTTATATCCGCAAATTGATAAAAGAATGTCTTTATCGCTATATATAATATAACTTTCTTTATTATTTACCATATTTGATTCTTTATAAATTGCAAATGCAACTTCGCATCTTTCGACTAATTCGTCTATATTTAAATCGTTATTCGAATTAGGTTTTATTATATATTCATCTATGGCATATTTTAAATATAAAATCGGTTGTAAATAAGCGTCTGTAATTTCTTCTATAGACATATTTTTCTTTAATTCTTTTTGATAAGAACTCGCTTTATAATCGACTATTCTTATTCCGTTTATTTTATTATCGTTAGAATAACTAAAATCTATTCTGTCGATTCGTCCAGATATTTTTATATTATAACTATTATAAGAATATACTTCCATCTCTTTTATTTTCTCTTCAAAATTATTTGGAATATAATCGCTATTTTGAGCCAAATCTATTTCGTATTTTATAAAAGAATCCATAACATTATTAATCTCTTCTTTTATAACTTCTTTGTCTATTTCGTTGTAAATTTTTATTTCTTTTTTGTTTAAATATTCTTCTATAGTTTCTTTTGAAATAGTTTTATAAGATTCAAAATCCGTTTCTTTCAATTTGCAATTATTATTGAATTTTTCTTTTATCTTGTTATAAAAATTTTCAAAAATATTATGATAAATAGTTCCTTTATCCATACGATTTATTCCCATAACCAAAGAATCTATAGAATCTCTTTCAAATAATCTCGTATAAATATATTTAATCGGACATTCCATTATCTCTTTTATTTTACTTACCGATATAATATTTGACAAATCTTCTTTTAATATCGAAATAAATTTTTCGGGATTCGTATAACCGTTTATTTCGTATTTATCATAAGTAGAATTAACCACATTTTTAATATCTTTATCGAAAATAATATCGTTCGGATATTGATAATTTTCTTTATATAAAAACAGACTCATCATATTTTCTTTTTGCGAATGAATATTGTTTCCGTTTTGTATATAATCTTTTCTATATATCAATCCGTTTTCCTTTAAAGTGTCGAATTTAAAATCTTCGTATCCAAGCTCCGCAAATAAATCTTCTATATAAAAAAAAGGAAGTTCCAAATTTCCGTCTTTATCTTTTAATCTGAAAGAAAAATAAACCGAGCTATTATCATTGCAAGACGAAAGAATATTTAAAAATAAAGCGTAAGAAATATCGCTTAATAAATTTTGAGTTCCGAAAACATATTTTTTATATTTATCGTTTATCGCTTCTCTTATTTTGTTGCTTATAAAAAATGTATCGGGTTTTCTGTTTATAAAATCGTTATTCGCTCCGAGTATAAATAAATATTTAACTTTTAATCCTCTAGCTTCGTATAAATTGCTTACGGTTAAGAATATCTCTTTATTATTATCATTATTTAAATATTCTTCTCTTATTAATAAATTCAAAGCCTCATGAAAATCCGCATGAGAGATTTTAGTCGAATTGTCGCTAACCGAAAGTTTTAATACGATTTCTATAAACGCCGATAAGGAATTATTATCTTTATAAAATGTATCGTCTTTTTCTATATAAACGGAATTATAGTTTTTCTCATATTCTATATTTTCTTTGAATATTAAATCTACTTTTAAAAATTTTAATATTTCTATATAAGCAAAACCTATTTTATTATAAGTGTCGCAAGAGATAAGTTTTTTTAATAATTCTATTAATTTTATTATCGAATTTGCAAGTTCTTTATATTCTTTATTATTTTCAATATTATATAAAAAATCTCTTAAAAAATCGTTCAACGGCATTTTTCTAAAAAGTTTAAATTCTTTATATAACAACTCTCTTATATTATACGGATTGATTCCTTCTATATTCGTCAAATAAGGAGAGGACAATAATTTTATCAAAGTGTCTACATCTATTTCTTGTTCTTTATTCAATATAAAAAATATGGAAGTTAAAACTGGAATAAGCGGCATTCTCCAAATAAAATTTCCTCTTCTCTGATTAAATTTTATATCGCATTCTTTTAATCTTTCTACTATAGCTTCTCCATATTTTTGAGTGTCCGAATATATTAAAGCAATGTCGCTTAAAGGAATTCTCGAATCTTTAAGTTTTATCACTTCGTCTATTACCGTATCAATTTCTTGTTTGACTCCGAATCCAGCAATTAATTTTATTTGATTTCTATATTTATTTAAATTATTTTTATCGATTAATTTTGTTGCAAAATCTTCTATTTTAGAATTTTCCAAATCGTCTATTCCCTGATAAAATTCTTTGTAATTTGGAAAAATATTTTTAATATCGTAAGGCATAAACGCTTTTATATCGACATTATAATTGTTTTTTATCGCTTCCAAAAATATAGAATATCTCAAAGGAATATTTTCAAAATTATGAATCTCTATTAAATCGCATTCTTTAAAATCGTTTATTTCTTTTTTATTTATCGCGTCTATAAATAATTCAAAAATATCGCATTCGTCCAAAAAATTTTTCGACTTATTACTTAATTTATATATAGAAATTATTTTTTTTACATCGTTCAAAGATTCGTAAAAATTCAAATCTTCGCCGCATATAATTTTTGCAAAAGTTGTCTCTTCCATAAAATTATAAATATAAGACGCTAGTTCATAATTTTTATTTTGTTTCGATATTATGGAATCTTTATTTTTATTTGTAAATAAAGTCAATGCTTCGTATAAATTTATTATCGCAGCAGAATTTTCCAAACAATAAACTTGATTTTCAACGGAATATATTTTAAAAAATCTATCGATTGACGCTCTATAAAATTCAAATAATGTTTTATAATTCGTTATATCGAGTGAATAATAATTATACAAACTATATAAATAATAGTCTCTTGCCCTCGAATTAGGAAATAAAATTAATTTGGACATTTTTATATTATAAATAATAAATATAAATTGTCAAATAAAATTACGGTATAATAAAAATTTATAACGAATAAAAATCTTAAATCTATGCTTATCTTTTAAAATTCTCTTTTATTTTATCGATAAAAACCGCCACTATTATGACGCAACCAATCATAACTTCTTGTAAAAATGCGGATACTCCCATTAAATTTAATCCGTTTCTTAAAGTTCCTATTATTAAAGAACCTACCAATGTTCCCGCAATTATTCCTTCTCCGCCACTCAAACTTGTTCCTCCTATTACCGAAGAAGCAACCGCATATAATTCATAACCAGAACCGCCAGTAGGTTGTCCAGATAAAACTCTTGAAGCGAATACTATTCCCGCTATAGAGGCAAGTAAAGCCGAAAATATATAAACTAACAATATGGTTATATTGGTATTAATACCTGATAATTTGGCGGCTTGTATATTCGAGCCGGATGCATAAATGTGAAGTCCCAAAGGAGTTTTAGTAAGCATATAATGAAATATAAATGTCAACAATAACATAATCCAAACGGGTATTGATAAACCAAACAATGAATTTCCCGCGACGAATAAAAATTCTTTAGGCAAACCCGATACGGGAATACCGTTCGTTAATAAAAGATTAACTCCTTTTACGATGCTCATTGTTCCTAAAGTTACTACAAATGGCGGTAATTTGCCGTAAACTATTAAAAGTCCATTAACAAGCCCGACTGTAGTCGCTATTAAACATCCAAAAATAATAGCGATAGGAATAGCCATGCCATCTACCATAAAGATAGAACTTACCATACCCGACAACCCTATTACTGAACCAAGCGACAAATCTATACCACCCGTTATCAAAACGAGAGTTTGACCTATAGAGATTATCGCTATTATAGAAGATTGTAAGGCAATCGTTAATAAATTATTTTTAGTAAAAAAATATTGAGACGATGCTGAAAAAACTGTTATCATAACTATTAATACTATCATAATCGATATTAATTGTTTTAATTGGTCGTTATTATTTATATAATTAAAAATTTTTTTCATGTTTTATTTTCCTTCTTACTTATTTAAAATTTATAAATTAAAATCGTAATTTATAGTGGCGTATTTTAATATTTCTTCTTGAGTCGTTTCTTTAGGATAAACTTCTCCCGTGATTCTGCCGTTGGAAACCACGATAATTCTATCGCATATCCCCAATAATTCTGGCAGTTCCGAAGAAATTACCATTATTCCATGACAGGACTTTTTTAATTCGTTTATTATATTGTAAATATTTACTTTTGAATTTACATCGACGCCTCTTGTAGGTTCGTCAAAAATAAATAAAAACGGATTGTTTAGTATCCATTTTCCTATCATAACTTTTTGCTGATTTCCTCCGCTCAAAAATTGAACTTTGTCTTTTGGAGTTCTCATTTTTATTTTTAAATCTTCTTGCAATTTATTTAAAGATTTAAATAAATTTTTCATTTTAATAAAAATAGGATTCGAAAATTGTTTCATATTAGGCATTATATCGTTTTGCCATACGCTCATTCTCAAAGCCAATCCTTCATATTTTCTATCTTCTGGAATATATACTATTCCGTTTTTTATAGCGTCTTTTATATTTTTTGATTCGATTTTCTTGCCATTTAAAAATATTTCTCCCTTTTGTATTTTAAATACGCCAAAGAGAGATTTTGCTATTTTGGTTCTCCCAGCTCCGACTAAACCTGCAAATCCCAATATCTCGCCTTTTTTAACCTCAAAACTTATATTTCTAAAAAATGGTTCTAATGACAATTTTTCCACTTTAAGAATTGTTCCGCCTAATTCTACATTTATTTTAGGATATTTATCCGTTATGGTTCTTCCTGCCATAGCGGAAATAATTTCGTCTATATTAGTGTCTTTATATTTCTTACTCATTATAAAATTGCCATCTCTCAATACGGTTATTCTATCGGCTATATATTCCAATTCTTCGAGTCTATGCGATATATAAATAACGGATATTCCCTCAGATTTTAGATTATTTATTATTTCAAATAATTTTTCAGTTTCCCTTATCGATAATGAAGATGTAGGTTCGTCCATTATTAAAACTTTAGACGATAAAGATACGGCTCTCGCTATCTCAACAATTTGTTGTTTTGAAATTGGCAATTTTTTTACAACCGTATCTATTTCATCTTCCATAGAAAATTTGCTTAACCATTCGTAAGCTTCCTCTTTCATTTTTTTCTTGTCTAAAAATAAACGACATTTTTTATATTCTCTTGCAAGAAAAAGATTTTCCATCACGGTTAAATGTGTACACATATTTAATTCTTGGTGTATAGTAATAATGCCGTTATTTATCGCATCCGAGGCTTTATTAAAAATAACTTTTTTGCCGTCTAAAAACAATTCTCCCGAATCGTGTCCGTAAATTCCTCCTATAATTTTTATAAGAGTAGATTTGCCGGCACCGTTTTCTCCCAAAATGGCATGAACTTCGCCTTTAATTATGTCAAGGCTAATATTTTTCAAAACGGGAATCCCAAAAAAATATTTTGAAATATTTTTAGCGCTAAAAACTATGTCAGACATCAAATCTCCTTTTAATCATAATTTATTCCTTTTATAATTTATTCATTGCAACCGCTAAAGCCGAATAATCTCCTATTTCCTCTCCAAAAAATGAAGGTTCTATACTGCAAAAATCAGCGCTATACTTTAAAGCTTCTTCTTTAATTACAGACAAAACTATATCTTTGAAAAACGATTCCATCCTAGTGTATATTCCGCCTATTATTATTTTGTCCAAATTTAAAATATCTATTAATATTGAAATTCCTTTTCCTAAATAAAATGCGCTTTCTTCAAATATCGATATAGCAAACTTATTTTGTAGATTAACCGCATCGGCTAATATTTTTGCAGAAACAGTTTTGCCTTTTATCAGTTCAACAAATTCTTTAACGCTTTCATCTTCTATTTTTTCTTGCATTCTAATTTTGCAAAGTTTCGCTATTCCACCTCCGCTACAGAATCCTTCAAAAGAACCAACTTTATTGTATCCTACAGGACCTATTTCGTTTAATCTTATATGCCCAATCTCTCCCGCCATATCGGAAGAACCTCTATACAATTTATTATCTAAAATAAGTCCCGCTCCCAATCCCGTACCGAAAGTTAAAAAAGCCATATTACTTGCATTTTTGCCAGCTCCCCATAAATATTCGGCAATAGCGCAGGCATTTGCGTCGTTTTCCAATTTTACGGGAATATTTAAATTGCCATAAAAAAATTTTACTATTTCAACATTTTTCCAATCTGGCAAATTTGGAGGACAAATAATTATGCCTTTAGAACTTGAAAGAGGTCCGCCGCAACTAATTCCAATATTGGATATTTCTCCATATTTTAATTTATACTTTTTTATTATTTCTAAAATTTTATTCAAAGTATTTAAGCTAGATAAAGTTTTAAATTTTTCTTTATCAATAATATTTAATTCACATTCGCTTAAACTTACGGAAGTTTTTGTTCCGCCTATATCTATACCGACAATATTAGACAAAATTAATCCTTTACATTTTAATCTATTTTTATTTAAGCGTATAGAAAAATATTATTCTATACGCCTAATTTTTAAATTACTTTATAACATCGATATTTTCCAAAGTTACTACATTTACGCCTGTGTCCGTTAATCTCAATACTTCTTTACCGTCTAAAATATCAACTGCAGCTTGTATTCCATCAAATCCCATTTTATAAGGATTTTGCACTATCGTAGCTTTTAATGTTCCGTTTTCTAAAGCTCTTATAGTGTCTTGAGATTTATCGAAGCCCACCAACATAATGCTGTCTTTTTTACCCAATTCTTCTATAGCTCTTGCAACTCCTATAGTCGAACCTTCGTTTGAAGTAAAGAAACCTACCAAATCTGGATTGGCAGTCATTATATCCGTAGCTATATTTAAAGCCCTCGCCTTATCTCCGTCAGAATATTGAATCGAAACTACTTTTATATCAGGAGCGATTTCTTTTATCTTGTTTTCAAATCCTTTTCCTCTTGCTATAGCCGTAGTGGAAGACGGTTGAGCATGCACAATTCCAATCTTGCCTATCCCATTAACCAACTTTGCAAAAGTTTCGCCTGCTAATTCTCCAGCGGCTTCGTTATCTGTAGAGAAAAAAGCATCGTAATCTTCCGTAGAAAGAGCCGAATCGATTAAAATAAGAGGAATATTTGCTTCTTTAATTTTAGCCGCAACGGGAGCTAAAGCAGCAGGGTCGCTTGGCGCTAAAAGAATAGCGTCCGCTTTTTGATTTATAGCATCTTCTGCCATACGAGTTTGTTCGTTAGGGTCAGTTTTTCCGGATGGCGCTCTAAATATTAACTCTATATTTCCCAATTCTTTAACCTTATCTTCCGCACCATTTTTTACGGATAACCAATGTTCGTCTATCGAATCCATAGTTATTAAAACAAATTTTTTAGAATCTGATTTTGAACTAGAATTACCCGAATTCGTCTTATCGCCGCATGATAATATCAATGCCGTAATAAATAAAATAATTAAATTAAGTTTTCGCATAACTTAACTCCTTGAAAATGAATTTTTTATAATAAGCGCTTAAAGAGTAAACGCAAATTAGCATTGAAATAAAATATATATAATGATTTGCTAAATAGTAAACATAACAAATAATAAATGCAAAATTAGAACTGAACTGAACTGAACTGAACTGAACTGAACTGAACTGAACTGAACTGAACTGTTATTATGTAAATTTATTAAAGCCATATCGCATATTCCTTTATGTTATATATTAAGTATAGTATATAATTAAAAAATTGTCAAGTGTTTTTATAATGAAATATATAATTATTTGAATTTTTTTATAATTCTAATATAATATCTCTTTATGAAAACTTTTTTTAATGAAATTTCTACAAATTCTTTTGTCGTTAATACTCACCCTAAAAATAATTCTATAGCTTATAAAAAAAATCTAACAACAGCTTACCAAAATCTGAAATTACCATAGGATACATTAAGCAACTAGGATTAGAGAGATTAGAAAGTAATCTTAATTATTTAGTCAATCTTTTTTACGAAGATTTAGAAATTGATGTAAAACGCGAGATTGTATCATCCATTGGCAGACAAAAAGATGATGATAAAATTTACGCATTTTTAGAAAAAGAAGCCTTTGAAAAGCATTATATGGAAATCATTTATCAAATGTTCCGCACTTGCCTCTATAAATCTAAAATTGATGAGAGATTTGCGAATTTACGAGATGAAATGCTTAAATATTATAAAAACGAAGTGTTAGAAAAAATGTATGAATATTATGAGTATAGACAAGAAAGAAAAAACCAAAAAATTAATAAAAAACAAATTTTAAAGCCATCATTACTTATCGGCGACAATCGTCAAACTTTACAAAAAATTGGGGAACAAGAAATTCAGCTCATTTTTACCTCTCCACCTTATTATAATGCAAGGTTTTATAGCGATTATAAAAGTTATCAAGATTATTTGAATTCTATGTTTGAAAGCTTAAAACAATGCTACAGAATATTAGAAGATGGTAGGTTTGTTATTATAAATGTTTCACCAGTGATTACTAAAAGAGCCGGAAGAGAATTTGAATCTATCCGTTATCCCATACATTTTGATTTTCATAAAATATTACAAGATGCTGGATTTTATTTTATTGATGAAATTATTCGGATTAAGCCCGAATATTCTGTGCCGAATAGGATAGCGGGATATTTACAAACTAAAAAACCGTTAAGCTATAAGCCAAATTGTATTACTGAAAGCATTATGGTATATCGTAAAAACTCACCTTTCTTACTCGATAAAAATATTAAAATGTATGATAAAAATATTAAAAATGACGAAAAAGTAGACTCCACGAATTGTTGGTATATATCTCCAAAATCAAATAAAAATCATCCTGCAGTTTTTCCACCAGAACTTTGCGAAAAGGTTTTAAAATATTATTCTTTTGAAAATGATATAGTATGTGACCCATTTGCTGGTAGCGGAACATTCGGTAAAGTTGCATTAAAAATGAATAGAATACCCTTACTTTGCGAACAAAATATGGAATATTCAGAAAAATTAAAAAGGTGCGGTTTTTATGAAATTCAATGAAATGGTAATCAAGCAAACTGTTGATAAACTTATTTCTGGAAAAGATTATAGAGAGGAAGTTGTTAATGCTATTAATATAGAGTTTTTAGATTTTGCATTAGAGTTTTTTAAGAAAATTTTGAAAGCTAAAATGAACGATACGAATATAAATTTAACATGGTATAAAAAGAATTTTATTAATGGTAATGAAATCAATCCCGATGATGCGGTAATATTTGCTGGAATGAATAAAAAGACTGTCAGTAATATTTATGGAAGCGCCACAAAAGAAATTATGATAAATGTTGCTAATAATAATATTGACTATCTGGAATCTATTTTAAAATCACTTGGAAATGAAAGTGATAATATAGGTATTAGCATAAAAATTTCTTATAAAAATATTAGCGTTGAATTAAATTTAAGTGAAAGCCTACTAGTTATGAATGCTCTTGCAACAAAGAAAATCGCTTTGAGAGGAGGGCTTGGAGTAGCATAGGAAAAAGAGTAGAAAAACCTTTAATATTGGAGTTATGTCGTTTAAGCGGTGTGCCACAAGAATATATAAATGCTGATATTTTTAAAAAAGATAGCAAATTGGAATTTGATAGAGAAGTTGATTTTAAACTCTATAATTTTAATAAAAGGAAGGAATACAGAATCGAAGTTAAGCTTATGGGTAAAGGTAATCCAGAATCTGCTGATGCTGTAATTGCAAGAGAGACAAATATTTTTATAGCCGACACTTTGAGTTTACAAAATAAAAATCAATTAAAATCTTTAAATATAGAATTTTTAGAATTAAAAAATAATAAAAATTCTATTGCCGATTTTAGGAAAATATTGCAAAAATTAAATATACCAAATAATTTATAGGTTATCATTAGTTTAAAATTCATTAGGCTTTAAATTACGGTTCATATATGTTATACTTTAATAAATAA
>CAZUEE010000012.1:0-29621 GCA_964619175.1 uncultured Brachyspira sp. | reverse complement strand
GTAATTGATTTTATAATAACGAAATTAATTATAAGCGGGCGAACGGAATCGAACCGTCATCTTTAGATTGGAAGTCTAAGGTAATAACCATTATACGACGCCCGCGCTATTATAAGTTTGATTGTTTTATTATATTAATCATAACATAAAAAAAAAAAAAAGCAATAGAAAATAGCAAATATAAAAAAGTAGTAAAAAAATAATAAAAAAATACTTGACAATTATTAAAAATTTTGTATTATATAGTTAGCTCTTTGAAAGGGGATGCTCTGGCTTCGACTGCGATGGTTGAGTCATATTTTGCATAGTCGCGCTAGGTGTATGCGCGTTAATATCATACTAAAATTATAATTGCAGACGAATATGCAATTGCAGCCTAAATGAGGTTGCCGCTGATTTTATGATTTGTCTATGGGTTGTATTATCGGCGTTGAAACACATAGAACTTATATCGAGCGCCGTTTGAACTCGGTATGGAGTAAAACCAAACTAATCTTGCGGTTTTTCTGCTTATCTTATAGCCGTAAGGTGAACTTTCAAAGATAAGATACGCTATGTAGACGAATATGGGGCGCTTCGTAGGACGCGGGTTCGAGTCCCGCCATCTCCAATATAAATTTGTCGATAAAGGAATCTCTTAAATAATATGGGTAAATCAAAAATCTACGATGACAATTTGAAGAACTTTAAAGTGCTTGAAAAAAATGAAAACGAATCCATAGGCGACTATGCCGTTAGAGTTATAGAATATAATATAATAAACATGTTTCTTCCGCCGGGAATTATTATAAGCGAACAGGTTATAAGCGATTTGCTCGATATAAGCCGAACTCCAATTAGAGAGGCTTTTTCAAGATTGGAGAAAGTGAATTTTATAGAAATTTATCCACAAAAAGCAACCAGAGTTTCTTTAATAGATATTAACATAATAGACGAAACAAGTTTTATAAGAAGAACTTTGGAAAAAGAGATAATTAAAATGGTTTGCGATAATTGTTCCGAAGACGATTTAGAATTATTAAAAGACAACATTTATACATATAAGAGAAGTTTAAAAAATGACGATTTATACAAATTATTAAATATAGACAATCATTTTCATGAAATATTATTTTTGATAGCCAATAAAAAACTCACTTACAATATAGTCAAAGATTCGATAAAACATCTCAACAGAGCGAGAATATTTAACATAATAGAAATGGACAGCAACAGAACCTTAAAAGAACATCAAGATATACTTCAAACTATTGAAGAAAAAGATTCCAAAAAAGCCGTTTCTTTAATCGAAATGCATTTGACGCATGTAACGGAAGATTTGAAATTCTTAAAAAGTAAATTTCCAAATTATTTTAAAAAATAATTTTATCTTTTTACATCCAATTTTTCCGAACTTTCCATAAGCGATATAACCTCATCTTTTGTCGTTAAATTCCAATCGCCCGGTATAGTATGCTTTATGCAAAAAGCTGCTGTTGCAAACTCTAAAATATATTGATAATCTTTAAACATATTCAAACCGGAAAGTATTCCAGCCGCAAAAGAATCTCCCGTCCCTATTCTGTCGACTATATTGGTAATATTATATTTTTTAGATTTGTAAAGATTTTTATTATTATAAAGCATAGCGCATATATTATTATGATTCGAATTTATAATTTCCCTTCTTGTCGTTATAACAGTGTCTAGAGAATATTTTGAAATCAATTTATCCATTATGTTTTTATAATCTTCGTCTTTTATATCGGAATCCACATTTATATCGCTATCTATTCCCAATATTTTAATGGCATCGTATTCGTTTGCAAAAACTATGTCGGAATATTTAACTATCTCGGGCATAACCTCTTCTATATTTTTTCCGTATTTCCATAATTTTTTTCTATGATTAATGTCGCAAGAAACCTTTATATTTCTTTTTTTTGCTTCTTTAACGGCGTATAAAGTCAAATCGGCGGCGCTTTGAGTGAGAGCGGGAGTGACTCCGCTTACATGAAAATAATCGGCATCGTTAAAAACCTTATCCCAATCAAAATCTTTTATATTCGCTTCGGAAATAGAAGAATGTTCTCTATCGTATATGATATTCGAAGTTCTATAATTGTTTCCTTTGTCGACAAAATATATTCCTAATCTTTTTCCTCCCCAAGCTATAGCCGAAGTGTCCACTTTATGACTTAAAAGCAATTCTTCAACTTTATGTCCTATAGCGTTATCGGGAAGCATAGTTATATACCTGCTGTTTAATCCGAATATCGAAGAGAGAACACAAATATTCGCCTCGACTCCTCCGAAAGTAGCATTTAATTTTAAAGATTGAAAAAGTCTCTCGTTGTCTATAGACGAAAGCCTAAGCATAATTTCGCCAAATCCTACTATATATGACATAATACCTCCTTAATCTACTAATATACTAATATTTTAACAAATTAATTAATATTTGTCAAATACTTTTTTAGTTTTTATTTAATTTTTAGAAAATAATTTAAAAAAATAAAAATTTGAAATTGTATATATTAATAATAGATTTTTATTATCTCACATAATACATATCTTTAGGTATATAATCGTCTATCATAACCGAATCTTTAAGGGCTCTTTTGCTTTGCATAGCCATTACATTATAAGTAGCGACTCCAACATTATTGTTTTCAACCAAAATCGTTCTTTTTTCCATTCTCTCCAAATCTATATTCGAAGTTCTTATTTGGTCAAAATATTCGCTCGCCAATACGAA
Source organism: uncultured Brachyspira sp. (assembly GCA_964619175.1). Classification (GTDB taxonomy): domain Bacteria; phylum Spirochaetota; class Brachyspiria; order Brachyspirales; family Brachyspiraceae; genus Brachyspira. The sequence goes on along the minus strand of CAZUEE010000012.1, from coordinate 26,884 downwards.
ATTTCTAAAAGCCTCTTGCTCGTTTTGAATGGTATTTCCGATTATGGAATTATAAGCGTAAGAAACTCCGATATTGTTATACAAACTCGCCAAATAACTTAAAAGGAAAAAATCGCTTTCCGTTCTCATTTCGAGTCTTCCCAATTTTTCGCGTCTAGCCAAAATTTGATTTAAAGCGTTTCTATAAAAACCGTTTGCCAAATTCGATTTATCTAAATGAAGCAAGGAATTTCCCAAAGCGTAAGATACGACACTATTGCTTGGATTTTTTTGAAATAACGCGTTGAAACCTTCGAAAGCCCTGTCGAATTCGTTATTTAAATAATATATCCATGACAAATTATATAAAAGTTGGTCGCCTCTAAGTTCTGGTGGCAAATTATCGTAAGCCAATTGATAATGTTCTTTTGCCCTTTCATAATCTTTATCTTGATAAAAATACAAATTAGCCAAATTAAAATTGGCGTCAGGGTAAGTTTGATTTATTGCCAAAGCGGCGTTGAAATTATTGATTGAACTTCCATATTCTCCCAAATTATAATATATCTGCCCTAGCATATTATATACGAATTCTTTTCCTCTTAAATAAGGATTATTTTCGTATATAGGCAAAGCCGTATTAATCAATATATCTCTCGCTCTCTCATAATGTTTTAATCTCGCTTCATAATCGGCGTATCCGACTATGGCTTCGATGTTCGTAGGATATTTTTTTAATATTTTTTCAAGTAAAGTTCTAGCTCCGTAAAAATCGTCATTATTTAATAAATATCTCGCCAATTTTGGATAAACATCGTCGTCTATATATCCTCTTTTCAAATTGTCTATATGTTGTTGAAAAGCCTTAACTTGATTGTAATTATTTTGATATATTTTTATAAGCATAGCTCTCTTTCTGGCGATTACATTATCTCCGAAAAGATTTATCATTTGAATATAATTATTATAAGCGTTATCGTAATAAGCGGGTTGAGATAAATTTCTCGCTCTGCTTATCATTAATATTCCAAGTTCGTCATATACTATTTTTAATTGATTTTTCTTTGACACATAAGAAATCATATCGTTATAAAGTTCTTCGCCTTTAATATAGTCATCTTCCGACAATTGTTTTTCGCCTTTCATTCTATAATAATAGCCAAATAAAATTCTGCTATCAAAATCTCTCGGTTTTATATTTAACGCTCCTTCTATTTTCGTTAAAGCGTCTGGGAACATTTCTCTTTCTATATAAGCTTTTCCGTATCTGTTAAACCATTTTATTTGTCTTGGTTTGAGTTTGTTACCTTGAGCGAAATTTTTCTCCGCGTCGTTATAATCTCCGTTTTCTATATCTGCCAAACCTCTTTTAAAATATTCGTTCGCTTTCACGGGTTTATAAACGAATTGATAAGAAAGCAAAACTATACCTACGAACAATATCAAAAATACCGCCGCTACTCTTATTATATGAGCGTAATCTTTTAGAGAATTAGGAATAGGTATAAGGTCCAATATTCCTCTTTTGCCATATTCTATTATACTTAAACCCAATTCTTTATTTATAAATTCGGTTATATCCTCGTTCGACTTTCCGCTCTCCAAAGCAGACAACAATTCTTTCATCGAACCTTCGTCAAGTTTTTCGTTAAGAATAACATCCAATACATGATATCTCGTTAGAGGAGAAAGATTTTTTATACCGTCTATTATTTTATCTCTATCGACATCTTCGCCCAAATGTTCGTATCTTGAATCGCCTAATTTATCCGCCATATCTGGAGAAGGCAAGGAAGTTCCACCTTCCATTATTTGAACGGCAGGTTCTTTTGAATCTTCTTCAAAATCTTTTTTATCTATATTATCTAAATTGTCTAAATCATCCAAGCTATCTAAACTTATTAAATCATCCGTTTCTTTTGATTCTTCGGGGTTCTCTATTTTAGAAGGCTCTTCGTTTTCGTCCAATATATTTTCCAAATCATCCAAACGCAATGTGTCGGCTTCATCTTCAACTTTCTGAGGCTCTTCGGTTTTGTCAATCTCTTCCTCGTCATCCAAAATATTTTCTAAATCGTCTAAATGTAATATATCGTCTTCTGTTTTGTCTTTTTCTGGCTCTTCTCTGGTCTCCTCTTTTATTTTATCTTCTGTTTCATCTTCGTCTAATCCGTCCAATATATTTTCCAAATCATCCAAACGCAATGTGTCGGCTTCATCTTCAACTTTCTGAGGCTCTTCGGTTTTAAGTTCTTCTTTAGGTTCTTCTTCGTCTAATATACTTTCGGCAGCTATATCTTCTTTTATTAAGCTATCTTCTATATCGCTATCTTCAATATTATTTTCTGTCTCTTCAATATCTTTATAGTCTTCTGTTTTTTCTTTTTCAATTTCGGAAGTGTCTAAATCTTCTTTGTTATCCTCTAATATTTCTTCCAAATCTTCGTTATCGGAAATTATTTCTTCAATATCGTTTTTGTCGTTTTCTTCCAATGTTTCTTCTATAACGTTATCGACATCTATATCAGACAAATGGCTTATATCTCCAATACCCAAATCGTCCGCCTCGCTCGCTCTATCGATATTATTCGTAATATTATTAGAATTATCTTCTATATCGGGCAAACTTTCTGGTAAAGGCAAATCGTCTAAAATCGGCAAACCGCCCAAATCACTATCTTGCAAATCGCCTTCGTTGTTCAAATTATCTTCGCTATCTTCGATAATATCCAAATCGTTAGGCAATTCCAAATCGTTTATATCGCTTATGATTTTTTCCTCTTCGTTATCCGTTTCGAGATTATCGGGCAAATTCAATTCTTCCAAATTGCTTGAGATTTTATCGTCATTTTCGTCTGAATTTTCTTCGCTTTCTTTCAAATTTTCTTCGTTATTATCAATATTGTCATTATCATTTTTATCGTTCTCGTTTGACAATAAATCGCCTATTTCGTCTATTGAAGGTAAATCGTTATCTTCGGATGGCGTGGAACTTTCCATATATTCGTTGGTAAAAACCGACTTAAAAGCATCGTAATCGTTTTTTGATAATTCTTTCGGCAGTTTTTTATTGCCCATTAAAAAGGCAATGCTTCCCAATCTTTCTAAATCTTCGATTTTAGGCATATACAATTTCTATAAAAATTATTTTACATATTTGATTATATTAATCTTAAAAAATATGTCAACTTAATTATCGGATATTAATAAAATTACAATAGTTATTTTATTTGGAGACTATTTCTATTTGTTTTTTATATTTGTAGATTTCTTCTCGATTTCTTTTTGCCTCTTCTTCGTTTATGGTAGCCTGATTCTTGATTTGTTCTATTTTTTCTTTTAAAGTTTCGATATCGATATCTTTTGGGTATAACGCTTTTTCGGTAAGAACTCCTATAACATTTTGAGTAACTTCCGCTATTCCGCCTTCTATATACAAATTAATTAACTTGTCGTTTTCATCGTATATTTTAAGTTCTCCGTATCTAATGCTTACTATATACGGACAATGCCCCGAATATATGGAAACATAACCCGCGTATGAAGGTATTTCTATATGCCCTATTCTCATAGACCTTATAACCGGACCTTCTTTGGTTATAACGGAACATCTTAAAACATTTTTATTTTTTACTGTATTAGTTGCCACAATTTTAAATCCTCAAATTAAATGATATTTTAACAATATTCTTTATTTATAAACCTCAAAATATTTTTTTAAATTTTAAAACAAAAATTAAAATTATTAAAGACATTAAAAACAATATAAAAAACAACAAAGAAAATAAAAGCAATACTCTAACGACTATTTTTAAAGAATTAATTTGATTATTAATATATTCAAATTGCGCCTTCATTCTATTGTCTATTTTTTCCATTATGGCTCTTTCATATTCGTCTATTTTTTTGTCTAATTTTTTCGATTTATTTTCCAATTTATTATTTCTAACTATATCTCCTATCACATTTGCAGAAGATAAAACCGTAAATATCACATTTAGCCATTTCATAAAAAAATCCCCAAAATGCCTCTATTTGCCTTTAGCCATTATATCGTATAAATAATCTTCTGGGCGAATTATCTCTCCATTTTTATTTATAAAAGGATGCAATGTATAACCCGTAGTATATAATAAATTAGAATCTTCTTTAGCTCTTATCTCATATTTAAGTTTTAAAGAAACATTTTTTAATTTGTCGATGCAAGTATTAATTACTATAATATCGTCGTATTTTATAGATATTTTATAATCTATAAAAACTTCCTTAACGGGCAAAAATAAACCGCAGGCTTCCATCTCTTTATAGGAAATGCCCAATTCTCTCAATAGTTCTGTTCTGCCTATTTCAAAATATCTCAAATAATTCGAATGATAAACCACCCCCATTTGGTCCGTATCAGCGTATATTACTCTTATTTCCGTTTTATTTACAAAAGGCATAAAATATTTTCTCCAAAATAAAATATGTATTAATTATATCATATAATAAAAATATTAAAAATGAAAATCAATATTTTAACTTGATTATAAAAAATAAAAATATATACTAATTATATTATAAATAAAATCTTAAACGAACGGAGGGATAAGATGTTCAATTATTTACAAAAAATAGGAAGGTCCTTGATGGTTCCGGTTGCAGTTTTGCCGGCTGCGGCTATACTACTTGGAATAGGTTATTGGATTGACCCAAATGGATGGGGAGCTGGGAGTCCGATTGCCGCTTTTCTAATAAAGGCTGGAGGTTCTATAATAGACAATATGCCGACTCTTTTCGCAATAGGAGTCGCTTTCGGAATGTCGAACGATAGAAACGGAGCGGCAGCGCTTGCGGGAATGGTAGCTTTTTTGGTTGTGACTACACTACTTGCTCCAAATACTGTAGCGATGCTTCAAAGCAAAGAATTATCGGAAGTTTCCGCTGGTTTTTCAAGAATCAATAATCAATTTATTGGAATACTTTGCGGATTAATAGCCGGAAGTTTATATAACAAATTCTGGAATGTGGAATTGCCTAAATTCTTGGCGTTTTTTAGCGGAAGAAGATTCGTCCCAATAATTACTTCTGGGGTTATGTTAATCGTTTCTTTAATACTTATGTTCGTGTGGCCCGTAATTTATAACGGATTAGTTAAATTCGGAGAGGCTATAATAGGACTAGGACCGATAGGCGCCGGAATATATGGATTCTTTAACAGATTATTAATACCCGTTGGTTTGCATCATGCCCTTAATTCGGTATTTTGGTTCGATGTGGCGGGAATTAACGATATACCTAATTTCTTGGGAGGCGCAAAATCTATAGAAGATGGACTCGCCACGGTAGGACAAACAGGTATGTATCAAGCTGGATTTTTCCCTATTATGATGTTCGGACTTTTGGGCGCATGCCTTGCCTTTATAAAAAATGCAAAACCTGAAAACAGAGAAAAAATAACCTCTATAATGTTGGCTGCAGGATTTGCAAGTTTCTTCACGGGCGTTACAGAACCGATAGAATTTTCTTTTATGTTTGTTGCTCCACCGTTATATATTATTCATGCATTACTAACGGCAATATCTTTAATAATATCTTCCTCTATGCAATGGATTGCCGGATTTGGATTTTCGGCTGGTTTTATAGATTTGGTTTTATCTTCCAGAAATCCTTTGGCGATAAAATGGTATATGCTTATAGTTCAAGGTTTGGTTTTCTTCGTTTTATATTATTTTGTATTCGATTTTGCCATTAAGAAATTCGATTTAAAAACTCCGGGCAGAGAAGACGATGAAACAGAAAATTACGAAAGTGCTTTAACGAGTAAAAATTCTTCCTACTCCGACAAAGCTAAATTACTTCTTCCTTTACTTGGAGGAGCAGAAAATATAGTCGATGTCGACAATTGTATAACAAGATTAAGATTGGAAGTGAAAGACAACGGAATAATTAACGAAGCGGAAATTAAAAAGAATTTTCCCGGAGTATTAAAACCCGGTAAAACTTCCGTGCAAGTTATAGTGGGACCCGATGTTCAATCGCTTGCAGACGAGTTTAAAAAATTATTAAAATAATATATAATCGACAGAGATACTAAATGAATGTTGTTATTCATGGTATTGCTCCTTTTTATTATTTTTATTAAATAAACGGCGGCGATTTCCGAGTAGTTGGAGATTGCCGCTATTATTTATAATTAAATCGTATTCGAATCAAAAGTTAAAATAATGGTAAATCGAGATAAAAGTTTAACTAGAAATTTAAATGAAAATTTTGAAGATAATTTTGAAATTAGTTTTAAAGAAAATATAAACGAAATTATAAATTTTAAAGAAAAAAACGATAAAAACAATATCATATTTTTTCCCGTTCGGCATCATTCCCCCGCATGCGCTTATCATTTAAAAAAAGTAATAGAAGAATTTAACCCCGAAACGATTCTTATAGAAGGTCCGAGCGATTCGAATTTTTTAATGGAATATATGATTGAAGAGGATACCGTTCCGCCTTTTTGCATTTATTCGAGTTATATAGATAAAAACGGAGAGAAATGCAGGAGTTATTATCCTTTTTTAGATTATTCGCCCGAGTTTGTTGCTATAAAAAAATCTAGCGAATTAAAAATAAATTGTTCTTTTATTGATATGCCTTTTGGTTATATTATTGAAAATTTTGAAAATAATTTAAAAAATAATATCAATAAAAAACTTATTTCGATTTACGATAAAGACAACGATAAATTTAATGTAAACGATTATACGACTCGATTAACCAAAAAGGCTGGACTTAGAAGTTTTGCGGAACTTTGGGAAAGAGATTTTGAGATAAAGGGAATATTAAAAAAAAGTGAAGATTTTATTAAAAGCGTCTACGCTTTGGGATATTATATGCGTTTAATCGAAAGAGAAGACATTGAAACCAAAAACCGCGAATATTTTATGGCAAAAAATATAAAAGAATATTTAGACAAAAAAAAATATAAAATTTTAGTCATAACGGGAAGTTTTCATGTAAAAGGAATAATCGACAAATTAAAAGATTTTGAAAATATAGAAGAAGAATATAATAAATTAAAAAAATATATAGTTTCAAATTCTTCAAATTATTTGATTCCGTATTCTTTCGAGGAGGCAGACCAGAAAAAAGGATATATCGCGGGAATAGAATATCCCGCGTTTTATAATAAAATTTGGAAAAAATTAAAAGAAGATTCTACTTCCGATGTTTATATAGATACAGTTAAAAATTTTATTATACATGCGGCAAATATCGACAGAGATTATTACAATGTAAATATATCCGATTGCATAAACGCTTATTATATGGCGATTAATCTTGCAAAATTGAGAGGCAAATATAACGCGGGAGTTTACGAACTTATAGACGCGGTTAAAAGCGCTTTTATTAAAGGCGAAATCGGTTTGGAGAATACGGGCAATATCGAACTTATGATGAAATTACTTTCGGGAGTTGCAAATGGAAAAGTTTCATCTAAAAGCGTAGTTCCTCCCGTTATAATAGACTTTAGAAATCTTTGCAAAACTCATAAAATAAGAATCGACAAAACAGAAACTACGGAATCGGTATTGAATATAATCAAAGACAAGAATCATTTTGAGAAAAGCAAATTCTTTCATAAAATGCAATTTTTGGACGTAGGATTTTGTAAACTTATAAAAGGACCAGATTATATCAATAAAATGGATAAAAATCTTGCAAGAGAAATTTGGAAGTATAAATATAATAGTCAAACGGAGGCTTCATTAATCGACAAGTCGGTTTACGGGGTAAGCGTAGAAGAGATATGTTTGAATTTCATAAAAGACAAATTAAAAACTCGTTCCAACGCCAAAGAAATTTCAAGCCTAGTTACATCGTCTATCGTTATGGGACTTTATAATTTTTTAATAGATAATTATAACGAAATAGAAAATATAATTTTAAACGACAACGATTTTTTAAGTTTATGCGACGCTTTAAACAATTTTTCTTATATTATAAATATTGAAAAAATAAACGGAAATATAAATAAAGGCAGGAAAAATATTTTAGAAGATATAGACATTATTTCAAAAATACAATCGCTTTCAAAACTCGCGTTCATTTTGGCTGTTCAAAATATGGAAGAGATAAAAAATTTTGACGAAGATAGCGCTTTAAAATATTCGATTTATATTAAGAATCTTTATATATATGTTTTGGAAAGCGTAGATTTAAATTGTAAAGAAATTTTTATCGAGAAAATAGATTCGTTAATCGCAAATACTTTCGGAAGTTCGCATATATACGCCGTTTGTATTTCTATAAAATATAAGTTAGGAAAAATGAATGCAAAAGAATTCGCAATTCACATATCAAATTTTTTAGAAACTTCCGATACCGAATCGATAGCTTATTTCTTAAACGGAATTTTTTTAATAGCGAGAGACATTCTTTTTATAAATAACGATTTTGTAAACGAAATAGACAAAGTGATAAAAAATATTGAGGAAAATAAATTTATAAAAATATTGCCAAATTTGAGATTAGCTTTTACAAATCTTACTCCTACCGAAATAGAACATTTATCTTCAATAATAGCGAAACTTTACGAAATAAAAGAATCTAATATAAAAAATATATCCGAAGAAGAGATACAAAAAGCTATAAATATAGACAAAAAAATCGCAGAAGAGATGAATAGGTATGAAATATTTAAATAAAAATTTATAGTTAATTTATATTGAAAATAATTAAAAATATAGTATATTTTTTTGAAATGGAAAATATAAATAAAATAATTTGTATAGACGCTTTGGAAGGTATAAATTCTTTACCAGACAACAGTATAAATTTGATAATAACGAGTCCTCCGTATTTTAATTGCAGAGTGTATGGTAACGAAACCATAGGTAGAGAAGAAAATCCTTTAGATTATATAAATAATCTTTTTGAATATTTAAATCCGTTAAAAAGAGTTTTGCATAAAGAAGGCTCTTTTTATTTAAATATAGGCGATTTGTATTTTGGAACTAAAGGATTTAGTAGGAATAAGGGTAGATATTCAAGAAAAACCGATAAACATTATTTGGAATATAAAATAGCAAAACCAGACGGAAAATATCTTCAATATAAGCAATTATTGATGTTGCCAGAAAGAATAGCCATAGAAATGCAAAATGCAGGTTGGATATTAAGAAATAAAATTATATGGGAAAAACCCAATCCCGTTCCATCGTATTCTAAAGATAGAAGATATCCCGTTTATGAACATATATTTCATTTCGTTAAATCAAAAAAATATTTTTTCGATATAAAAAAAGCTAAAGAGCTGGGGCATCATAGAGATGTTATAAGAAATAAAATAGAACCGTTTAAATTTCATCAAGCGTCTTTTCCATTATCTTTAATAAAACCTTTAATAGAAATTACATCCAAAGAAGGTGATATAGTTTTAGACCCTTTTATGGGAAGCGGAACAGTAGCCGAAGCTTGCATTTTATTAAATAGAAATTATATAGGTTTTGAAATAAACGAAGATTTTTGCAAAATAGCCGAAGAAAGACTAGAGAAAGTATATGATTTTCAATATTAATTCCAAAGAATATGAATTATATTTTCATTATATAAAAAGCGTTTCTTCTTTATCAAAATTATTTAGCGAATCGAATATACCTTTTTTGCATTATAGATTGGCTGAAAATTTATTTTGTAAAGCTTTCAATGCCGAAAATTTGTCAAGAACCGATACCGCATACGACGCAAAAATAGACAATATTGGAATTGGCATAAAAACTTTTATATGCCCATCCGATAGTAAGTCTGAAAAAATAGCTGAATTTGACAGAAAGAATTCCGAATTAAAAAATTTGAATGTCGATAAATTTATAATCAAGTTGTCGGAATTAAGAAATGAAAGAATTAATTTTGCAAATAGAACTTATAATATAGAAAAATCTTATTACCATTGTATAGCTAGAAAGAAATCGGCTTTAGTAATTTTTAATACTGAATATGATTTAATAAATACGAATAAAATCAATATTATATCAAACGACTCAACAAGTATAAAATTTAAAGATAATATAAACGAATATTCTTATAATTATGCAAAATCTACTCTATTTAAAAAATTTATAATTCCTCAAAATCATAAAACTATAGATATACAAATAATAGATAATCCTCTCGATTTAATATTAAAAATATTTGAAGAATATAATAATTTTGCAATAAGGGAAACGAAAGATTTTATAATATTGCCTTTATATTCTTATATTAATAAAAAGAAAAAATTTGTTCCAGAAAAAAGCGGTTTAAATCAATGGAATGCGGGAGGAAGAGTTCGCAAATATGGAGAAGTTTACATTCCCGTTCCAGCGGAAATTAGAAAGTTAAAAAGCGGCTTTTTCCCAGAAAGAGATAAAATATTTAATTTAATACTTCCTTCGGGAAATAAATTAAAAGCTAAAATATGCCAAGATAATGGAAAAGCTTTAATGACTAATCCTAATGTGGCTTTATCCGATTGGCTTTTAAAAGATGTTTTGCAATTAAAAGAAAAAGAATTATTAACTTATAAAAAATTGGAAATAATTGGTATTGATAGCGTAAAAGTTGAGAAAATAGACAATGAAAATTTTAAAATATATTTTTCCAAAATAGGAAGTTATGAAAGTTTTTTAAATAGTAAAAGGATTGATTTATAATAATTTTTTAAATAAAAATTATAAAATTTTTAAAAAAATACTTGACTTTTTTTTAAAAATGACTATCTTATATATAGAAAGATTAATAAAAGGAAGGAGGTCATATTATGACAAACAAAAGAGCTTTCAAATTTTCAACTTTATTAATTATCGTATTCATTACAATTTTAGTGGTTATAGGTTGTAAGAAAAGACCTACGGGTATAGAAGCTTCTTTAGAAGTTATAGACACGCAGCCAAGTGAAATTGTTGTGGATATAAACGATTTTGCGGGCAATTCTTACAAATCAGGCAACCATAGTTTTAAAAACTATGCAGGTATGGTTTTCTTCTATACGGCAGAAGTAAAAGATGGAAATATAGTAATAGAAAGATATAACGCCTCTACGGGAGAGAAAAACGGTAGTTATGATGGATATCCTCAAAAATATTCAGCAGTTGCATCAGGCGAACAATTTGTTTTAACTCACCAAAATCCTAAAAGTAAATTAGGTTATAATATTACTTTAGATGGCGAAGTATATTTAGTAACTGGTGGAACGGCTACTTTTGATGAAACGGGTTTGACTATAGCATTTACCGAAGGAGGAAAGACTCGAACGGTTAGATTTGAGAAACAATAAATAGTCGATAAAATATAAAGTTGAAAATATCATTAGGAGGAGTTTTCTTCTCCTAATGATTTTTTATTTTAAATTTTGTATTCTTTAATTAATTTTGGTTAATTTTATGAATTATAAAAAATATACGATGAAAATTTTGAAATGTAAAGTTATCAAAAGTTTTTAAATAATTTTAAAAAATCAAATTTTTCTAAAAAAACTCTTGACTCTTTTAAAAAGATGACTATACTTTATATTGTAGAAAAGTTAAGTTAAAGGAGGTCATATTATGACAAACAAAAAAACTTTTAAATTTTCAACTTTATTGGTTATCACATTAATTGCAATTTTGGTTGTAGGCTGTAAAAAAAGACCTACAGGTATAGACACTTCTTATAACACCCCGCCTGTAGATGTTGTAGAACCTGATATGAAAGCTGATATAAACAATTATGTAGGAAATCTTTACAAATCAGGCAACCATTCTATTGATGGAACATCCCCTCTTTACTACTATACCGCAAAAGTGGAAAATGGAAATATAGTAATTGAACAGTATAACGCATATACTGGAACAATAATCTATAATCCTACTCTATGGCCTAAAGTATATTCAACGGTTGCAGAGGAGGTGCAATTTACTTTAACTCCTCAAAGTAAAGATAATAATATCATATTAAATGGACAAAATAGATTAGTAACTGGCGGAACGGCTATTTTTGATGAAACTGGCTTGACTATAGTATTTAAAGAAGGCGGAAACGATATAACGGTTAGATTTGATAAATATGTTGAACCAGGAGATACTGGAGGAAATGAAAATGGTTCTGGAAACAATAATGGTTCAGGAGGCAATGCGGAGAAACCTCAAGAAACTCCTAAAGTAATTTATCAATCAATTGGCGAAATAGGTGCTGGCTATCACTATATTGTAGAAGTTGAAGGTAAAAATTTAACAATTCGAGAATATAGAAATAATCAAGAAAGCAAATTTGCCGCTAATGACTCTAGCATCCCGTTTCCTCGTAAATATTCAATGGCTACTACTAAAGGAGGAAGTTTAACTCCTGATAGTTCTCAAAAAGTTACCCGTTTAGATAAAGGCGGTTGGAACGGTTATTCTGGTTATAGATTCAATATGGCATTAAAAGGCGAAACTAGCTCTAATCCGCTTGTATTGGGCATCACGGCTACTTTTGATGCAAGCGAAAATTTGATTATAAGATTCCAAACGAGTCAAGCTATAAGCGGAAATTACGGATATAGAGATATTAAATTTCTTAAACAACAAAAAGTAACTTATAAATCAACTGACGGAATAAATGCTGGTTATCGCTATATTGTAGAAGTTGAAGGCAAAAATTTAACAATTCGAGAATATAGAAATAACCAAGAAAGCAAATTTGCCGCTAATGACTCTAGCATCCCGTTTCCTCGCAAATATTCAATGGCTACGATTGAAGGAGGAAACTTAATTCCTGATAGTTCTCAAAAAGTTAACCGTTTAGATAGAGGCGGTTGGAACGGTTATTCTGGTTATAGATTCAATATGGCATTAAAAGGCGAAACTAGCTCTAATCCGCTTGTATTGGGCATCACGGCTACTTTTGATGCAAGCGAAAATTTGATTATAAGATTCCAAACGAGTCAAGCTATAAGCGGAAATTACGGATATAGAGATATTAAATTTGTTAGATAATAATAAATTAAAAGTTGAAAATATATCATTAGGAGGTTTATTCTCCTAATGATTTTTTATTTTAAAATTTTATAGATTGTAAAAAATATCAATCTCTCCGTTTTTATTATTTATATTTTCAAGTATAAAGCTCGTTTTGTTATGCATTCTCACGCAGTCGAATATGACTATATTATTTTTAAAATCTATTATATCTTTTTCTTTACATTTATCGCAGCCTATCGCTATGCTTTTTGGACAGAATGCGAAATTCATCGATTGTATAAATCCGCTCTTTATAGAAATCGTATCTTTTAATTTATGCCCCGCTTCGATTGAAGAGATAACCATTGAAACTCCCAATTTATATAAAAAATCAACCGTCCGATTATTTATCGTGTTCATTCCAATTCCCGCCCAAATTATGCATTTTCCAAGCAAAGCCTCTATTTGTCCAAGATTATTGCAAATAACTATCATATTTTCTGAAACTAAATTTTTTATTAATTCTATATCCTTATCGAAAGTTATATGCGGTAAAATTATGCCGTTTATTTTTGCCGATTTAAACAACATTTTAATTTTTTCGTCGTATACTTTAGGGAACAATATTATTTTGTCGTAATCTTTAATTTTATCGCTCGCTTCGTCTATATCGTTTATTATCGCCACTTTTATATTTGTATTCGGATATTTTATTTTTGTTGTTTCTCTTATAGTTTCTTTGGAAAATATATTTTTATCATAATCGACTTTTCTATTTTGAATTAAAATTTTTTCAAGAGAGTTTATTATACCTCGTCTCGCTTCGTTTAAAACTTTCACGGGAATAAAAGGGTTGTTAAATTTTTTGTCGATATTTATATTTTCAAATTTAAATACCGTGCCTCCCGTTTTCGACAAGGCTTTTATAATGTCGCTTTCTTTAGTTTCGGAGTTTTTGGCTTTAGCTACTTTATAATCGCTTGTATATTCGATATTTAATTTTTTATTATAATTACAACTAACGAAAAATTTTATTTTTTTATCATAATCTATAATGCAATTTAAATTAAGCAAATGTTTAAAATTATCTCTTTCGATTATAAGATTCGCATTATCCATTTGAGATTTATCGGTAGTCCTGTAAACTTTATCTCCGATATCAACACCTTTCAAAACGGCGCTAAAACTTAAATTACCTTTTCCCGCTTGAACTCTAATATTGTCTTTATATAAATCAGAAATTTGCATTCCCACTTTTCCACTACTACCAAACGAAAGTCCGTCATATACATTTAATTCTTTATTAGCTTTAACATAAATTTTATTTTTCTTATAAGCCGTTATATTTCCTATAAATTCTCCGCTATGATTCGGTTTATAGTTTTCAAATATATCTTTAGAATTATAAAAATATCCTTTGCTGAATCCTCCGCGATTAAAAATTTTTATCAAACTTTCTTTATATTTTTCTTTTTCAAAGTTTTTATTTTGTAAGGCAAAATCTATGGCTTTTCTATAAATCGAAGTTGTTATCGCCACATATTCGCTTCTTTTCGCTCTACCTTCTATCTTAAACGAATCAATTCCAATATCGATTAAATCTGGAATAATATCTATAGTCATTAAATCTTTAGTGCTTAAAGGATAATTTGTTTTTCCTCCGAAATATTCCATTCTACAAGGTTGAGCGCATGCTCCTCTGTTGGCGCTTCTTCCTCCATGCAAATACGAATAAACACATTGACCCGAAAAGCTTACGCATAAAGCTCCGTGAATAAAAGTTTCCAAATCTATATTAACCTTTTTTCTAATCTCTTTTATATCTTCGATACTAGTTTCCCTTGCCAAAACGACTCTTTCTATTCCTAATTTTTCAAGCAATTTAGCGCTATAACCGTTATTGCATGACATTTGAGTGCTTGCATGCATTGGAATATTTATATTGTCTCTCACCATATCTATTATTCCCAAATCTTGAACTATAATCGCGTCCGCTCCCATATTATAAATATTTTTTATTAACGGAAGAACTTTATCTATTTCATCATTATAAACCAAAGTATTAACGGTAATATAAACCTTGACATTTCTTAATTTTGCAAATTTAATGGCATTTTCTATAGCTTTATCGTCAAAATTTTCCGCCGCATGTTCTCTGGCATTAAAACTTTTTGCTCCAAAATAAACGGCATCGGCTCCGGCATTAACGGCGGCTTTTAATCCTCTTTCGTTTCCTACTGGAGAAAGTAATTCTATTTTTTTATCTTTTATTTTCATTTGTTTTCATAATTTGTTAATAATTTATTGATATCAATATTGTAGTTTATAATTATATAATAAAATTTTTAAAAAAGCTAAAAAATTAAGAATTATTTTTAATTTTAATCAAAATTTACCGTAAATAAATATAGTGTATTAGTTTTGTATGATAATAATTTTAAACTTGATATTTAACATAATTTAATTTATAATGCAAAATACCAAAAGGGGTTTTTATGTCATTTGTTCATTTACATGTTCATACGCAATATTCTATACTTGACGGAGCTGCGCGTATAAAATCATTATATTCAAAAAAAGATAAAACTAAAAGACTTATACCGGGTTTAATAGACAGGGCTAAAGAATTGAATATGTCCGCTATAGCTATAACCGACCATGGAAATATGTTCGGAGTTATGGAATTTTTTTCTGAGGCAAAAGATAAAGGTATAGTTCCAATAATAGGCTGCGAATTATATGTTGCGCCCAAAAGCAGATTCGACAAAAAACTTGAAAGCTCGGAAGAAAAAAGCGCTATGCATTTAGTCGTATTGGCAAAAGACAAAGAGGGATACGATAATTTATGCAAATTGGTAACTTACGGATATACGGAAGGATTCTATTATAGACCGAGAGTCGACCATCAATTAATAGAAAAATATCATAAAGGATTAATATGTTTAAGTGCCTGTATGGGAGGCGAAATACCGATAGCGATAAGAAGAAAAGACAATAAACAAGCTTCTCAATTAGCAAATTATTATAAATCGATATTCGGGAAGGATTTTTATATAGAACTTCAAGACCATGGAATACCCGAAGAAAAACAACTTAATGTAGAACTATATAAATTGGCAAATTCTCATAATATAGAAACGGTTATTACGAACGATGTGCATTATGTTTTAAAAGAAGATGCGAAAGCGCATGAAATATTGCTTGCCATACAAACGAGAGCGAAATTGAGCGATGCTAAAAGATATAAATTCCCAAGTTATGATTTTCATTTAAAAAGCGAAGAA
Source organism: uncultured Brachyspira sp. (assembly GCA_964619175.1). GTDB lineage: Bacteria > Spirochaetota > Brachyspiria > Brachyspirales > Brachyspiraceae > Brachyspira. Next base: position 10,689 of record CAZUEE010000012.1, on the reverse strand, counting down.
GAAATGATGAAATCTTTTTCAAAAATTCCTAAAGCTTTTGAAAATACGGTTAAAATAGCCGAACAATGCAAAGATTTAGATATAATGACTAAAAATTATTATATGCCTTCTTACGAACTTCCATCGGGAGAAACCGAAACTACTATACTTAAAAAAATATGCATCGAAGGACTTAATAAATATTATAATAACGATATTCCTAAAGAAGTTTTGGAAAGACTCGAAATGGAACTTTCAGTAATATCAAAAATGGGGTTTGAAGGTTATTTTCTTGTGGTGCAAGACTTTATAAATTATGCTAGAAATAACGATATCGCCGTTGGTCCGGGAAGAGGAAGCGCAGCAGGTTCTATAGTCGCTTTTGCTACGGGAATTACAAAAGTCAATCCTTTGGATTATGATTTGCTTTTTGAAAGATTTTTAAATCCCGAAAGAAAAAGCATGCCCGATATAGATGTGGACTTTCAAGATGATAAAAGAGATTTGGTAATAGAATATGTTAAAGAAAAATACGGAAACGATAATGTGGCTCAAATAGCAACCTTTGGAACTTTGGGAGGTCGTTCGGTTATAAAAGATGTTTGCAGGGTAATGGGTATAGAATTAGGGATATCCTCTCGACTAGCCGAAAAAGTCCCTCTTACTAATGTTAGACTTGCGGATATATACGATGACGATGAATATATCGACTTCAAAAAAGATGTGGATTCCGACAGAGAATTAAAAAATATGTATGATGTAGCGATTAGATTGGACGGTTTAATCAGAAATGTCGGACTTCATGCGGCGGGTATTATTATATCTAGCAAACCTATTATGGATTGTGTTCCCGTTTATCAAGATTCTAAAACTAAAATCAGAGCCTGCCAATACGAGATGAATTATGTAGAAAGTGCGGGACTCATAAAGATGGATTTTTTAGGAATTAAAAACTTGAGACTAATAAAAGACGCCGTAGCCGATATAAAAAACAAACATAATAAAGTTATAGATATTGACAAACTTCCTTTTGACGACCAAGAGGTTTATGAAATATTTAGAAAAGCCGATACGGGAGGAATATTCCAATTTGAAAGTTTTGGAATGAGGCAGATGCTTTTGAATATTAAACCTACGGAATTTATGGACTTGGTTTCAAGTGTGGCATTGTTTCGCCCGGGACCGTTAAAAGCGGGAATGGATAAAGATTATGCCGACAGAAAAAATAAAAGAAAAAATATAGATTATAAACATCCCGATTTGAAACCTATACTCGAAGAAAGTCAGGGGGTTCTTATATATCAAGAGCAGATTATGGCTATAAGCAGAGTCATAGGAGGATTTACAGCTGCGGAAGCGGACGATTTAAGAAAGGCTATGGGTAAAAAAATAGTCGAAAAAATGAATTCTATGGAAGAGAAATTTATAAACGGTGGGCTTAAAAACGGATACGATAAAGAATTGTTAAAATATTTATTCGACACTATGAAAGGTTTTGCAGAATACGGTTTCAATAAATCGCATTCCGTATCTTATGCGTTAATAGCTTATCAAGAGGCTTATATTAAAGCTCATTATCCTATGGAATATTATGTAGCTCTTCTCAATACCACGGTAGCCGATACGGATAAAATAGCTTCATATTTAAACGAAATTAAACAAAAAAATATAGAAGTAGTTACCGCTTCAATATCCGAAAGCGACGCTTTATTTTCTCAAAAAAACGGAAAGATAATTTACGCTTTGAGCGCCGTTAAAGGCGTAGGTTATCAAGCCGCTTTTGCCATAGAAGACGAGAGAGCTAAAAACGGAGAATATAAATCTTTAGAAGATTTCGTCAAGCGAGTGGATTCTCATTTGGTTAATAAAAGAGTGTACGAGGCTTTAATAAAATGCGGAGCTTTTTCAGAGTTTGGACATACGGAAAACGCCTTAATATCTTCTCTCGATTCCATATTGGCTCATGCAGCAAATTATCAAAAAGAAACTTTATCGGGACAAACGATGCTTTTCGACTCTGTTTCGGATGACGATTTGGGCGGCGCTTCTTTAATAATCGAAAAACAAATCGAATACGCCAACAGTATACTTATGGAAAACGAAAAGGAAGTTTTGGGATTTTCTTTAAGATATCATCCGTTTGCAAATTATATAAATAAAATAGATTATAAATATTTTAATAATCTTTTGGAATTGGACAAATTGGAAGACAAATACGAATTTTCAATACCATCCGTAATAACGAAAATATACGAATCTACAACCAAAAAAAATACTCCGATGCTTACTTTAAATGTAATAGATTTATTTACTGAATCGGTTTTCTATATTACGGCTAAAAATCAAATAGACAAATATAGAGATATTTTAAACGAACAAAACGCCGTATTGATTAAAGGCAAAAGAGAAAAAAATAAATTTACGGGCAGAATATATAATAATATAATCGAGATAGAAAACCTTGACGAATATTTAGAAAATAAAAATTTTAGTTTAAAAGAAGTTAAAAGAAATATAAAAACGAACGATTATGAAATCGTTTCGCCCATAAAATTTGAAGATAAAAACGAAGATTCTGACAATCCTTTTAAGAATAAAGAAACTAGCCCAAAAGTCTCGGACAATAACAATAATTTTATTAAAAATTCCAATTCGGGTAAAAAACAACTCTCTCTTTATATGAATAAAAATATTTTCGATGACATGGATTTATTATGCCTTCAAAACGCCATATCGAGCAATCCGGGAGATTATACTATTTTCTTAAAATTAAAATCCGAAAGCGGAACGGAGATATTTAAAATAGGCGAAGATTATAAAGTTGAGCCTAACGCTAGATTTTTTAACGAGGCTAAAAATTCTTTAAGGTCTTTAATAGAAATAGAATACGCTTAATTTTTTATTTAATTATTTTAATTATTGTCAATATTTTTTAATCTTTGAATAACGGAATATGCATAACCTATGATAGCCGAAGCTGCGGATACATTTAAAGAATCGAAATCGTTTAACGAATTTATTATTATACTTCCGTCAGAATTTTTTTTTATAGTTTCCCTCACTCCGCTATGTTCGTTTCCTAATATAATTGCCGTGGGAGAGTCGAATTTAAAACATTCCAAAGAAATTTCTCCTTTTTCGCTTGCATAATATATCCAAAAACCTTTGTCTTTCATTTTTTCCAATACTCTATTTAAATTAGTTTCTATGGATATTGGCAAACGATAAGCCGCTCCTTCCGATACTTCATAAACTTTTTCGTTTATAGGCGCTGAATTATCTTTAGACATTATTATTCCCGATACGCCAAAAAAGTAAGCGTTTCTTATGATAGCTCCCAAATTATGAACATCAGTTATAGAATCGAGTATAAATATTAAAGGGTTTGATTTTTCTTTTAGAGCCTTATCCAAAAACGAGTCTATTCCGATTTGCGCGTTTTCTTTTACATCGGCGACTATGGAACAAATTTTTCCGATTATCGATTCCATTTCTTTTTTATTCGTCTTATCTATTATTTTTATCGAAATTTTTTTTCTTTCGGCAATTTTTATTATATCTTTTTCTCTTTTAGAAAGAGGATATTTTACATATAAAATTTTTACAAAATCTTTTTCTATTGCTTCGGTTATCGCATTTTTCGAGGTTATAAACATTATTTTTCTTTCTTAATTATTTTATTTATTATCTTTATTATTTATTAAAAATTTATATTATAATAAATTATAACAAGAATTAATTTTTTTGATATAGTTTTTCTATTTCTTCTTTATATTTTTGCATAATGTCGAATCTTTTCATTTTTAAAGATTGAGTCAAAAGCCCGTTTTCTATACTGAATTCTTTATCCGTTATAATAATTTTTGATATTATCTCATAAGGTCTAAATCCGTTTTTAGCATTAACCAATTTTTTTAATTCCGATTTTATTAATTTATTAACTTCGGCGGAATTTTTCAAATCATATAAATTATCAAAATTAATTTTATGTTTTTCAAAATATTCTTTTATATTTTCTAAATTAATTACTATTATAGCGCCTGTTGAGGCTTGGTCTTGTCCTATAAGCATTATTTGAGATATATATTGAGATTCCATAGCTTTGTTTTCTATAGGTTGAGGTTCGACATTTTCTCCCGTTAAAAGAACTATAGTCTCTTTCGCTCGTCCCGTCAACACTATTTCGCCTTCTTTAGTATAAGTTCCCAAATCGCCCGAATCAAAAAAGTCGTCTTTCTTTACGGTTTCGGTTAATTCTTTATCTTTATAATATTCTTTAAATACATTAGGACCTTTTATATAACAAACTCCCATAACGCCATCTTTACATACTTCGCCTTTTTTATCTCTTACTTCTATTGTTACTTCCGGTATAGGAGTTCCGCATGTTCCTCTATAATTTTTATAAGGCGACCTTAATGTAACTACGGGGGAAGTTTCCGTTATTCCCCAACCTACGACTAAATTTATTCCCGCAGCTTCTATAAAATCTTCGATATACATAGGCAAAGCGCCGCCGCCAGATATGGTTAAACGGAGTCTTTTTCCCGTTAATTCTATTATTTTTTTATAAATTATTTTTTTAGCAAGTTTATGAAAAAAGTAATCAAATAAGCCTATTTGATAATCTTTAATTTTATCTTCCTTTCTTTCTTTTCCTATTATATAGATTAAATTATTTTGATATCTTAAATTTCTTACATATCTTATAGAACCTTTTATTATAGTTTTGGCAAATATTTTTGAAAATAAGCCTTTTCTGTCTATATTTTTCATTACCGTATTGTATATATTAATCCAAATGGCCGGAACCGAGATAAATATGTCGGGCTTCTCTTCTGAAAAATCGCTTTTCAAATCTCTTTTATTAGTTATCGCCGTAAAACACCCCGTTATCGCCGTTACATAAGATATGGTCCTTTCATATATATGCCAAATCGGTAGTATTGTTAAAAGTTTTTCTCCACTTTTTAGTTTTATTATGTCGGGCAAAACTCTAACATTATGAAGTATATTTCCATGCGTCAAAACGGCTCCTTTAGGTTTCCCTGTAGTTCCAGAAGTATATATAATCGTAGCTACATTTTCATTATTTAATTTTTTAGCTTTATTTATCGCAAAATCGCTTTTGCCGTTTAAAGCCTCTTTTCCAAATTCTAAAAATTTATCGAAAGAATATATATTTTTATCGGGATTATGCATCGAACTATCCAAAAAAACTATAAGTTGCAAATCGTTATGATGTTTTTTTATTTTATCGAATACATATTTATTTTCCACCAATACGGCTTTTGCCTCGCTATGTTCTATAATATAATTTAATTCTTCCGAGGTGGAATCGTTTCCCCTTGGAACATCGACCGACCCTAAAGACAAAAGAGCCATATCGCATATAAACCATTCTATTCGGTTTTCCGAAAATATCGCTACATTTTTTGAAGATAAACCCTTAACTTCAAAAGCTTTTGCAATGGCGTTTATTTTATTATATAAATCTTTATATGTAATCGTAATTTTCTCTCCGCCATTATCTCGATATCTATATGCGGGACTTTGCGGTATTTTCATTGCCGTTTCAAAGTAGGCGCTTGGTATTGAATTGTATTCTATCATTAAATATCCTTAAAATAAAAAGTATTAACTATAATTAATAGTTAATTATAACTATTAATTAAAAATATTACAAGCGGTTTTTGATATATTCGAGAATATTTGTCGTATATTGATAAGGCGTAAAATTATGGAGAATTTCCTTTGAGGATTCTATTAATTCTTTTTTTATATTCTTATTTTTATAAACTTTAAGCATAGAATTTGCAATCGAATCGACATCGTTCATATCGCAAGAAATCGAATAATCTTTTGCAACTTCATATACTCCAGAGAGGTTGGATATTATCGATATACAAGATGAGTTAATAGCCTCTATTACCGTTAAACCAAACGGTTCGTTTATTGCGGGCATGATAAGAGCGTAACTTTTGTTTAATAAATCTTTTTTTTCTTTATCCGACACATAGCCTTTGAATATTATATTTTTATCAATTTCTAATTTTTTTGCAAAATTTTTTAATTTTTTTTCATACCTGCCTTTTCCCGCTATTATAAATTTTAAATCTTTATTATCCAAACTATCAAGCAATTTTTTGAAAGAAAGTATCGCTTTTTCTAAATTTTTAGGTTTTTCCAATCTTCCTATATAAACGAAATGTTCGGACTCACTTATAGACATCTCATAATTATTTTGAGTAATGCAAGGATATATGACTTCTGCATCTCTATTATAGACTCTTTTAACTGCGTTTTTTGTTCTAACGCTATTTGCCATTATATAATCTATTTTTTCAACTCCGATTCTGTCTAACCGCATAGTATATCTTGCTACAATATCCCAAGTTTTTTGAAGTTTTTTATAGCTTTTGTCATCGTTTCCGTAAAGTCTAACACTCGGTTCATGGCAATACCAAAAACTTTTTGGCAATTTAATTTTTCTATTACTTTTTTTTATTTGATTATATGCAAGTCCATAAAAAATCGTTGCTGGGAAATTATGTATTATGATAGCATCGTAATTTATTAAATTATTCGCCAAATATTTTGCAGTTTTATTAAAAATTAGCGGATTTAAAACTATGTCGGTTTTGAACTGTTTTATATAATCTGGGACATTTTCTCTTAATTTATAGGTATAAATATCGGTTTCTATATTAAGATTATATAAACTTTTAGCCATAGCGAGTATAACATTTTCTGCGCCTCCGTTATAACCAAAAGTAGGATGCAAAATTGCAATTTTTTTTATTTTCGTTTTTATATTCATAAGTTTTTATGATAATATATTTTATAAAACTTACAAGTATAATAATTTTATCTTTATTTATTATACTTTTTTATGCTTTTTTATTTTGGATTTGAACGCCGTAAGTAAGAAGATGCAAAGAATGAAATTTATTTTTTTTATTTTCTCCGTTGGTCATTATACAATAAATTTATTTTTTATCAAACATTTTTTAAATATTTATAAAAATTATTAATCGTTTCTAAACAAAAATATGGTTATTATTCCGACTATGCTTCCCGTTATCAAAGAAAGTATAAACACGGGAACTATTAAAAATTTTATATCGGGCAAATTAAATAAAAATTTCGATAAAAAAGCCTGCGACAAATTGCTTGTAAGCGCTCCTGCCAAACTTATTCCAAAAAACGAAAAAATATTTTTAAAATATCGCATAAATTTCATAACGATTACGGATGCTATTCCTCCGCATAAACCCAAATAAAAAGGCGGAGTAAATATATACGCGAAGGCTATAGCTACGGACAAATTTTTTATAAGAATAAGAAAAAGTAATTCTCTTAATGTAAACGAATCCAATACCATTATTATAATTACAAAAGAAAATCCTATTCTAAAATAAGGAATCGGACGCGGAAACATATTTTCTAAAGCAGCTATAAAAGAAGAAAGAAAAGCGAAAAATATTATATCGTATATTCTTCTTTTGCCTTCGTTATGTTTTATATTTTCAAAAATAGTCATAATCTTTACCGCCGAATTATTAAACTATTGAACTATTGAATCTATTTCTATATCGTCTTCAAAATTATTTTCAAACCTGACGATTATCCCGTTTGGCATGCATATTAACGGAGCGTTTTTTAAAATTCCAGCCTTAACGCATAATTTGTCACGGCAAGGAGATTCTAAAAATTGAATACGATTGTCTTTTATAGATATTTTCGATTCTCCCAATAATCCCTCGATAATAATCTCCCTTTCGTTATTTAAATCGAATCTTAAAGATTTGTTATAAGATTCTATTATAACTTTAGAACTTTTATTATTTTCCATAAGTTTTTTGGCGTAAAAAAAAGAAAAAGCAAGTATTGAAACAAAAATAATTATATCGCCAAACTTTATAAATTTTATCATTTTTTATCTGTTTATCTATTTTCGGTTTCTATATCGAAAAAAGAAGGTTCTATATTTAGCAATTTTGCATAAGTTGGAATATTAACTTCTACAGATATATTCGAATAATTTCCCGCATTCGTTATATTTTTTAGATTCAAATATAAAGACAAATCATTTTCCGATATATTTGTAGCAAGATTTTTATTAACTTCCAAAACCAATTTTTGAACTATTAAAGGATTGTCCGATTTTATATTTAAACGACTATCCAAATTATTTATACTAATCACTATATCGTTAAACTCTATTTTTTCTATATCCTTATTAAAGAGAACATTAACATCCACAATCGAAACATCCGATTTTATATATTTTGGGAAGTTGAGTCTCAATCTTGTCGCATAATCCAAATGTCTATCGGTTAAATCCAAAGGAATAGTGTTTATTTTATTAATCGAAGAGACTAAATTTTTAGGTCCTGAAATTATAACATTGGAAGGATTTATTTTAATATCGTCTATATTCATACCAAAAGTGGAAGCTCCGATAGTAGCCGCTTGAATCGGAACGGTTTTATATACCAATTCGTCCAAAACTATCGGGATTCTATTCGGAGTTATGATAATATTCAAATTCTTATAATCTCTATCTTCCGACAAATTAACTTTATAAAAATTGCTTCCAATTTGAGCGTTAGTCAAATCTATATAAGCCGAAAATTCCATAGGATATTCATGTTTATTGTCTCTAAATCCTCTGACGGTTACGGTAATATTTTCTTGAATATTGTTCGCTATTAAGAGTTTTGACGGAATATTTATTATATCAAGTCGCGCTATATAATCTTTGGAAAATTCCTGCTGATAGCGGACATAAAAAAACAATATAAAAGCCATTAATAAACATAAAAGTTTTATATGAAATCTTTTAGTTATAAAACTATGAGCTTTTTTATAATCGAATTTTACAAATTTAAATTCGTTTTTTTTATTTTTTATTTTGTCTTTTATTTTATTTTTTATTTTTTTTCTAATCATTTTATTTCCAAAAGTTCCCCAAGTCTTATATATAATTCGTCTCTATTTAAATCGTATTCCAATGTTCCGTTATGAACTATCGAAATACTTTGCGTTTCTTCTGAGACTACCAAAATAACGGCATCCGTTTGTTCTGAGATTCCAAGTGCCGCTCTATGTCTCGTGCCTAATCTTCTATTTTTTATTTTAGGTTCCATTTCCGTTAGAGGAAGATACGCGCTCGCAGCTACTATTTTATTTTCCATTATTATAGCGGCTCCATCATGAATCGGATTATTCTTAAAAAATATAGTTTCCATAAGTTCGATTGATATATCGGCGTTTAATTTTACCGCTCTGTCGATTAGAGAATGGAGAGAAATATTTCTTTGAAACACTATCAAAGCTCCATGTCCTCTGTAAGACAAATTAAAAGCAGCACTTAATATTTTTTGTATATTGTTTTCGTCATAACCGAACGATTTTTTGAAAAAAGCTCTTCCTCCCAAAATTCTTAAACCATGCCTTATCTCTGCCTGAAATAAAACTACTATGGCTATAAGTCCAACTTGAAAAAATTTGTCGAATATCCAAGATAATGTCGTAAGTCCGAATACTCTCGCCACAAAAGTAATGAAAAATAATATTATAAAACCGGCGACTACGCTATAAGCTCTGGTATTGTAAACGAAGATATATACAAGATAAAATAAAATTGCGACTAAAATTATGTCTAGTCCGTAAATAAGATATTTCCAAGCGGAATTAGATATAAAATTATTTATATTATAAAGCATATTATAATATATCATATATTATGTTTATTTGCAAATAGTTTTAATTTTTTATTTGATTTCCAAAATATTAAAATAGTTAAAAAATAAGGGCTTGCCTTGTAGCAAGCCCTTTAGCAACGCAATTTTTTCTATTTTATTTTATTAATTATTTACTTCTTACTACTTCAGGATTTCCTGGAACTAAGTAGTACCATCCTACATCTTTTAGAAAATTGTATCCTAGTTTTTCCATGAAAGATTCAGGTCGCTGTCCGAAGAATCTCGTTGTATCATACAAATAAGGACTGTAATTAGGGTCTCTTTTTTTGCTGTCGCTCGTGAAATACAAGTCAACGGCTCCCCAGTTGTATGCTTCACCATTCTTTATAAAATACCATCCCTTATTAATACAGAATATTTCCAAATGTCCTTTATCTTTATGACCCATAAAGATATTGATGCCGTCATCATTCCATCCGTTATAATCCACTTTAGTTTGTTCAGTTCTGTAAAGTCCGGCAATCGTATAAGTTCCTGTATGGTCTCCGGCTTTATACCAAGCGATGACTGCGCCAAGATATTTTTTTAATATATATTTTTTATTTTCTTTATATTCATGAGCCTTAAAGATAATATCGAAATTTTCATCGAAATAATAATAATCGTTTCCGCTTTTGAAGGCTTCTATTTTACGAGTATTAGCTTTATTTCTGATGAAGAGTTCTGTTCCGTCATCTGCTCCCTCTCTCGTTATATACTTCTTCCAAAGTTTGTCCAAAACATTTGTATCTTTATAGCTTACAACTGCATAGTAATGGTCTTTTATAGCACCAGGAATATAAACGGTATATAAATCATCTTTTGTATACATATGACCTTTCTCTGGGGTTATTGGTTGATAACCTAGATTATCATCGCCGCCAGTGTTTCCGTTATCTCCTCCGGTATTTCCGCTATCTCCTCCGGTATTTCCACTATCTCCACCAGTGTTTCCATTATC
>CAZUEE010000011.1:0-30335 GCA_964619175.1 uncultured Brachyspira sp. | reverse complement strand
TAAATTTCCAGATTTTAATAAAACTACGAATATGACAGCATCATGGATTCCTATGCTTAAGTAAAATTTGTTTGATAATTTTTTAAGGAAATAAAAATATGACAAATAAGAAAATACCGACTGTAAGGTGGGACGAAGAAAATTTATATATATTAGACCAAACTCTGCTTCCAGTAACTGTAAAAGAGATAAAATTAAATATTCCAGAAGAGGCTTATAATGCCATAAAAGAATTAAAAGTTAGAGGAGCGCCAGCTATAGGCGTTGCGGCGGCTTATTCGCTTTTAATAAAGTTAAAAGAAAAAACTAATTTATCGCCAGATGATTTTTTTGTATTTGTTAAAAATAGAGCTGAATATTTAAATTCTGCAAGACCCACAGCCGTAAATTTGAGTTATGCTTTAAATAGAATGGTAAGTAAAATTGAAAATCTAAAGGATAATACATCTTTAGAATTATACGATATTCTTGAAAATGAGGCTAAAAGCATACATTTGGAAGATATAGATATTTGTAGAAAAATCGGCGAGTATGGAGTAGAACTTTTTAAATACGATTGTGGAATACTCACGCATTGCAATGCAGGAAGATTAGCGGTATGCGGTATAGGGACGGCGTTGGCTCCTATGTATGTGGCTCAAGAAAAAAATATTAAAATAAGAGTATATGCCGATGAAACTAGACCACTCTTACAAGGAGCGAGATTAACGAGTTTTGAGTTATCCGAATCGGCAATAGATGTGACTTTAATATGCGACAATATGGCGGCTTTTATAATGTCTAAAGGATTAATAGATATAGTAATAACGGGTTGCGATAGAGTTGCAGAAAACGGAGATGCTGCAAATAAAATAGGAACTATGGGAGTTGCGATATTGGCAAAGCATTTTAATATACCGTTTTATATAGCTTGTCCGTCAACAACTTTTGATTTAAATACCAAAACGGGAAACGAGATAGTTATAGAAGAGAGGGATGCAAAAGAAGTTATAAATTTTGCGGGAGTTCAAACTGCACCTTTAAATGTAAAAGTAAGAAATCCTGCATTCGATGTTACCCCAAACGAACTTATAACGGGCTTTATAACCGAAAAAGGAATAATAAAACCTCCGTATAACGAGAATTTAAAAAAAGCTTTTGTTTAATATTATTTTAACATTATTAGAAAATATTTTTAAGGAGAATTTTTCATGGAATATAAACAATTAACTTTACAAACTATACCTGAATATTTAAAATCGATTCCAGAAATTAAAAAAATATTCGGAAGTTTTGATAATTTAAATATAAACGAAATAGGAGATGGGAATTTAAATTTCGTATATAGCATAACGAATGCGGATAACGACAAAGAAACCGTTATATTAAAACAATCCGTGCCTTTCTTAAGATGCATTGGAGAAAGTTATCCGTTAGAAAAAGACAGAATGAAAATCGAAATAAAAGCTCTTAAAGAAGAATATAAAATATGCCCAAATTTAGTGCCAAAAATATATTATTTCTCTGAGGATATGTGCGTGGTTATTATGCAAAATTTAAATAGGCATAAAGTTTTAAGAGGAGAAATAATCGAAGGTAAAAAATTTCCTAAAGTGGCTGAAGATTTAACGGATTTTCTTTCAAAAACTTTATTCTTCACTTCCGATTATTATCTCGATAGCAAAACTAAAAAAGCTATGGTTGTGGAATATATTAATCCCGATTTATGCGAACTTACTGAAAATTTTATTTTTACTAATCCTTTTGAAGATTCTGACACTAATATTTATAACGAAAAATTTAATTTGGAAGAAGTAAAGAAGTTTCAAAGAGACGAAGAATTAAAAATAGCAGCTGCCGAAATGAAATATATTTTTATGACAAAAGCAGAAGCTTTGTTGCATGGCGATTTTCATTTGGGAAGTTTTATGGGAAATGAAAACGAAACTTATATAATAGACCCGGAGTTTGCATTCTTTGGACCTATGGGATTCGATATAGGAAAAGTTATGGCAAATTTCTTTATGGCTTATATCTCTCAAGAATATCATCAAAAACGATTAGGAACTAATTCTATAGAATTTAGAAAATGGTTATTCGATACGGCAAAATATATGTTGACGGGAACATTGTATAAATTTGAACAATTATGGGAAAAGCATTTGGAAAACACCAATCCTTTATATTGGCAATATCCAGAAGGACAAAAACATTCAAAGAAATATATTAAAGTCGTTTTGGATAGAATATTTAAAGATTCCATAGGATTTGCAGGCTGCGTTTTGATAAGAAGAACATTAGGACTTGCAAAAAATAAAGATATAGCCGCAATAGAAGATTTGAATGAAAGGGCAAGATTAGATTGTATATGTTTAAAAGTCGGAAGAGAATTTTTAATCAATAAAAATAAAATAAATAGTATAGAAGAGATTGGAGACATAGTTAACAAATATTCTTCGTATAAAATATAAATAATTTTGGTAAGTAAATTATGAGTAAAGAATCCATAATAAATTTAAGAAATATAGGAAAATCTTTTGGTTCTACAAGAGCTTTGGAATCCGTGTCTTTTGATTTTAGTAAAGGAGATATTACCGCCATTGTAGGAGCAAACGGAGCGGGCAAATCTACTCTAATAAAAATAATATGCGGTTATCATACGAAATATGATGGAGAAATATTTATAGAAGGCGAGTTGGTAAAATTTTTAAGTCCGATTGATGCCTATAATAAGGGAATACAGACAGTTCATCAAATTATAAATCAGGGAATAATACAAAATATGACGGTTGCCGAGAATTTGGTGTTGAAAGACTTATTAACGAATAGAAAAAATTTCTTGATTAAGAAAAAAAATTATATGGAAGAGGCATGCCAAATAGCCGATTTGATGGGAATAGACCATAGCATACTTAATAAAGAAGTTTTTTATACAAGTCAAAGCGAAAGACAACTTATGATAATAGCGAGAGCTTTAAAATCGAATCCTAAACTTCTTATATTGGATGAACCTACGGCTGCGATATCGGAAAAAGAAACCGAAATATTGTTTGAAAAATTGAAAAGCTTAAAAGAAAAAAATGTAACGATATTATATGTTTCGCATAGACTTCATGAAATAGAGAAAATAGCGGACAGATTAATAGTAATAAGAGACGGCAAAGTGTCGGATATAATGGAAAAACCTATAAAAGTTAGCGAAATAGTCACGGCTATGATAGGCTCTATTCCTAAAACTGTTAAAGCGATGTCTAAAGAAAACAGAAATACCGAACCTTTAATAGAAACCAAAGATTTGATTTTTATAAAAAACGGTTATCCTCTTAATTTAAAATTATATAAAGGCGAGATTACCGCAATAGTCGGATTAATAGGTGCTGGGAAAAGCGAATTTGGAGAAACTTTATTTTCGGTTAGAAATCCTATAAGCGGCGAAATATTTATGAAAGGCAAAAAATTAAATTATAAAAAAATTAAAGATTCGGTAAATAACGGAATATATTTGATACCGGAAGACAGAAGCAATAACGCTATATTTCCAAATTTCGATATATCCGAAAATATAACGATTCCTTTTCTTAACAAATTTAGCCCAAAACTTATAATGCAAAAAAAGTCGGAAGAAAAAGCTTCCGTAGATATAGCAAAAAAACTCTCTTTAAAATACGGTTCTATAAAAGATTCTATGGATAGTTTATCGGGCGGAAATCAGCAGAAAGTTGTAGTGGCAAGATGGATATTTCAAAATTATAATTTGTTAATATTGGACGAACCTTTTCAAGGAGTAGATATAGCCTCGAGGTTTGATATTGGAGAATATTTGAGGAAAAATATTAAAGATTGCGCCGCTTTAATTTTAGTTGCGGATTTGGACGAAGCCATTGAGATTGCCGATAGAATAATAATTTTTAATTCGGGAAAAATGGTATTCGAACAGTATGGCGATGAAATAAACAGAGATAAATTATTGCATTATATAAGTTGCGATATAAAAGAATTATAAATTTAAGGTATAAAAAATGAATAAAAAAACTATAACGCATTTTTCGATAAGATACGGATTTTTAATAATAATGGTTTTACTTTTTATATTTTTTTCTATTACAAGACCCGTATTTATTAGCTCTTCGAATTTATTTTCGATACTTCTTGGAATAACGATATACGCCATATTGGCGCTTGGAGAAACTTTTCCTTTAATTGTAAACGGAATGGATTTATCGATAGGAGCGGTAGCCTCTCTTTCCGTAATGGTTTCTTCTTACTGTATGGTAATATTAGAATTGGGCGGACATTATGCTATTATTATATGTTTATGTATGGGAGCTACCATAGGTTTAATAAACGGATTATTAATAGTTAAATTAAAGATTCCAGATTTATTAACTACTTTGGGAATGATGTTTTTAGTTCAGGGCTTACAGCTTATACCTTCGGCTGGCAGGTCTATAGGAAACGGAATGACATTGCCTAACGGAGAAACCGCAAAAGGAGTATTTGACGAAGGATTTAAGTTTTTAGGACAAGGCAGATTATTCGATATTATTCCCGTTCCCGTAGCATTTATGTTTATAATAGCGATTGTGGTATTTGTAGTTTTATCTTTAACGAGATACGGTAGAATATTTTATGCCATAGGAGGAAATAGCGAAGCTGCCAGACTTGTAGGAGTAAATATTTATAAATACAGAATATTGGCTTATATAATATCAGGATTTGTCGCTAGTTTTGCCGGAATAGTTCTTGCTGCAAGAGTTGGGAGAGGAGATGTTTCTTCGGGCGGAACTTTGCTAATGGATGCGATAGCTTCGGCGCTTATAGGTTATGCCGTATTGGGAGCGCAAAAACCAAATCCTTTCGGAACTATAGTAGGAGCTATATTTATAGGAATGCTTATAAACGGACTTACGATGCTTAATGTTCCGTATTATACTCAAGATTTTATTAAAGGATGCGTCCTTGTAATCGCTTTGGCTTTTACTTTCGGACTTTCAAAAAGAAAATCATAATATATTTATTTAAGTTGAGGATAAACTATGTTAAAAAATATACCGAACATCATATCACCCGATTTAATGCATGCTATTATGAGTATGGGACATGGCGACACATTGGTTATAGGAGATTGTAATTTTGCAGCGGAATCATATGGAAAGAGAACGATAAGATTAGACGGACATAATAATTGCGATATATTGGATGCTATAATGAAATTTTTTCCGTTAGACAAATTTGTTGAAAATCCCGTTATATTAATGAAGCCTAACGATAATTCTAAAATAGATATATGGGAAAAATATAGAAATATTATAAATAAGCATGAAAATTGGTTTAAAGAATTCGAATATATAGACAGATTTGAATTTTATAAAAGAGCGAAAAACGCATACGCATGCATCGCAACGGGGGAGACTTCCGTATACGCTTGTTTAATTATAACTAAAGGCGTGATTATTGTTTAATATTTATCGTTATATTGTTAATAATTAAAAATAATTTTTTTTAATATTTATAAACACCTTGATTTTTTTAATATTTTTTATACAATTTTAAAAATCTTAATAATAAATTTAATAATAAATAATAAAATTTTTTCAAGGATAATCTAATGTCGGCTAAAAAAATTGAAACGAAAAAGAAAAGCAATGTCGTAAAAACTTTGCAATGGATAGGAGTGTCGGTTATTTCGGTTCTTCTTATATTATATTTTTTGGTTGTTGATACGAGAGGAAGTCAAACCACTCCGGTTATAGGAACGGTAAACGGAACTCCGATTTATTATACGAGCACGAGTCCATACGGCAGAGCTTTCAGAAGTATAGAAACGAGTTATCAGCAATTTGGAATACAGATAAACAGCGAAATGTATTCTTTAATAGAAGACTTGGCTTTTAGAAGGGCGGTCGCTACAGTTCTTTTGGATAAAATAGCTTCTAAAAATATAATCGTTTCTGATAATATCGTGGTGGAATTTATGAAAGGGCAATTTATAGATACAAACGGAATCTATAATGACAACGCTTATCAGTCTTTTGTTAAGAATACTCCAAAATCGGAACAGGCGAGAATCGAAAAAGAAATAAAAGAAAATATTTTGTCTCAAACTATATCTATCGAATTTTTTGACGAAATAAAAGTTAATTCTTTGGAAACGGAAAAAAATTATAAAAAAACTCAAACAAAAAGAGATATCGAAATGGTTTATATTGACGCTACTTCAATAGTCGAAAATTCAGAAATTTTAGAATCCGATTTGGAGAAATATTTCAACGACAATAAGACGAATTTTGCACAAGCGGATATTTCTTATATAGCTTTGGAAAGTGGAGGCGTTGCGGATAATTTGTATAAAACTTTAAATGACGATATAACTTTATTTGAAAAAAACGCTTTAGAAAAAAGCGTAGACACTAATAATTACAAATTAGGCTATGTAACTAGAATGGAAATGCCTTCGGAAAGTTTCGCTAACAGTATTTTTACCAATAACAAAACCAATATTTTATTGCAACCTATATATGCAAACGGAGTTTATTATATAGTTTTATTAAACGATATAAGATTGCCACAAAAATATACCGATGTAAAAGTCGATGTTTTAAAAAACGAATATTTAAATGCGAATATGAAAATTTTACTCGAAGCCGAAAAAACCAAACAATCCGAAATATTGAAATCGGCATTCGATAGAAACAATAATCTTGCGGCTTTAAATAATAACGGAAACATTAAATATTATAAACCTTCCGAATCTTTTTATTATAATCAAGGAAGATTGAATTCTATTGGCGGAGAGATAATTCCCGAATCTTCTGAAGAGACTTTTTATAGAAGAGTATTTTCTTTGGAAGTAGGTTCTATTAGCGATGTTATAAAACTCGAAGACGGAGTTGCAATAATAAGAATTTTGTCCGAAGAAAAACCCAATATGACGGAAATTGCAAATTTGGATGCAAGTTCAAAGGCTATGGTAAAAAGAGAATTAAGTTCGTATATAGAAAATGAATGGCAAAATAAAAATATAGAAAAAGCTAGAGTAAAGAAACATAATATAAGATAATATCATAAATATTTGATTGTTTTATAAAAAGATACGGATTAAAAAATATTCGTATCTTTTTTATTATAGTTAATTATAAATAATAATGATTACTATATTAGAAATTATAACACTTGATATTTATTCTTAAAGTGTTATAATTTTCTAACAGTGAAAGGTTATAAAATAGTTAATATTAAGAAATTGTATTTTTCTATTTTATAAAATTTATAAAAATAAATAAAATAAAAAATAGGAGAATAAAATGGCTGACGATAAAACACTATGTTTTTGTATGGGACTAACGGAGGGAGAAGTTAGAGAAGCGATAATCTCTAAAGGATTAAAAACCGTTGAAGAAGTTGGAGAAGCTACTAAAGCTGGAACGGGTTGTGGAGGTTGTCAAGCGAATATACAACAACTTTTAGACGAGATAAATAAATAAAATTATTTGTTTCGACTATATTATATTTTAGTTAAATTTGAATAAAAAAATAACGGAAAATATAATAATTTAAAATAATAATGGAGGTAAACTATGTGGGAATACACTGATAAGGTTAAAGACCATTTCATAAATCCAAGAAATGTGGGAGAGATAGAAAATCCCGATGCCGAAGCTATGACGGGAAGTATAGTTTGCGGAGACGCTTTAAAATTAACTTTAAAAATAGATAAGGCTACGGAAAAAATAACGGATGCTAAATTCCAAACTTTCGGATGCGCTTCTGCTATAGCGAGCAGCAGCATACTTACCGAAATGATAAAAGGCAAAACTCTTGACGAGGCTAAAAATATTACAAATAGAGATATAGCCGAAGAATTGGGAGGCTTACCCGAAGAAAAAATGCATTGTTCGGTAATGGGAATGGAAACTTTGGAGAAGGCGATAAATAATTATAGAGGAATAACTACCGCAGACGACGAGCATGACGAAGGCGCTATAGTTTGTAAATGCTTCGGTATAACTGACACTAAAGTAAAAAGAACCATAAGAGAAAATAATTTAAATACGGTCGAAGAGATAACTTTTTATACGAAAGCTGGCGGAGGATGTGGCGCTTGTAAAGTAAAATTGGAAGATATACTTAATGAAGAGCTTGCCGAAAGAGAGCGAATAGAGGCGAATTCTCCTCTTACTACCGTGCAGAAAGTAAAAAAAATAGAAGAGGCTTTGGAAACCGTAATTAATCCGATGCTTAAAATGGACGGAGGAAGTTGCAAACTTGTGGATGTGGACGGAAATAAAGTCGTTATATCCTTTAAGGGCGCTTGTTCTTCATGTTTCGCTTCTAAAAATACTTTAAAAGGTTTTGTTGAACCTAAAATTAAAGAGATAGTGAATAAAGATTTGGAAGTTGTGGAAGTTTGATTTTTAAATTTCTATTTTTGATTGGAGATATTATTTTATGGAAGACAAAAAATTAATTTATATGGACAATAACGCCACAACGAGAGTATACGAGGAAGTTTTGGAAGTTATGCTCCCTTATTTTAAAAATAAATATTTTAATCCTTCGAGTATGTATACGGTAGCGGGGACAATTCATAAAGAGATGGAAAACGCTAGAGGGCATGTTGCGGATTTTTTAGGATGCGAACCCATAGAAGTATGTTTCGTATCTTGCGGAAGCGAGGGCGACAATATGGCTATAAGAGGCACTATAGAAGCGTATCCAACTAAAAATCATATCATAACTACAAAAGTGGAACATCCCGCTGTTATAGAAACTTGCAAATCTTTGGAGAGATTAGGATATAGAATAACGCTTTTGAATGTGGATAATGACGGCAATATCGATTTGGAAGAATTAAAAAGGAGCGTAAACGAAAATACCGCAATAGTTTCGATAATGTATGCCAACAACGAGACAGGAGTTATTTTCCCAATTAAAGAAATAGGAGAGATAGTAAAAAGCGCCGGAGCCGTTTTGCATGTGGACGCCGTTCAAGCCGCCGGCAAACTTTCTCTTAACATGAAAAACGAACCTTATATAGATATGCTTACCATAGCCGGACATAAAATACATGCTCCGAAAGGTATAGGAGCGTTATATATAAAGAATGGAACAAAATTAAGGGCATTTCAAACGGGAGGACATCAAGAGAGAGGACGAAGAGCGGGGACGGAAAATGTTCCTTATATTGTTGGACTCGGTAAAGCATGTTCTATGGTTAAAGCCGAACTTCCTAAGTTTAACGAACATACTTCAAAATTAAGAGATAAACTCGAAGAGGAAGTTATAAAAAGAATAAGCGATATAAAAATAAACGGAAAAAACGCAAATAGAGTGAGCAACACGACAAATATAAGTTTCAAAAATATAGAAGGAGAATCGGTGCTTTTATTACTCGATGGCTACGGTATATGCACTTCTAGCGGAAGCGCATGTTCTTCTGGGACATTAGAGCCTTCGCCGGTTTTGCAAGCTATGGGAGTTCCTTTCGAATACGCTCATAGTTCCACAAGATTTTCATTGTCGCTTGACAATACTATGGACGAAATAATTTATACGGCGGATGCTTTGGAGAAAATAGTCGCAAGATTGAGGGATATTTCGCCTTATAGAAATTAGTTAATAAATTTATTATAAAAAATTAAACTCGCCTAACGGCGGGTTTTTTATTTTAATTTCTATTTAAAAAAGTTATAAAAAAGAGCATGTTTTCCACATGCTCTTTTCAA
Source organism: uncultured Brachyspira sp. (assembly GCA_964619175.1). Taxonomy (GTDB): domain Bacteria; phylum Spirochaetota; class Brachyspiria; order Brachyspirales; family Brachyspiraceae; genus Brachyspira. The sequence goes on along the minus strand of CAZUEE010000011.1, from coordinate 20,631 downwards.
ATTTCGTTTAATCTATTATCTTGCCACTTCCGTTCCGATTACATCATGAGTTTCCAAATATTTTTGCGTGAAACGTTTGTAAACTAATTTACCGGTAAGCTGCACTTTTTCAGGGTCTACCAAGTATTGGTAATTTTCGTTTACGAAAGTCGCTATAGAGCCATCTCCAAGTATTGCAACGGAAGCTGCTCTACCCGTTTGCGATATCGTAACTTCTCTTTCGAGATTTTGTAAAGTTGAACCGGTATATTTGCCCAATTTGATATCGCTATCATCGCCTTGTCCGTTTATCAAGTAGGTATGCGTATCCGTGATTATCGTTTCAAATACGGATTGAGCGTCTTTACCTATTGAGCTGCTTACATTATAAGTTTTATTATTATAATTAATTTCTTTGTTAAGGTTAATTATACCGAAACCTCTTGGAGAACCTTTCCATCGCGGACGAGCCAACAATTCTACATTGTTGCCGCTTACCTTAAACACTTTAGTTTGAAGATATCTGGATATCTGTCTAGTTTCATCCAAGTTATTCCAATTGTTCTCATTAGGGGCTACAGCGTTACCAAATCTCCAATTCTTGCCATCTTGCGAATATGCTAATACTATTCCAAATTTAGATACGCTAGTCATAATATTTGCTGTCGCTATAGGGAGTATTAAAGGGCTTCCTTCTCCGCCTTTACCTACGCCCGTGAAAGTTGAGAATTGCTTGAAAAATCCTCCAAGCGTGCCGTTAATATAAGATTGAACGCCAGCAAGTTCTTTCCATGCGCTTTCCCATTCTATATCGCCGTTATCGGGGTTAAAAGTTCCTTGTATAGTTAAAACGCGAGATTGTTGATTGGCGTTAGGGCTTACCGGGAAGTTATATTCATATCCAAAAGTTCCCTCAGCCGAAGCCGCTACGGTAATTTTGTTTCCGCTGGTAAATACCACAGGAGAGGCTATCTTACCGCTTCCCGAACCTACAGCTTTTTCTAAAGTGAAAGTTAGTCCAGAGTTGGCAGAGGATTTATAGCGAAGCTCTCCATCATTTACATAAACTAAAACTAGGTTCTGTTTTTTTTCTCCAAACGCTACGACAACGGGGTCAGTTCCGTTTATATCTCGATAGTCGATTAAAAAGTTGTCGTATTTGGTATTGTCTTTGTCTACGAATCCATTATTGTCGCCAATTTCGCCTTTGTTATTCGGGTCCGCTTGCGACAAATCGGATACTTCCGTAGGCTTGTTGTCGGCGCAGGCAACCATAGCAAATATGGTAAGTATGAGAGTTAGTTTTTTAATCATTATAAATCTCCTTTTTTTAAAATATTCTATATAGAAGATAACAAAAAATCACGAATAGTCAAGCAAAAAATTTTTATTTATTTTATTTTTTAATTGTATTTTTCATATCAATGATAGAATAAAAGTTTACATAATTATTAATAAAAATTTTAAATTACTAAATGTTTTTACAAATTCTTAAAGAAGTTGAGAATAATTAATCAATTATACTTTCAAATTTATTTATAACTTCTTCGGGTTTTATGACCTCTCGGCATTCAAAACTTCCGATTTTACATTCTCTACCACCGCAAAAAGCGCATTCTATCTTTTTTTCTATCAAATGACTATTTATTCCAATAGGAGAATTTTGATAAGACGGAGTTGCAAAATATAGGGCTAGAGTCGGTATTCCAACTATCGAAGCGACATGCATAGCTCCAGAATCGTTTCCGATAAAACCCGAACATAAACTTAAAATTGCTGCTATCATATCCAAACCGAAATAAGGAATTATAGGTTTTTCGTTTAGTAACGAAGATATTTTTTCTTGTATTATCTTTTCGGATGGAGTAGTTATAAATAAAGTCAAAGCGTTATATTTTTTTGAAAGATAATTTGCAGTTTTTGCAAAATATTCTTCTTTCCAAATTTTTCCATAACTGTTCGTAGCTCCGATTCCATAAGCGAATATTTTTTTGTTTGTAGGATTAACTTCTTTTAAATATTCTTTCGCTTTAATTAAAATTTTGTCTTTTATTTTTAATTTAATTTTAGGACGAGGCTCGTTTATGTCGATGGCTTTAAGCAAATTAATATAATAATTCGCCGTATGAATCCATCTTACTTCCTCTCTATTTATCGCGTCGGTAAGTAAAAAATCTCTATAATCCGCTTTATACCCGATTCTTCTTTTTATTCCATGTCCGAATATTCTAAACGCGCTTTCAAAAGAGTTTGGAAATAAAATCGCGGTATCGAAATTATATTTTCTTAAACTTGGAAAATTTTTTAATTCTATAATATTGTCTGTTAAATCGCTTGCTTCGAATATTCCAAACATCGATTTTTTTGTCATAACGGTAATTTTAATGTCTTTATATTTTTCTTTTATCAAGTAAATTGACGGCATCGACATTACGATATCTCCTAACCAAGTCGGAGAATGTATAAGTAGATTTTTTATTTCGCTCATTATTTTAAAGAAAATCCAAATCCAATATAAATTGTTTATATTTTTGTATAATATTTATGCAAACATTTTTTTCTAAAATTATTTTGCTTGATTTTCTAAGATTTAAATAATAGTCGTATAGCATATTAAAGCTTGTTTCGCTAAAAATTTTTGTCCAAATTTCTTTCGCTTCGTCTATTATATTTATACTTCCGCATTTTAACATATAATATCTTAATTTGTTATTGTCCGATTCTTTTTGCGGTTTTTCCAAAGAAATGACTATCTCTATTTCGTTTTTGCCTATATAAGTTATTTGGTCTTGAATATATACGCTTTCGTTTATATCTTCTTTCGTAGGAATGAGTATTTCATCCTTATCGAGATAATGATTTGAGCAATAATCGATATTTTCGAACAATATATTAATATAAAACGGTTCTGGCTTTATATCGCTCATAGATTTTAATTCTATCAAAGTATTTGCCAAACTGTTTATTCCCACATCGAATAATTTTATTTTTAATTTATCGTTTTGTTTTTCTATATCTTTTATAACCGAATTATGCATTTGATTTAATCCTACATAATTAATCGCACTTCCTAATTTTGTCGAGTTTGAGAATAAAAAATTTCTATATATATTTTCGTCTATATAATATTTTTCAAATACTTCGTTGTCCAATATAAGAGATTCTTTATCTGCTCTTCCTTGATATTGATTATAAAATATGGTTTCGTATATGCTCGGCGACAGCATAGGAGCTATCTCGTATAACTTTTTTATTTTATAATCCATAATTCAAAATCCATATTTATATAATATTTGCCACTCTCTTTATGTCATAACCGATTATAAATAAATCGTATTTAGTTTTAATGTTAGGATTATTATCGAAAAAATCCATATTTAAACATGTAAATTTTACGGGGATATTTTTTTCTTTCGATAATTCGTATGCTAAAGATTCTCCTCTATTTATATCGTCTATGGAAGTTTCATTCATTAAATGCGTATTATTTACTATGTTCGTTATTTTTAATCCTAATGTAGATTCTATACTGTTAAAATGCCACAAAGCGTAATCTAAAGTCGAATTTTCTTTTCTATTTGCGTTTAAAATAAATATAATATCGGTTTCTTTTGTTTCGACATTATCTCTGAAAGTTGCAAAAGACAAACTGCCTACGGAATTTCCTCCCATATCAACTATTCCTATAATCTCTTTATTGTCAAATAAAGTATAAACTTCTGCGGATACGGCGGGCAAATCGGCGGCGGATTGAGGCAAATAACTTCCTATTACTTTTATATTTTTATCTTTCAAATAATTATAATGTTCTCTTACTCTAAAATATGGATTTACCACATCCAAGTCCGCAATATATATTTCTTTATCTGTTTGATTTCTCATATAAAGAGCGTAATTTATAGAAAAAGTGGTTTTCCCCGAACCGTAATGTCCGCATACTATAGTAATTCTTTTATTTTTCATACTTATAATATAATATATTTTTAAATATTTTCAAATTTATTTATAAGTTTTTAACTCTATCAAAATTTAAAATTTGAAATAAAATAATTTTATACTTGAAAATAAAAATATAGTCGATATTATATATTATAGAATTTTATTTAGGAATATAATATTATGAAAATATATATATTTATTTTTACGCTTTTATTTACTTATTCTTTATTTCCTCAAAATTATGCCACAAACGACGCGTATAATCCAAATCAAACGGAAACTACTACAACGGGTGAAAATTCTTCAATTACAAACGACGCTATTATGGGAAGAAAACCGGCTATAACTCAAACGGCAATAACGGGATTTAAAGATATTCAATTGGGTTCTACAAGAGAAGATACTATAAACGCCATATTAAGCGACTCAACGATGATACTTCCCAAAAAATATACGACAGGTTCGGTAGATATAACCGCCGAAGAAAGCGCGACTTTTTTGGCTTTGGAAGAAAATAAATTTTATAGAAGCGGATATTTTATTTTTAAAAACGATTCTCTTTATTCTATAAATATACATTTTCAACCGAATCAAGTCGATTTTTTAGAACTTTTGTCGGCTTTAAACTCCAAATATGGCAAAGGAGCTTTTTTAGACGCTAATACTGTAGCTTGGCAAAACGGAAATATGAGGATGATACTTGAAAGACCTAGCGTAGTGAAATATATAAATATGAATAATATAACCACAACTTCCGAAACGAGAATAAGAGAAAAAGAAGAAATCCCACCTCAAAACGAAAGAAATGTTATATTGGAAGGATTATAATGTTTAAACATATATTTATAATATTTTTAATTTTAATATTATCATGCTCCAAAAGTAAAAATGGCTCTAATAAAGTAGAAATAATTTTAAGCAAAGACGACGATAAAGAAAATATAGAAATAAAAAAATATAGCGAAAGCGAATTAAAAGTTTTGGCGTTGGATTCTCTAAAAGAATTTTTATCTTTGCCTTATGACGCTGGCGGAGTATGGACAGCTTATGAAAAATTCTATTCTTCGGATTATAAAGAAATTCTTAATAAATCGAGAAATATAAAAAATGCGGATGAATATGTTATTTCAGAACCTTCTTTAGATTTTGAATTTGAAATTACAATCGATAAAGTTCATTCCATAACATTGGAAGGGAAAAAGGCTTATATAGAAGTCGATTCTTCTGTATACGATAGAGTCGAAGATTCAAGCTCAAAAGCTCATCAAACATTTGTTATGGAATATGAAGATAATAAATGGGTTATAAGTCGTTAATTTTTTATTTTCTTTCATTTATCCTGTAAATTTTCTATAAATACAAAAATACAAATTATTATAAATGAAATAAATAATTAAAAATAATATTAATAAAATTTTTATTTATCCGACAATATTAACATAATATTATTTATATTGTTATTTAATTGTTATTTATAGGAGTATGAACTTGAAAGAACCAATAATAGCGGGAATCGATGCGGGAAGCTCATCTATAAAAACTGTCATTGCTCGAGTAAATGACGATAAACTTGAAGTTATAGGTATAGGCGAAAGCGAAAGCGAAGGAATAATGAAAGGTATAATCGTAAATATAGAAGCTGCAGCAAACGCCATAGAAAAATCCGTTAATCAAGCCGAACAAATGGCAGGTATTCAAGCTCCCGATGTAATAGCGACAATAGGCGGAGAACATATAAAAGGCAGAAACAGTAAAGGAGTGATTGGAGTTAATAATAAAAATAAAGTAGTGACGCATGTTGAAATAGAAAGAGTTTTGGAAAGCGCAAAAAATATACTTATACCGGCGGATAGAGAAATAATAGAAATAATAGAGCAGGAATATTCTTTAGACGAACAAGACGAAATAAAAAATCCTATAGGAATGTCAGGCACGAGACTTGAAACTAGAGTTCATATAATAACGGGACTCAAATATGTAAGCGATAATTTGAGAAGAACTTTAAATAAAATGAGATTTTCAGGAAGAGATTTTATAGTAAATGTAAGAGGAAGCGCTGAAGCCGTTCTTACGAAAGACGAAAAAGAATTGGGAGTAGTAGTTTTCGATATAGGACATTCGACTACTTCTTTAATGGTGTTTTTGGAAGGAGCTGTTTGGCATACTGCTGTTATTCCGATAGGCAGCTATCATATAACTAACGATATATCGAAAGGGCTTAGAATTACGATTCCTGCTGCGGAAAAACTGAAATGCGACTATGGATACGCTTTTATAGATATGGTGGGAGAAAGGGAAATTATAGAAGTTCCGACTGCAAGCGGCAAATTAAGAACGATTCCTCAAAGAACTTTAACCGAAATAATACAACCGAGAATGGAAGAGATATTGAGTTTATGCGGACAAGAACTTGCAAAAATGAAATATATAGATTCTTTATCTGCCGGCATGGTATTTACCGGAGGCGGAGCTTTGCTTCCCGGTTTGGTTGACCTTGCAAAAGCATATCAAACGGCGGTAAAAGGTGCTATTCCAATATCCGCAAGAATAGGAGTTCCAAACGAAATTTACGGAATAAAAGATATAGCCAATAATCCGGCTTATTCTTCCGTTATAGGAATATTGATGATGAGTTTGGATGAAGCAACGCCTATGAATATTCAAAGCGGTAAAAAATCTTCCGATAAAAAATTTAAATTCAAAAATCCTTTTAATAAAAATCCGTTTACGGAATTTTTTAAATAATATTTTATAATAAATTTTTATAACAAATTTTAAATATTTTTTTTGATTTGTTTACATAATTACTAATTTTTTTGTTTTTTATAACGAAAATTATATAAATTATGCATTATTTTAATAAATAACGCCAAATTTAATAAATTTTTTTATTAAATACGCTTGACAAATTAATTAAATTAGTGTATAAAATTCAAATAAATAATGCTATTAATAAAACAAGGAGTGCAATAAATGAAAAAGTTATTCGCAGTATTAACTTACATTTTTATCGCTGCTTCGGCTTACGGATTAACGAATTCAACTTTGATTGATTTTGCCATAACTGGTAACGCCGATAATTTGCAAAGTGAAGAGGGCGATACGAATGAATTGATTACAGCCCAACAAAGCCTATTTAACGATAATTGGGTTGTATGGTTGAACGAGTCCGCTAGGCTTACGGAAAATCGCAGAAATTCGTATGTTACGAATACGGAAAGCAAGGGTAACAACGGCACTTGGGAAGCTGGAAATGTTCTTGGAATTAGAGTTCATTTTCCTATAGCCCCATGGAACAGCTACGCGTTGGTTAAACCCGGTTATGAGCTTGAAATGTATGGCGGAGCCGAAGGAACAAAATATACCGACGGCAAAGGCGTTATACATAATGTGGGCGAAATCAGGTCTATAAGTTCATGGGTATATGGACGAAATTATTTGGTTAGTTATTTCGTTAATTTGCAAAATGAACTTGGCGAATTAAAATCTTACCCTATGGGCAATGTTTATTTCAGCGGTTGGAGACAATTAAGATGGGAAAATAGCGAGTATTTACCGAATGTTCGCGATAGAGTATTGGTTAGACAACCTCTTTATCCTAAAATGATGCCTTCCGTAAAAATAGATTCTATAGGTTTCTACAGAACTAAAGATACTAAAGGCGGAGATTTTATCGCTTATATTAAAGATATTACGGTAGAACATGATTTAGCTGTCGTAGATTTTGAAGAAGATATAGACGATGAAGGAACATGGCAGTTAATAAAAACCGAAAACGAAAGAAGACAAGCCATCGAAGCTGCAAGAATGCGCGAGATATCCGAATTGAGAGATTTGGAACAAAGAAGAATGGGCGGCGATACTCAACAAAATGACGAAGATAATCAAGAAGAATAATAAAAATTGATTGTTAGTTAGATTAGAAATTGAGGGAAAGCAAAATAAATTGTTTTCCCTTTTTTTATTTTTTATGATATAATATTTATAAATTATATGAATATTATATAAACGAGGTTAATAATGAAAATAGAAAATAAACCGATATTGGATAAGAAAGAATCTTTATTTATATGTATAGACTTGCAAGAAAGATTGATAGTCGCTATGTACGATAAAGAGACTTTGGTAAAGAATTCTAATATTTTATTAAAAACCGCCGAAATATACGATATTCCCGTTTTGGTAACCGAACAATATCCTAAAGGACTTGGAAATACCGATTCTAAAATAGAATTGCCTAAAAATCATAAAGTGTTTTCTAAAGAATATTTTAGCGCTTTTGGAGAAGAAGATTTTGTAAACGAATTTAATTCTCTTAATAAAAAAAATATCGTAATATTTGGACTCGAAACTCATGTTTGCGTCTATTATACGGTTTTTCATTTGATTCAAAACGGATATAATGTATATGTTATAGCGGATGCTTGCGCATCGAGGACTAACGAAAGTAAAAAAATAGCGTTAAAGCAAATGAGAAAATTGGGAGCGAATATAATAACGACAGAAATGGCTTTATTCTCTCATATAGAGAATTCAAAAGTTCCTAATTTTAGAGATTTAAGCAAATTAGTAAAATAATTAAAAATATTATAAAAGGATTATTAAAATGAGTAGAAGAAAATTTATAGCCGGAAATTGGAAAATGAACAACGCCAATAAAGAAGCTTTGGAGTTGGTATCTCAATTAAAAGATATGGTTAAAGAAACAAAAGACAGAAATATTATGATAGCGCCAACATTCACTTGTTTAAGCGATGTTTATAACGCTATTAAAGGAACCAATATCAAATTGGGAGCGCAGAATCTATATTTTGAAGAAAAAGGAGCGTTTACGGGACAAATTTCAGCCGATATGCTTCTTTCGGTAGGATGCGAATATGTTATTATAGGACATTCAGAATGCAGAGATATATTCGGTGAAAAAGATGAACTTATCAATAAAAAAGTAAAAAGGGCTTTGAATAAAAATCTTATCCCCGTTTTATGCGTAGGCGAACATTTGGAAGAGAGAGAAAAAGGAATAACTTCCGATATAGTAAGCGCACAAGTAAAATATGCCTTTGAAGGTTTGAGCGAAAACGAAGCGTCTAAAGTTATAATAGCTTATGAACCAGTATGGGCTATCGGCACGGGAAAAACGGCGACTCCTCAAGATGCAGACGATGTTCATAAAACCATAAGAGAAACTTTGAAATCTATTTATAACGATAAAATTTCCGAAAATACGATTATTTTATATGGCGGAAGCGTAAACGAAAAGAACGCTGACGATTTGCTTAATATGCCAAATATAGACGGCGCTTTGGTTGGCGGAGCTTCTTTAGTAGCGGATAAATTTGCAAGAATAGTTAATTATGTCGCAAAATAGGTATTGTATTTATAATTTAAGAATTATATAATATACGATTATGAAACAAATGAATAATGTAATTTATAAGATTATATATATAGTTCCATTTGCTTTTTTATTTTGTTATAATATCGCTTTTAGCCAAGCGCCCAGCATTTCTAAAAAAGAATTTTATTTTATGAAAGGCAGCATAGGTGGTTCGGCTATAACGATGTATCTTTATATTAGAGGAAACAGAATATCGGGCAAATATTATTACGACAGTATAAAACAATTTATAGATATTGACGGAAATATAAACGGAGATACTTTTTATATTAACGAATTCGTTAATAATAATAAAATAGGAACTCTAAACGGCAATGTTTCTGAAAATATGTTTTTTTCAGGAAATTGGGTCTCGTCCGACTATAATAATAGATACGATTGTAATTTTTCAAAATATAGTTCTTCTTTTATAAACAAAGCTACTATTATTACTTCCTCGTTAAATATAGATTTGGAAAATAGCGGAAAATTCGAATCGAGTAGAGACGCCGTAGTAATAGAAAATCTAAAAAAATCTAAAGTTTTGGATAAAATCTCAATCGATGTGGACGGAGTAAAATCTTTGAACGAAGACGGAATAGCCTCTATACTTAACAATGAGATAATAGACGATTATAATAATTGGAAAGATAATTTGTCTTCAGAAACCGACCTTAATGTAAAGAGAGATATAAGAGTATCGTATTTGGATAATAAAATAATATCTTTTTCTATAAGTAATTATTCTTATATAGGCGGAGAGCATGGAGCGAACACATCGGTTGCCTATATTTATTCCATAGAAACGGGAAACAGAATCGGGACAAAATTATCCGAATTAATACCGAATCCAAAAGATATGGATTTGATTGATTTGATGAGAAACAAATTATTAATGAATCATTTAGAAAGAGATTTTTCCGATTTTAACAATATAGAATTAAGCGACATTTTCGATATAACTCCTACGGGAATAAAATTTATTTATCCTATGTATAAAATAGCGGACTATTCTAAAGGTATAATAGAAATCGAATTCACATTTTCGGAATTAAAACCTTTCGTAAAAAATAATTCTCCTTTTTATTATTTATTTGAATAGGTTATATTTTTTATGAACGACAAAGATATACATAAAATAATGAAAGAACTTTTGAAGGTTACTAAAAGTATGCCGATGCCTGTAGTAACTGAAATCAAAATGACCACAAATAAAGACGCTTATAAAATTTTAATATCGACTATGCTTTCTTTAAGGACGAAAGACGCAGCTACAAGAGACGCTTCTATGAGATTATTCGAAAAAGCGGGAAACCCTAAAGAAATGCTTAAATTGAGCGAAGGCGAAATATCAAAAATAATTTATCCCGTAGGTTTTTATAGAGTAAAGGCTAAAAATATTTTAGAAGTGTCGAAAATTATTATGGACGATTATAACGGAAAAGTTCCCGATGAAATAGACGAGCTTTTAAAACTTAAAGGAGTTGGAAGAAAAGTAGCAAATTTGGTAGTTACCGAAGCGTTTGATAAAGACGGAATATGCGTTGATACTCATGTTCATAGAATATCGAATAGATTCGGATATGTTTCTACAAAGAAGCCCGAGCAAACGGAATTTGCCTTAAGAAAAAAACTTCCAAAAAAATATTGGCGAGTTTATAACGACACTCTGGTTATATACGGACAAAATTTATGCAAACCCGTAAATCCTCTATGCGATAAATGTAGTGTTTCAAAATATTGCGATTATTTTAAGAATAATAATTTATAAAATATATTCGAATATTCAAAAATCCATTATTATTTGTAAACTATTATCATTATGGGCGATTGAAAAAATATAAGTAATCTAAATCAGAATTTGTTAACATTCTTAATAACAATGTGGTTTTCACTCTGCGTCCCTTGTTATTAGAATTTTATTTTTTGTGGATTGCCATGCCTTATTTTCAACAATTAAAGAAAAAATAATTCGCAATGCAATTTGAATAATTTTTTTGACAAATAAAAATATAATTCTTGAAAATAATTTAAATTAAATTTTGAAATTAAATTATTAAAGAAGCAAATTATTGTATCATGAATTATTTAAATTTTTTATTTTCTTTATCTGTTAAAAAATTATATTTTTCATAATCTTTATTATCTTTTCACACGATTTTTGATATTTTTCTATTTTTTTTTTTTTTTTTTTGACAAAAAATAAAATTTTTTCTTGACTTTTTAAAAATCATCACTACACTTAGGGGTATGGGGAAATCTCAAACAAAATTATTTTACTAAAGGAGGCTTAACTATGATACATAGTAAAAGCAAAATCAATGTTATCATGTTATTAATGATAGCGGCTATAGTTATTGCAGGATTTACTTCCTGTAAGAAAAGAGCTACTGACCCAGTAAATCAAAGCGTAAATATCGGCGGTTCACAAATTCCCGAAACAGAACAACCGGGACCTGGAACTATTGTGCCTCAACCAGCAGATGGAACATTTGTAATAGATACAAATAAAGGCTCTTATCAATTCCACGGTTTTACCTTTACCAACAATGAACATACGGTTAAAATATATGTAGTAAATTTGGGTGGAGGTATTATAAATACGCGTTTTGAACTTTATGGTATGACTTATACTTTTGGTAGTAGAACATTGAATCCACAAGACGATTATAATACATTTATTTTTGGTGATAATTCCACTGGCGGTAAAGGATGGGTTGAATTTAAAGAGCCTAACCAAATGTCAATTTGGTTTGATGACTATCATTCAGAGATAATATCTCTTTATCTTTCTTCAATAAATCCTGATGAACCGATTGTATCTCCACCTACGCCAGAGCCAGAACCTACACCAACTCCTACTCCTACCCCTACTCCAACTCCAACGCCACAACCTCCTCAAGATAACGGCGAGATAGTTCCAAACAAGAATTTACCTTCTGGAACATACAGGAAAGTTTTTGCTCCGCATACGGGCAAGAACTCTTATTACGATGTTTCATATACCGATACGGATACTATGACTAAGCTTTGGAAAGCTATGATTGATAAAAAAGCCTCTGGAAACGAACAAAGATTATACATAAAGACAAGCGACGGCGATTTATTATTCGATAATAATTATAATATTCGTTGGAGTAAAAAACCAGATGTTGTATTAAAATGGTTTCAAGGCGGCGTTATGATTCGCATCATGGCAGGCGCCGTGTATAGCTACTGGCAAGGACCTCATTGGCAACAGGTTTATCCTAACGCTCGCAACGAACAAAACTCAAGGCTTGGAGAGCGAAAAGGCGAACTCACTATAGCCGGACTTTATACTTACGGTTATCATTTAAGCGATGTGACGAAGTGGAAAAGCGACATGATAAATCAATTCTTTGGATGGTATATGGGTAGAGAATGGAGAACGGCTTACGGCGGCAGAATGGAGATTATCGTATTTAATGAAGGACTTCCTGTAAAAGTATCTGACGGTAAATTCGACCAATGGAATTACAACAATAATGTTGCTAGAGGAATGCAATCTTATATGGATGTTCGTGACAATGGTTATACGGACGGAAACCATCATATCGGCAATATAAGAGGAAGCGCTCCTGAAAGATATCAGCCATTTATGTATGCCTCTCAACTTTATACTTGGTACTTCCGTTGGGCTTCTAAAGTATATACGGTTAATTAATGTGATAATTTAGAGAATGAGATAACATTGATAAATTGAAATTAAGGGGTTTCGTTTGAGCGAGACTCCTTAATTTTTGCATTAAAGCATTAAAAATAACTCATGTCATAATCCTTTATAAATTGAAATAAGGTAAGGTAAAATTTCGTTAGGGTTTAATTTGTTCAAACAATCCACAGTTTTGCATCCTCGCTTTATATATTCGCAATGAAAATTTTTTAAAAAACCGCAATATTTTTTTCTCGCTTCTACATTAAAAGATTTTTCTCCTCTTACTCCGTAAATTAAAGGCAAAGTGTCTCCAAATATTCCGATTGAATAGATATTTAAAGCGTTGGCAATATGCAAAGGAGCGCTATCTCCTCCGATTAAGGCGTAAGAATGTTTTATAATCGCCATTAATTCCCTTATAGAAAGTTTAGCCGTAAAATCTTCCGCTATTATATTTTTTAATTTCGCTTTCATTTCGTTTGCAAAATCAATATCTTCTTTTGCATTAGAACCTATAAGAATAATCGGAACTTGAATTTCTTTATAAAACATTTCTATAAGTTTTGCAAAATTACTCGCGCTATATCGTTTGCTTATTCTTGTAGCTCCTCCATGAACTATAAGAGCGTTTTTATAATTTTTCATTTTTTTTATTCCAAAATTATTTTCTTCTTCGCTTAAAAATAATTCCGTAGTTTTATCGTCAGATTTTATATTCATAGTTTTTAGCGTAGATAAAATCGTGTCGACTATATGCCTGCTGTGTTTTTTCCAAGAAGTTTTTTTATTTAACAATATTCCTCTTAATTCGCTGCTCACTCCCACCCTTATAGGAATTTTAGCCTTGTATAAAAGCGAAGCTCCGTAAAACGCAGTGGTTGCTGCAAAACCAATATCGTAATTTTCTTTTTTTATTTTTTCTAAAACTTTTTCGTCTCTGATTATGATTTTGTTTATATGCGGATTTTCTTTTAGAATGTCGATTCCTCTCTCTCCGTTTACCACATCGATTATTCCATCGTTATAATGTTTTTTTAACGCTCTTATTAACGGAGTTATAAATATCGTGTCTCCGATATAATTCATTCCTATAATTAATATTTTTTTCATTTTGCGAATTAATTATTTTTATAATGTTTTTCCATATTATATTTTTTAATTATATTTTTTATATTTAAAAATTGTTTGCATTTTATTTATATCTTCTTTTCGTTCGCTTTAATCTTTCTTTTTTTTCTCCCAATATTCTCTCTTCGTTATATATTTTCATTACTTCGAAGAAAAGTATAAACATTAAAGGTCCGAGTATTATTCCCGATAAACCGAAGAATAAAACTCCGCCGAGTATGGCGAAGAAAATAAACAAAGGATGCAATTCTATTCTATTTCCCAAAAGAAGCGGACGAACGAAATTGTCGGGTATCGTTATAAAAAGCCAAGAGACGATTAAAAATATTATCGCTTTTATTATCTCGCCTTTTATAATAAATAAAATTCCTAGCGGAACCCATATAATCGTAGTGCCTATTATCGGCATAAAAGACGCTATTATAGTTAGAAAACCGAAAGTAAAAGAATTGCCCACGGCGAATATCGAATAAACCACAAAAGCGCAAAAACCTTGAAATATTCCCGTAAACAAATTCCCGAATATTATTCCTTTGATTCCTTCAGAAACTTGTTTAAATAATCTGTCTATATATTTTTTTTCTATAGGCAGCAATGTTCTAACCTGTTCTATAAGATAATCTCCGTCTACGAAAAAAAAGAATAAGGAGAACATCATAAAAATAAAAGAGCTTACGAAAGTTCCCGTGCTTTTTAGTAAACTCGAAACATTTCGCGTCAAATAGGAGCTTATAAAAGTTAAATTCGACAATGAAAAATCTTGAATCTGTTTTATTATATCTTCTATCGATGTTTCAAAGGGCAGCCTTTCAATCATTTCGTTTAATCTCGGGTTATGTATAAGCTCGTTTATATTAAGGTCCATAAAGTATTTTATTCCTATATTCGATATGTCTATAAGTTGCGCCACTATAGTATAAAGAAGAATACTTGTCGGAACTAAAAAAATTATCAAAGAAGTTAGAGAAAAAAGTAAAGCCAAAGTATTTCTTTTAATCATAGCCAAATTGGTATTTTTTTTATAACTTTTACCCATAGCCTTTATGAAGAGAGGATTTAAAATCACATAAAAAACTATCGCAAAAAATATTATCATACCGAAAGGTTTTAAAAGCTGATACATTATGATTATAGCTAAAAATATAAAGCCTATAAAAAAAACATAACCGATATTATTTCTGTTCATTAAAAAAATTCTCCAAAAAATCTCTTAAAAAGTTTATCCGATTTTAAAATTTGTAATTTATGATTTACGATTAATATTATATTAAAAATAATATATTGTCAAAAATTTAATTCGAATTATTTTAATTTAAATTATTTTATGTTATTATTGTTTTGTAAAAACTCTGGAAAAACTTATGGAAAAAACGGGCGATATAAAATTAAATAAAGAACAAGAAAACATTGTAAATAACTTTTTAAATAAAAATGCATGTTTTGTCAATGCCTCTGCCGGGACAGGGAAAACCACGACTATAACCGAAGTTTACATAAAATTATTGGAAGCGGGCGAGAAAGTGTCGGATATTGTTGTAATAACTTTTACCAAAGCAGCTGCAAACGAAATGCTGTTAAAAATAAGAAATAGAATAAGAAAAAAAATAAACGAAAAAAATTCTATTAAAAATTTTGATAAAGATTATTGGCAAAAAATTTATAAAGAATTATTGTTAAATTCAAAAATTTCAACTATAAATGCTTTCGCTCATTCAATCGTAAAAGAATATTCGATGCATTTGGGAATGCCTCCGAGTATTTATATTTTGGAAGAAAACAACGAAGCGGACGAAATATTGCGGGAAGGAATTTTAAATGTATTGGAAGAGTTTGAATGCGGAAAAAAAGTAAAAAAAATCTACAGAATATATACCGAAGAAGACAAAGATAGTTTTATAAAAAGCGTATTCAATTTTCTTATAAAGATAAAACCGAGATTGGAAAATATAGAAGAATTTGAACATGCGGCTTTGGAATGCGTAAATATAGAAGATAAAAATTATAACGAATTGTATAATAAAATTATAAATTATTCCAACGACATTATAAACGACAACTCCAAACTAAATAAAACAGTAAACGAATGCAAAGACAAATTAAAAAAATTATTGGAATGCGTAAAAAAAATAGAAAAAAAAGATGATATAAAAAATTTAAATTTTATAGATTTTGAAAATATAAGGGATAATTTGTCTTTAGTTTCAAAAGCCAAACTTGGAAACACGAAAGCCGAAGAATTAAAAAGCATGCTGCTTGAATTAAACGATTATTGTACTTTAACGATTAAATATATAGACGCTATTTACAATAAAGACAATTATGTCGCTGTTATAGATTTTATAAAAGAAACTTTTAACGAGTTTGAAAAAATAAAAAAAGAAAACGGCATCTATTCGCATGAAGATATTATGGCTAAAGCCGTAGAATCTTTGGAAAACGAAACTATATCGAAAGAGATAAGAGAGAATATAAAAGCGTTGATACTTGACGAAGCGCAGGATACGAGTAGACTTCAATTTTCTTTTATAAATTTAATCGTATTTGGAAAAAGAGAAATAAAAGAGGAAGATATAAAAGAGAAACTTTGCAAAATAAACAAAAAAATATTGATAGTAGGAGACAGAAAACAATCGATATACAGATTCAGAAACGCCAATTTAAAATCGTTTAATAAAATTCAAGATTCGTTTAAAAACTATTCGGTGGATTTAAAAAATAATTATAGAAGCAATTCGATGCTTATAGAATTTTTCAATAGTTTTTTTAAAGATACCGTATTTTTGGGAGACGATTTCGTAAATTATAAGGAAGGAGATGATATTTTATACGACAAAAAAAATAAAAAAACCGAAAAAAAATCGGCGTATTTGTTCGTCTTGAACGATAATTTTAAAAATGAAGATACAAAATTGAATATGGACTCAAAAACGATTTTAGAGGCTTATTCCATAGCGAATTATATAAAAGACAATTATAAAAAATCCGAATATAAAGAAACGGTTATTTTGCTTCAAACTTTCACGAGATTAAATATTTATCTTGCCGCTTTATCCGAATTAAAGATTCCGTATTATGTGGACGGCGGGAACGGTTTTTATATAAGAGAGGAAATAGAAAATATAATTTTATTTTTAAGATATTTAATATTAAAAGATTATTCGATTCTGCCAAGATTATTGAGAGCGGAATTTTTCGACATCAATATAGGAAATTTATCCGACTTTTCAAATTCTTTACTTTCAAAAAGATTGGACTTAAAAGATTATTTTTCTTTGAACGCTTTATATTCCGAAAAATACAAAACGACATTTCAAATAGCGAAAGAAAAAAATTATTTTAAAGAACTTGAAAGAAATAAAGAATTGTTAAATTATATAGAAAAAAAATCTGCGACTATTAACTTAAGCGACATAATAGAAACTATTTGCATCGCCACAAATTATTATAATTATTTGATGAGTAAAGATGACGCCGAATTATGCTACGCAAATATTGAAAAATTAAAATCAATCGCAAAAGATTTCGAGGATAGAAGCGGAAAAAGTTCATACGATTTCGTTATGACTCTGAACTCTACAATAAACGATATTTCTTATGCATCCGTTCCTAAATTGTCGGTGGAAGCAGTTAAGGTAATGACGATACATAAAGCCAAAGGTTTGGAGTTTAAAAATGTTTTTTTGGCTGGGTCGGGGCATAGTAGAAACGCGTCAAACGATAGATTCGATTTTATAGAAGATTATCCTATAGTAGAAATTCCCGTTCATAATTATATTAAAGATTATAAAATAAAATTATCTAACGAAGAAAGCGATTATAATAAAAAAGCCGAACTTTCGGAAAAGAGAAGACTTTTATATGTGGCATTGACGAGAGCAGGAGAAAATTTAATTTTATCGGGAGAAAGCGGAAGAAACAAATCAAACACTTACAGAGGATATATCGATAATTATATTTTAGAATTGAAAAACTTAAACAACGAAATAACAAGCGAAAGTCAAAATAAATTAATCAAAATAAAAAATATAAATAATAATTTCGTTAATTTTTATTCTTACGGAATCGGAATAATGCCCGACTACGAAAAAAATATAAAACTTGAAGATATTAGTCGAATAAATAAAAAATTAGAGAGTTTGCAAGAGATTGCAAATAGTGTCGAAGAAGTTAAAAAAATTAAAGAAAATATTGAAAATGAAATTAATAGAATTCAATATATCATTCCTTCCAGAATCGGAGTTAATTTTAACGAAAATAACTTTAAGAATATAACTATGTTGTTGAATAAAAGATTGCCGAATTTGGAATTTACAAAAGAAGAAACCTACGATTACGAAGAGAAAATAAAAATATCTCTCGCAAATATGGGAACTATAATGCATGAATTACTCGAACTTTTCGACTTCGACAAATATTTGAAGTATAAAGAATATTATATAGAAAAATTAAAATCGGAAACTTTAAAATATTATAATTATTACGAAGGCGAAGATTTGAAAGAAAGATTGAATAAATATTTCAATAATTTTTTAGAAAACGAACATGTAAAAAATATAATAAACGGAAAAGAAAAAATTATTTCGAGAGAACATAAATTCCAAAGCATAAAATCGGAAAATAAAATTTGTTCTATAATCGTAGCCAAGATAGATTTAATTACTCAAAACCCCGATGGAAAATATTTTATTTTGGATTATAAAACCTCGAAACGAAGCAAAGAAAAAATCGAATTCTATCAAAATCAATTAAAAGTATATAAAGAAGTAGTAAAAGAAGTATTTAATATAGAAAACGAAGATAATTTAAAATCCGAAATAATATTTTTGGGATAATTTTATTTTTAATTCGATTAGACTATACAATTCGTTTTATTATTTATTCCATAGGACTTTGGAATAAATAATCTGTATTATAATCCACATACTCTTTACCATCCGAAAGCCAGTGTAAATTAAATCTTCTAAATACTACGTCGTAGGCGTCTTGTTCATTAACGGAAGTTTCTTCTGTCAAAGTTGCAATTGTTCCATCGGGTAAAACCGTTATAGTTGGATAACCAGAATAAAGACTTTCACCGCCATTTACAAGTTGTTTCTTATATTCATATTTGCCATTTTGAGTTCCCTGTCCATTTTGAAAACTATTTTTAGTTAATCTAACGGTATGATTTTTTCGTGCTTGAAACCAAGTTCCGGTTTTCTGCGTATCGGCATTTATCATAAGTATATATTTTGTAGTTTTTATATGTTTACCATTGAATTCATACCTTGCAAAATCGGCGTTGTTGCCCGGGTCATTAACTTCAGGGTCAATTCCTTGATTAGTCCATGTAACGCCACTGTCGCTAGATTTACTCCAAGAACGTTGTCCTACTGAAACACTTCTGCGATGATTAAACATTATACTTCCATCATCTAGTTCTATAGCTTTTGTCTTATCAACATTATTATCTGACGGTTTCATATTTCCAACCGATTTAAAATTTTCACCATCGTCATCCGAACGAATGGCAGAAACGGATAAGCCGCCAGAAGTATCCCATTGAAAATATGCAAACATTAATCTTTTAGCATCTTTATTTGCTCCATATCTTAAAGTTAAACCTTGCCCAGAAGCCACAAAACCTTTTTTAGCGCCTTGAATACCAATGTCACTGTTGCCAAAAGTGATTTTTTGATTCCATGTTAAACCATCATCTGAACTTCTATAAATAACGATTTTTCCTTTGTTATCTTGTTGAATGCCCGGTTCGGTTATAACCACAAGTAAAATATCACCGTTATGACAATTTATGAAAGAGGCATCGCCATAACTTTCACTTATATTGTTGGCTACTTTAACTGAAATTGGCGCTCCCCAAGTTTTTCCCAAATCCTCGCTTCTTATAACGATAACATCAATCTTGCTAGAATTTCCCAAATCTGCAGTCTTTTCATATCTTCTATCGGCTGCCGCAAGTATTGTCCCTTTTTTAGTAGTAATTAGAGCAGGCATTCTAAAATATTTTGAACCATAATTGCCCTTTTTGAATAAAATTTCACTGTTTTGATTAGGGTCCATATTTTGCTTTTGTTCTTCTTGTGAAAGAGAACCCGTAGGCAACTTATACCCATTTCCTACGGTTTGACCTCCGCCACTCGGATTTTCGTTAGAGCTGCAGCTTATTGCCAACAAGAGTATAAACGATAATACAGAGATTAAATTTTTTTGATATTTTTTCATTTTGAATATCCTCTTTATTGAATAAATTTATTTTTATAAAAAGAATTTTTAAATTCGATTAAAAATTTTTTTGAAAATTTAAAATCAAAAAGTTTAAAATTAAATAAAAAAACTCTAATTATCGATTTGAAAAATTTTGTAGAATTTAAGAAATTAAAATATTGAATTAAACGACAAACCCAATTTAATAAAATGTCTTTTAATAAAATGTTTAAGGAGTAAACATAATGTACCGCGAATAATAAATGGAAAAGAGAAAAGTTTAAATTACTTTGGTCTCGCGTCAAATAAATTAATTATATTCATACAT
>CAZUEE010000010.1:0-30470 GCA_964619175.1 uncultured Brachyspira sp. | reverse complement strand
AAAAGAGGCATGCCAAAGCGCGCCTCTTAAAAATTCAAATTATTTTGTTCAAAATATTTTATTCAAATTATTACTTATGAACTTTAAGCGAACTTCCAAATGTTATTCCAAAATCCAAATTTGAAAAATTGTATTTATTTTGAATATTATCGTATTTCATTCCAAAATCATAATTCAAATAAAACCCCAATACTATTCCCGCTTCCAAATTTTGCTCTTTAACCGAATAAATTTCATATTCTGCAGTTAATTTTATATAAGGGGCAACAGGAACTTTAAATAATTTCTTTAAATCCTGATAATTGAATTTCTCTTTCATATATAATAATGTCGTAACATAAATTGTATTGCCATCCACAGTGAAATAGTAATTATCGTCAAAATTAGAACTTTGGTTAGCAGATATTGGTATTAAAACTCCCGCTCCCAAACCTATACTTAATTTTTTATAGTTATATTTTTCAATTATACCTAAAGAAATACAATTAATGAGAAATTTAAATCTGTATGTAAATGCTCCATAATCTTTTTTAAGTTTATATTCAGTGTCCAAAGAATAGAGAGTATATCCTATTTCAAAAAGCGAACTTATACTAAAATTGTCCTTTATTTTAGTATGAAATCCAATTTGAGCGTTTAATTTTGCATCCAAACCAAACTTTGGTTTAATAGAATCGAAATATAAATTATAGTCGGGAACATCTATTTTATTAAAAGTCTTCGAAGCTCCAAGATATCCAAATACATTAAATTGTGGCGACATAGGTAAGTTTATACAAAATAAATTCGAAGCAAAAACTATAATTATTGGAATTAAATATTTTTTCATGATTAAGCCTCCTTTAAATTTAATTAATTTGTATCAAAAAGTTATTTGTTATTCTACCATAAATCTCAATAGGATTTTTGAATACAAAATTTAAATTCAAATTATTAGTATTATCATATCTATTTTTTTTATCTATATCTAATGTCATAAAATTACTTTCATTAGAATGTAAAGAAATTGATATGTAAAGATTACCATCTTCATTATCAGTTAAATTTGCTCCCTTTTTCTTATCTAAAAAGAACCTGTAATAAGCGTCTATTAAAGAATTAGGGTCTCCATGACTTCCCTCCAAACTAACATTAATATTATACTCATTATTTTCTTTACCATTTCCTACATGTATAGGGTTTAACGTTAATCGACTGTGGTAATCTTTTATATATTCATTTTTAGGCTCTTCGGGAGTATCGACTACCGTCATTTTTGCTCCATTATAATCTATTGTAAAAACCTCTCCATCTTTTATATTAACTCCATTATGTTGTATAGAAAACTGTGCTATAGAAGGAAAATTATCTAAATGGTCACCTTCAGGAATAACTTTTACTGATGGTTTTTTAGGCTTTTGTGCCGTAATAATGGTAGTGGCAACAGCTACTAAAACTATTGCAGTTACCGCAGCTACAGCGACAGCTATAGCTGCTGCGGTAGACACTGTAACGGCTAAAATAATACCAAAAATAAAAAAGAATCTCGTATTAGGTTTATTATCTGGGTCTTGGACATAGTTATTTATTGCATTCCATATTTTCAAACTTGTGATTATAGTTTTAGCTTGGTAATTTTCCGTATTGTCTAAACCCGCAATATTATTATAAGCGTTTATATCGTTCGTTAATTTTATATTATAAAAAACTTCTTGAGAGCCGTCAAGTTCCCATAAAATATCAAACGCTCCATTAACATAGTCCGAAGCCGTTCCCCTTACTATCTGCTCGTCTTTAGCAAATGTTATATAATCTGGGAAATTTTTACCATCTTTATATACCATTGCAACGGTTATATTATTTTTTTCATCGGTCAATATTGCAGTATATTCGTCATCATTCGTTTTACTTGATACTAAAGATAGTCTTTCGGAAATATCCTTTACTTTCATCCATAAATTGTCAGTTTTATCTTCAACGACTTCATAGTCATCGTTAAGATAAGAAAAAGATACTTCGGTTCTTTTCACATCATTAATATTTGGATTAGTGGAATTACGAGCGCATCCCCAAAAATTGATAGGCGTTAAACTTATCATAAAAGCGCAACTAATTTTCTTCATTTAATAAAATCTCCTTTTGTTTTAATATCTAATTTAAATATATAATATTTTTCAATATTGTCAATACCTTTTTATACAAAAAAAAAAAAAAATAGATAATAAATATAAAATTTTATAAATACTTTGATAAAATAGGGGTTTAATATTGATTAAATAGTTAATTTAAAATTTATAAATTTTAAGAAATATTGTTTAAAATATTATTTAGCAAAATTTCTTTCTCTTCGCTCGTATCCATATTTTTAAGTTTGCAAGCGTTTCGTTTTAATTCGTCCTCGCCCAATATTAAAGCGAATTTTGAATTTCTTTTATTTGCCGATTTGAATTGATTTTTTATAGATTTTATTGCAAAATCGCAGTCGCAACTTATATTTGCTTCTCTTAAATTTTGCATAATTTTCAAAATTTCTTTTTCGGTTTCCTTAAAAGCTATTATAAAAACATCGAGTCTTTCTTTAATTATATTTTCGTTATTTTCAAGAACTATCAAAAGCCTTTCGAGTCCCATAGCGCTTCCGACGGCTGGAATATCTTTTCCAGAATTAAATAAACCTATAAGATTATCATATCTTCCGCCGCCCAATATCGCGCTTTGAGAACCTAAAGCATTTGTTTGAACTTCAAAAGCTGTTTTTGTATAATAATCTAATCCTCTAACCAACATAGGCTCTATTATAAAATTTTGATTTATTCTGACAAGCTCTTCGCATAATTTGTCGAAATGTTCTTTACATTCTTCGCATACATAATCGTAGAATTTTGGGATATCTTTCAATATCTTTTTGCATTTTTCGTTTTTGCAATCCAATATTCTCAATATATTGCTTTCATATCTTCTTTGACAAGTTTCGCAAAGTTCTTCTTTTCTGCTTCCAATCGCCTCTCTTAAAGCCTTATTATAAATAGGTTTGCAATTTGGACAACCTACAGTGTTTATAAGAAGATTAATATTTTCTATCCCGAATTCTTTTAAAATATCTATATTCAAAGCTATTATTTCCGCGTCAATTAATGGAGAATAACCGCCTATGCATTCTATTCCAAATTGATTAAATTCTCTATATCTTCCTTTTTGAGGTCTCTCCGCCCTATACATCGTTCCAATATAAAAAAGTTTATTTATCGAAAATTCGTTTTGCATAGAATTTTCAATATAAGCCCTTACTACAGATGCCGTGCCTTCGGGTCTTAAAGTGAGTGAGCGTCCGCCTCTATCTTCAAAAGTGAACATCTCTTTTCCAACTATATCCGTATCTTCGCCTATTCCTCTAATAAATAAATCTGTATATTCGAATAAAGGCGTTCTTATTCTTCCATAGCCGTAAAGTTTCACTATATCTTTTATCTTTTTTTCTATAAACTCCAATTTGGATGCAGATTCGTAAAAAAAATCGTTAGTTCCTCTAGGCTTCTTTATATTAAGCATTAAATTTTCCCATCAATCGAAAACAATAAAACGAAATTTATCTTACATTCTCATCTTGAACAATTATAGAGAGCAAATTATAAGAATTTTTCGATACATTCACTCTATTCGTATATTGCTTGCCCAAGAAAGATACCAAAACATCGTATTCGCCTTGAAGCAATTGAATATTAAAATTAGTCGATGTTCTCGTATTAAAAGTTTTGCCTGCAATATCTATTCTCATATTATTATTTGCAACTTTATCAACCGAAATTGTAAAAGAATAGAATCCAGAAGTTTCCGAAGAACTTGCGCCGTTTATTTCAGGATAGTCTGGAGTAGTATATATATTCGTTTCCGTTCTATAATTTGTATAATTATTATCCGTAATCATTTCGTCTATATTTCTATTTCCTTCTGGTCTATTATCTCTATATAAATTTAGCTCTCTCGGGTCAAAATTCGTCTGGTCTTTTGGAGGATATTCTTCAAAAATAAGATATTGATAAGTAGAGCCTACTGTGGACAAATTTTCATCTTCTGGAATTACCGGTATAAAACTTCTTATGGCTTCAAACACATCTGTATTTTCCGGTATATTTCTATATATGTTTGGCGTCATATTTTCAGGTCTATCCAATCTACTTAACATTTCGACAATGCTTTTCTTTTCCCCCGTAAAATAATCGTATATTATAGGTCCTTCGTATACAGCCGCTCTGTCTAATCTTACAAGTCTATCATAATAAGCCGCATAATTTGCTTTAGTTATATATTTAAGATATAAACACCAATATATTGCCGTAGGATAATTTGGGTCATACTGTTCGCAATTATCGGCATAATATTTAAATATTCTGGCTGCTAATTCTTTATTTCCTTCCGAAATAGTATGAATTCCCGCGATATACAATAAAGACCTATCCATGTATAAATATCTTGTGTCGTAAGGAATATCCAAAGCCTGCTTAAAATCTCCCGCAGCTTTATCCAAATTTTCAGGCGAACCTTTATATTTAATATAAGAAGTATACCTGCTTACTCCTCTATAAAACGCAAAAATAGTTTCGCTCACTCCATAAACCGGAGAATAAGCGTTTTCATTAAACCATTCTATTGCTTTCAAAGGAACATTTCTTTGCAGCTTCTCCATATATTCTGGGAAAGAATATCGGTATTGAGATGCCAAAGGCAAAGATAAAAAAACTATAGCGAAAACTGATACGATAAATATAACTTTTTTCATTATTCTATTCCTAAAAATTTATTAAATTTTATTCTATATTACTATCGGTATTTAATAAAAAGATTAAAGCAATTAATTAACATATTTTAATTAACATAATATATTTTACATTATTATTTATTTTTTTCAAGCGAATTTTTTAATGATATTAATTTTTTTATTGAATTTTTATTCTATTTACATAGTTGCATCTTTCCCACTTTGCAGTTATCTTATTTAAATATATTATACTTTGATAAAAAATATACTTAAAATTCCGATACTAAAGCGACAGGAGAATATCTTAAATGGGCATAAGATTTCGTATTATTTTAACAATAGTAATAGTGATGGGAGTGGTCGTATTAAGCGTCAACTTTTTGGGCTATAATATAAACACGGATACTTTTTACAACCTTATAGACGAAAACTTTAATTCTAAATTTATAGTTATAACGAAAGATTTTGAACACGATATTATAAATGCAAAAAAAGAAATAGAAGATTTTAATTATAATTCGGAAGATATAATAAATATTCTTAATATAGAAGATTCCAATATATTGCTTATAGATAAAAATAATCTAACGGTTGTAGATTCAAAAGACAATATATTAAATAATTTAAAAATAGACGCTCTATATCCCGAATCTTATCAATCGTTAAATGCCGACACCAAAAACAATATCGTAAAAGAAAACATTACAATAAATAATTTAATATACACGGCTTATATAAAAACCGTATCAGAAGAATTAAATATCGTCATGTTTATTCCCGAATCATATTATGATTTTCAAATCAGAGAAATAAACAAATCAACAATATACACGATTTTAATAGCTTTTTTTATAGCCACTATGATAATTATATTTTTAATAAGAATCATATTTAATTCCGTAACGAGAGTAACGGACACAATAGGAAGCTATATAGACAATAACGATTTGAGAGTGGCAATTCCAGAAGTATCGGGAAGCGACGAAATTTCCGAGATGGCTAAATGGATAGAAGTCATTAACAACGGTTTTCAATATACTTTGGCAAATATAAAGAAAACCATAACAGCGTTTAAAAGACAGTCCGACAATTTGCCTAAAAATATAAACGATAATATAAATACGATTTATAGCATTAACGAATCTATAGAAAATATAAAAAAGAATTTAACCGAAGAATTAAATCAAATAGACATCGCCGAAAACAATAACAGAAATATACAAGATTATATAGAAAGCAATATAAACAATATAAACAATATAAATATAAATGCTAAAAATTTGCAAGATAAAATAATAGAAGAAAGTTCAAGTATCGAAAGGACGAATTCGTCTATAGAAGAGATAATTAAAAATATAGAAAATACGGATTCGATTCTTTTGAATGTGGAAAATAAAATAAAAAATCTAAATTCGGTTTCGACAAAGAGTAAAGAAAAAATTAAATCGGCTTCAAAATCTACGGAGGATTTGATAAACTCTTTGGTAGCTATATCGAATTTCGTAAGTTCTATAAGAAATATCGCAAGACAAACGAATTTGCTCGCTATGAACGCGGCGATAGAAGCTGCGCATGCGGGAAAATACAGCACGGGTTTTGCGGTAGTTGCGGAAGAAATTCGTATTTTATCCGAAACCTCAAACGAACAGGCGGATAATGCGGACAAAATTTTGCAAGAAATAAAAGATAGAATCACCGTTACAAGCTACGATTTATCCGAATCTTCAGAACAATTCTCAATACTTATAAAAGATGTTTTGGAAATTATGGGTTTAATGGAAAATGTTCATAATTCTTCTGCAGGACAATCAAAAAATATAAACGATATACTTCATTCTATAACGATGATGTCAAACTCGAGCGAAAGCATTAAATCTCAATATATTAATATTACCGAAAATCTTGGCGAGATAAAAAATAATATAGATTCTTTAAATACTTTATATTCGAGCGGTTCAAAAACCATAGATAGAATAAAAAATGTTTCCGAAGGAATAAATAGCCATATTGAAAATATATCGGTTAATTCGGGCAATCTTTACAACTCTACAAACAATATAAATAAACTTGTATACGACAATAATACATTGCTGTCGGAACTCGAATCCGAAATATCTAAATATAAAATTAGAGATATTAGAACTCAATTTAATATTACGCAAAGAGTAAGAGGAACTAATTTAATACTACTAAAAGAATTCGTCAAAACTAAATTTGGAGAAGACGGCTATCAAAGATGGATAACGGAAATGCAGCCTTCTTCATCGTTAATATTCAAAAACGACATTTTAAGCGACGAATGGTATCCGTATATGCCAGCCTTTCATAATCCGTATAGATTGGTATGCGATTTATTTTACGACGGCGCAAATACGGGAATAAAAGAAATTTCAGAATATAGTTATAATAGAATCATTCCAAATTGGATAAAAACTTTTACAATATTCTTGCCAAAATATTTTGTATTAAGCTACAGCACCGAATATATATTCAAAAATTTATTCGACCCCGTTAGTATAGAAATAATTAAAAGTAGAAAAGGTATTTTAATAGCTCATATAAAAGATTTTAACGAAGATTCGGATGTTTTGGAATTATCAATATTGTATTGGGCTTCATCATTATTAGAATCTATTAATAATATGAAATCTACCATTGAAATAACAAAATCTATGAAAGAAGGAAACGCTTACACAGAATTATTATTAAAATGGTAAATTTCTTTAATAAAATAAAAATGAGAAAATAAATTATATTCTATAATCGCTACTTTCTTGCAACCTCGCTTTTTATGGCGGCATTTTTTACAGCGTCTGCGACAGCGTCTTTAACTCTTTTATCAAACGCTTCAGGTAAAATATACTCTGCATTTAATTCTTTATTAGAAACTAAATTAGATATAGCATAAGCCGCCGCTATTTTCATTTCGTCGTTAATATCTTTAGCTCTAACATCCAAAGCTCCTCTAAATATTCCGGGAAATGCGAGAACATTATTTACTTGATTAGGAAAGTCAGAACGACCGGTAGAAACAATCGCCGCTCCAGCTTCCTTTGCCTTATCTGGAAAAATTTCTGGAATTGGATTGGCACATGCAAAAACTATCGGGTTTGCATTCATAGAACGAATCATATCTTGCGTTAAAGTTCCATGAGCCGAAACCCCGATAAACACATCCGCTCCTTTTATCACTTCTTTCAATGTTCCTTTTTTACGCTCTCGATTCGTAATTGACGCTATCTCCTCTTTAATAGAATTTAATCCGCTTCTGCCTTTATAAATCGCCCCCTCTCTATCCGTCATAATAACATTTTCAAGTCCAATAGAGATAAGCAATTTAATTATAGCTATTCCAGCAGCTCCTGCCCCCGATGTAACGATTTTTACTTCTTCAAATTTTTTATTTACCAATTTTAAAGAATTAATTAAACCTGCTAAAGTAACCACCGCCGTTCCATGCTGGTCGTCATGAAAAATTGGAATCTTGCAACAATCTTTTAATCTTTTTTCTATTTCAAAACATCTTGGAGAGGAAATATCTTCCAAATTAATCCCACCGAAACTTCCTGAAATTAAATTTATCGTATTCACTATTGTATTAACATCTTTACTATTAATACAAATTGGTATCGCATCCACATCTCCAAATTCTTTAAAAAGCATACATTTTCCTTCCATAACGGGCATGCCCGCCTCTGGACCGATATCGCCGAGTCCCAAAACCGCCGTTCCATCCGTTATTACCGCTACCGTATTCCATCTTCTCGTAAGCTCAAAACTTTTATCAATATCTTTTTGAATTTCCAAACAAGGTTGAGCGACTCCCGGCGTATAAGCGAGTGCAAGTTCCGTTTTGTTTTTTACGTGCGCTCTGGAAATAATTTCAATCTTTCCTTTTAATTTTTTATGTAATTCTAACGATTCTTTTGCATAATCCATGCATTTATCCTCCATAAAAATAAAATTCCTTTTTTAATATAATTTTTAATTTATAAACTTATATTAATTTAATACGGGCAATGTAGAACCCGCGTAAGGCATAATCAAAATTTTTGCGTCTTTTCCTTTTATATTCAAAGCGTCGTCTAATGCTTTTTGTATTTTTGTATAAGGATGCATAAATATATCTTTCACGGTTTTTGCATTCATTTCAGAGACAAGATAGATATCGGCTTTTTGTAAAACGAGTCCTATAGCAGCGGCTTTATGTCCTCCCAACTTAAAATTATCTTGAATTCTCTTTATAATTTCTTCTGGGCATTTAGCCTCTTTCATCCAAGTTTCGAATACCGATTCTCCAAATCCTTCATTACAAGAACCGACCAAAATAATAATTCCTCCTTCTTTTACGGAAAATACCGCGTTTGCAAGGGCTTTTTGCGTTTGATATAAATTTAAATCTTTCGGATATCCTCCTTGCGATGCGATTACAATATCGGCATATTCTTTTATATTTTTCTTATATAATTTATCCAAAAAACGGCAGCCTTCTCTATGCGCTTTTATATAATCTCCGGCTACCGCATGAACTATTTCTTTTTTTTCGTCTAGAATAACATTTAAAATAAAATCAATATTACAAAATTTAATAGCTTCTTCGATATCCAATCTAACGGGATTATCTTCCAATCTGCCGACTTCCGCTCCATATTCTACCATTTTTGAATGATTAAATTGAATCGCCTCTCTATTTGAAACTCCCGGCATAATCGCCTTTGCTCCTCCCGAATAACCCGCAAAATAATGATATTCGATATTGCCCAAACAGATTCTTATATCCGCACTAGCAACCGTCTTATTGATTAAAATCGGAGTTCCTTTGGAAGTTTTTCCCATATCGATAAAATCTTCTTCGGAAGAATCCTTACAAATAATGGAATTATAAACTTCCTCTCCAACAAGTTTTATTTTTTCTTCTTTCGTATGTTTACGATGGCAGCCGAGCGCGAATACTATAGAAATATTTTCTTTTTTTGCTCCAGCTTTTTTTAATCTTTTTAATATATTTGGCAACACTTTATAAGAAGGCATAGGTCTCGTTATATCGCTTATAACTATTACGATTTTATTTTCTGGTTTTATAATATCTTCCAATCTTTTCGTTCCTATAGGATTGTCAAGCGCTTCTTCGACCGTATATTTTTTTGTTTTCAATTTTTCTGGTTTTTTAGGTTTAATAGATTTAACATGACATGTTTCTGGCACTTTAAATGTTTGTCCTACCTTGCCGTATCCAATCGTATATATCATTTATTTTATTTCCTAATTAAAATTATATTCTATATTCCTTATAATCGTTCTCGCAAGGATTTCCATCGCAGAATAATATTTTTCCTTGAGTCAAATTTACTATCATAGAAAATATAGTTCCCATACGAAGCCCCTCGTCTATTTTTTCATTGTCATGCCTGCAAATAGAATTTGGATATTCTACATGGTCGCTTAAAACTTGCATAATTTCTTTTTCACAGATATCCAATCTTTTTTTTCGAAGAAGTCTATCGGCATGTCCTAATCTTATAAAGCTATCGGTTAATTTATATTTCGTAGTGTCTTTTCTATCCGATTTTGGAAGTCTCAAACTTAAAAAATGATTGGTATGCACAATGATTCCGTCTATCGGGTAAAGAACATCAAAATCATCGTTTTCTATTTCTATATTAACGCATTCTCCGTTTTTATGTCCAAGCATAAAATTAGCGCAACATCCCAAAGGCATTTTTGTAATATAGGAGATAGCTTCCGATATGGTTTCGCAGTCCATAATCTTACGCATCGCAATATGAAGAGGAAGCCCTTTAGGAGATTGATTTGTCGATAAAGCATTTAAAAAAACTGATAATCCCGCGCTGTTAAATCCAGTTTTCCCTATAATACCCGCTTCAGTAACCATAAAAATAGCAGGTTTGCCTCTCTTTTGTTTTATTTTCATCATAATCATTGAAGATTTTTGACTCGTTTTCCAATCCCAATTATGAGCGACATAAGTCTCTCCGTTTAATCCCGCATATTCGTTAATCCCAATAGAAGTGCATCCGCCGTCCACTTTGTCAAATTCTTTTCCCACAAATACGAGTTCGCTTCTGCAATTTAACGCGAGAATATCTTCGAAGTCAAATCCCGAACCTTCGGCGACTCCTCTAATTTCGTCTATATAATTATTATCGTATTCGGATATTATGGGTATAAATTTTTTTGATAATTCTTTCGCTCTATCCCATTTTAAATTAGAATAATCCATAAACATTTTTTTATAACATTCTACGCTGTTTTTAATTCTATCTTTAAAATTTTTTCCTTCTTGAAATCCTATTTCGTAAGAATCTCCTTCAATTTCTATATACGGGAAATTTGCCATATTTACCTCCTATAAGTTAAAATATTAATACAAAACTATAAAATATTTTTAATCTTTACGCTCATACCAACTGCGGAATTTTATAGTCATCCATCCGAAAAACAAACCTAATGTAAGATAAATCATTTCGGTTAAAAACATAGTTAAATGCGTAACATTAGGAACATACGACATACTTAAAAAATAAGCGCCTGCCGAAATATAAGCCACTGGAATAAAACTAAACATTTCATGGGCAATATCCAAATAAAATAAAAGCCATGCGATGATAAGAATAGCAAAAGGTGTAGCAAAAAATCCCAATGTTCCAAAAGCGCCTCCTAAAAACATAATAATTATAGACGCCACTATTCCTATTATAAACCCTATAAACGCTCTTATTCCGTTTTTAACTGTGCAACCAGCCATAAAATATGTAGCCCATGCAAAAAACGAAACGCATGAAAATCCCACATTTCCTTCTGGTGGCAAAAAGCCATGAATACATTGGTCTATAATTTGAATTAAGCATGCTTGACATCCTACAAAAAATGCCAACGGAGTATGTTTTATAACCTTCATAATTTTTCTCCTCTATTTTATTTTTTATTCAAAACCTCTAAAAATGTATCTAGGGAATCACGAATCATATTTGGTAAAAGTCCTTGAACTATAAACACTATACGCGAGGAATGGTCTTCATCGGGCCATTCGTCAAGATGCATCGGTGGAGTAATATGGCTCTGAACCGTATTTAATATTACAGGTCCAAATGCTCCGGGAATATTTAAAAGTCCCTTAATGCGCAATATTTTCTTTCCATGTCTATGAAGCAAAGCCGAAAGCCAAATTGCAAACGCCGTCCAATTTAAAGGCTCTTCCGTTCGTATAGAAAAAGTCTGAATATTATCATCGTCATTATGATACTTTTCATGATAATGCTGTTTAGAGTCGGCGCTTTTAATATTTGGTAAATTTTTAAGCCATTGTCTAACCTCGAAACTTTTCGTATTAGGGTCGAACGGGTCTATATCAAACAATAAATGCCATAACGATTTTTCTTTATTTGCATCCAATATCATAGCCATAGAATTTACTTTATGTATTTTTTCTTTTATGTCGGAAATCTGTTTTGAAGTGGCGATATCTGTTTTCGTTAATACTATACGGTCGGCTATTCCCGCCTGCCTTAAACTTTCTTCATGATTATCGATTTGTTCAGCTCCAAAAATCGCATCTACTGTAGTAATTATATTTGCCAAACGAACTTGACGACGAAGCATTAAATCGCCATCGAGAGTCATAGCAATTGGAGTAGGGTCGGCTAAACCGGTAGTTTCAATGACTATACGATTAAAAGGCGATATATTTTTGCTATAAAGTCCGTCAATTAGTTCGCGAAGTCCCGTTTGCAAATCCTCTCGAATGGTGCAACAAATACATCCGTTTTTTAAAACTATGGTGCTTTCCGTCAATTTTTGAACAAAAAGATGGTCTAAAGCAACCTCTCCCAATTCGTTAATCATAACGGCAACTTGCGAACCTTCCTTGCAATTTAATAAGGTTTGTAAAAGAGTGGTTTTTCCGCTTCCCAAAAATCCGGTTAAAACCGTGACAGGAATTCGTTTATCCATTTATAATTACTCCTTTTTATAAACTATTTACCTTTTAATTTCCGATAAATAATCTTTGTCTAGCGGGTCCACAATACGCATTCCTATAGTATCCACCATTACCCATACATGAGCTAAATCGTTTACAATCTTCGTTTGTCCCGTAGGTCCTTTTACTATAAGATTGGTATTAAAATCGCATAATTTTACTCTACTTGGAGCAAGCAATATATTTACCATATTTATAAGAGATTGTCTTTCGGCTCTTCGCGTAACATTTTCTTTAGCACCTATCCCGTCCGGATTTTCGGCTCGTTCCAACCAATCAGAACCTCCGCTTAATACTCCGCAAGCAGAACACATAAATACCTCCAATGTTATTTATTTTCTACAAATAAATTTATTTAATATGATTTTATAGGGAACTGCATTTTTGATACAGTTCCCTATAAAAACTCTTATTTTAAAGTCCGCTTGGACCTCCTATTTCGGCATTTGAGCCAAATGGGAATCGTTTTCTAAAATCCGCAGCAGCCTCTTCCATCGTTATAAATCTAACGCCTTCATGAGCTAACATGTGGTCGAATAGTCTTTCAAGCATCATTAATCCATGAGGTTTTCCAGAAGCGTCTGGGTGAATCGTAATAGGTAAAACCGCATAATCATGATGACGATATACCCAATCGAATTGGTCTTGCCATATTTCACCAAGTTGTCTTCCCGTAATCCAACCATGACTATTAGCCGAAGCTTTTACGAAAAGCAAAGGTGGAGCATCGTCCAAATGCCAATTTGCAGGAAGTTCTACTAGGTCTACCGATTTGCCAGCTTTCCATGGCTTCATCCAATCGGAAGCGGGTCCGTTATAATTGATTTTAGTCCAACTGTCTCCCACTCTAACATAATACGGATGATAATCGTCTTCCATCAAACTGCTATCATAAGTAATTCCTCGCTCAAATAATAATTCAACAGTATTTTTGCTAAGCTCCCACCATGGCGCCATATAACCTTTTGGAGTTTTGCCTGAAATCTTTTTGATAGCGCTTATAGTTCTATCGAGAACATCAGCTTCTTGCTCTTTAGTCATAGCCAAAGGATTCTCATGGACATAACCATGAATTCCTATTTCATGCCCCAAATTATTAACCGCATCGCAAATCATTTCGGCGGCTTTAGGGAAACTTTCCATAGAATGTCCCGTTACGCCCCAAGTCACTTTAATATTATATCTTTTAAATAAATCTAAAAGACGAGGAACTCCTCTTTTTGCTCCAAACACGCCTCGAGATATGTCGCAAGGCGAATCCTCTCCTCCCCATGAACCTATCCATAAGGATACAGCGTCAAAATGCGGGTTGATACAAATTTGAATGTCTTTTTTGTTACTCATATCGATGTAACCTCCGAACTAAATTTTTTATTTTAAATTTTTAAAATTCAAATTTAAAAATTTAAAAGCAAGTTTATTATTACCTTAGCTAGAATTGTGTAACGATATCCTCCCAAATAATTTTTCTAAGAGGCGAAGTTTTATAATTTCCGTTAGAGCCTCCGTCCGTTTGTTCCAAAGATAAAATCGTAATCACAATATTTTTTTTAGGAATAACAACGCAATATTGTCCAAAAATTCCCCACATATAAACCGCTTGATTTGCTTTATCAATCCATATTTGATAACCATAATAGGCTTTAGTAGGAGTATTTCCCGGAATATATTCTTTCGTTTCAAAATGTGAAGTCGTCATCTCTTTAATATAATCTTTCGATACTATGCGTTTGCCGTTATACTCTCCGCCGTTTGCAATTAATTGTCCAAATTGTCCGAGTTCGTCTACATTAATCTGAAGAGCGTTGGCGGCTATAGTATGTCCCATAGGGCAGCTCGTCCATTCTACATTATGTATTCCTATAGGTTCGAATAAACGATATCTTAAATATTCTCTCAAATTTTTACCTGACTTTTTTTCGATAAGACATCCTAAAATATACGAATTTGCATTATTATACAAAAATGTAGTTCCCGGTTTATTGTCAAATTTACCTTTACTGTAGAAAAAACGAATTAAGTCATGTTCATGTTTTCTTTCGTATCCGTCACGCCACATCATAGTTTTGCTCAACCCCGAAGTCATAGTTAATAAATCTTTAACCGTTATATTTGCAGCGTTATCGTTTATAATATCATAACTCGCTTCGGGAAAACTATTCATAACCTTTTCGTTCAATGTAATTAAACCTTCTTCGATAG
Source organism: uncultured Brachyspira sp. (assembly GCA_964619175.1). Lineage (GTDB taxonomy): Bacteria > Spirochaetota > Brachyspiria > Brachyspirales > Brachyspiraceae > Brachyspira. Next base: position 15,534 of record CAZUEE010000010.1, on the reverse strand, counting down.
CTATACCGGCGCCTACCCCTACAAAAGTTTTGGAAATCGAATAGGTTTCAAATCTTGGTTTTGACGCAAATCTTGTCCATTCGTCCACAATCTTTCCGCCTTTACGAATCTGAGCGGCTAAAATATAAAAGCCGTTTTTCTCAATATCTTCCATAAATTTTTTAATTAATTCCATTATGATTGCCTCCGTTTATATTATTAATTTATTGATATTGTATTTGATATTTTCGTTTTTTCTATTAATAAAATAAATTCCAATATTTGCAGCTACGAAAAATAAATTAATAATATAAAATATAATCACATAATTAACATTGTTGTTTAGAATCTTCGCAAAAATTCCAAAGATATATCCGATTGCTATAAGAAATAGAAAAACTAAACTAACTCCTTTTGTCGTTTTAGATTTTATAGCTTTTCTAAAATTAATTGGCCAAGAGAAACCAAAACAAATTAGCATGAGTATTTCAAATACATTTGCCATTAGTTTATCCTCTTAAATTAAAATAGTCGTTAAATAAAATTAAATCATATATATTTTGATTTAATCATTTGTTCACTATATGAATAGTATAAATAATAATTTAAAATTGTCAATATAAAATTATGTAAAAACAATATTTTTTTATAAATTTGCTATAAAATTCTGTTGGTTTAATACATTTAATACAAAATAATTCTATTTCAAATTATACTTTTTAAATTTTTATAAATAATCTTGACAGATAATCATTTTTTAAGTATTATTATTATGCATCAATTTTAACGAATTTTACGGTATTTAGAGAATAAAATATGCCCGAAAATAGCATGAAAATCAAAAAAATGTCAGCGCCAGATTTAATATGCGAAAGAATAAAGTCTTTAATTTCCAACGGAACTTGGGAATTAAATAAAAAAATTCCACCAGAAAGCGAATTAGCGGATACATTTGGCGTTAACAGATTCACCGTTCGTATGGCTTTACAAAAACTAAATACGCTCGGAATACTCGATACTCGGGTTGGAGACGGAACTTATGTGTCTTCATTTAATTTTGAAAAACATATTCAGGAAATTTCGGAATTTTATATGAAACCAGAACTTATGGACGATGTTTCGGAATTTCGTATGTTAATAGAATTGGAAAGCGCAAGGCTTGCCATACAGAGAAGCACGGAAGAAGAACTTATACAATTAGAAAATCATTGTAAACAATTTGAAGAAAAAGTTCTCGAATATATTAAAGCTCCCATAAATTCCAATAAAAGAAAAACTCTTATGGTAAAATTAAATGACGAAGATATCGAATTGCATAATCAAATATGTAAAATGGCTCATAACGGTTTACTCTTATTAGCGTTTTCTACGGCAAAAGAAGTTATACGAGAATATATGTTGACTATAGGACATAAAAGATTAATAAATCTAACCAAAAATGATGATATACCGACTATTAAAAATCATTGGGATATTTATTATTCCATTAAAGATAAAGATTTTGAAAAATGCAAAAAACTTCTTACTTCTATGATAGATTATCATGATACGGATTCTTAAATCACAAACATTTATTTTTATATTTTTATAATAATAAAATTTAATAATAAAATTTTAATTATCAATTTAAATTAAATCTATATTGTAAAGCTTCGGTTATATGGTCTATCCCTATTATATCCTTATCTTCCAAATCGGCTATGGTTCTTGAAACTTTTAAAACTTTATCGTAACTTCTTGCGCTCATAGAAAATTTTTCAATAGCCAAATTGAGTAAATTTTTAGCTTTATCGTCCAATATGCAAAATTTTTGAGTTTCTTTTATTCCCATTAAAGCGTTTGAAAATATTTTAAGCCCGTTTTCTTTAAATCGTTTCTCCTGTTTTTTTCTTGCGGCGATTACCGTATTTCTCATAGATGCCGAACTTTCGCCGTCACATTTTCCTATCATTTTATTATAATCTACCGCTCTAACTTCTATAGAAATATCTATTCTGTCGAGAATTGGTCCGGATAATTTTGCTATATATCTTTTTCTTGCCATTTCGGAACATTTGCAAACATGTTTTTCATCTCCGTAATATCCGCAAGGACATGGATTCATAGCCGCAATTAGAGTAAAATTAGCGGGAAAACTTATACTGCCGTTCGCTCTGCTTATCGTTATTACTCTCTCTTCCATAGGTTCTCTTAAAGTTTGTAAAGCGGAACTTTGAAACTCTACAAATTCGTCCAAAAATAAAACTCCGTTATGAGCCAAAGTTATCTCTCCCGCTTTTATATTTCTTCCTCCGCCAACCAAACTAACATAAGAAGAAGTATGATGGGGAATTCTAAAAGGTCTTTTTCTCACTATTGGCATATTCTTTGATAAAAGTCCGTAAGAAGAGTAAATTTTTGTAACTTCCAAAGCCTCTTCAAAAGTAAGCGGCGGAAGTATTGTCGGAATTCTTTTTGCTATTAAAGTTTTACCGCAACCCGGAGAGCCTATCATAATAAAGTTATGTCCTCCAGCGGCTGCTATCATTGCTGCTCTTTTGGCGTATTCCTGCCCTTTCACATCCGAAAAATCAATATTTTCTTCATCTTCGCTATTAAAATTGAATTTGCCTCTCGAAATAATCGGACTTCTTTTTCCTTCTATAGAATCTATCGCCTCTTTTAAATTTTTAACTGGATATAATCTTAAACCTTCTACAATATCCGCTTCTTCCAAATTGCTTAACGGAATAATGGCACTTTTTATGCCGTTTTCTTTAGCGTTTAATAGCATCGAAAAAATACCTTTAACTTCCCTAACGCTTCCGTCCAAAGCCAACTCTCCAAGTATAATCGTTTTCTCCATAGAATCGTCAAAAAATATTTGAGCGCTCGAAGACAATATTCCAAGTGCGAAAGCCAAATCGTATAAACTACCCGTCTTTTTTATATCGGCAGGAGCAAGATTTATAGTTATTCTTTTCGGCGGAAAAAATCTGCCGCTATTATTTATGGACGCTATTACTCTTTCTCTCGCCTCGTTAACCGATTGGTCGGGAAGTCCAACCACATCGAATCGCGGCAAACCTTCCGATATATTAACTTCTATTATTATTGGTATTCCTTCGATGCCGTAAAGCGCCTCTGAATATATTGTGGTATGCATATAATCTCCAAATAATTATTTTTTAATTACTTTATTATATGCATATAGTTAAACAAATTTAAAATAAAAATAAGCCGATTTTAAAACGGATTTATTAAATTTTTATTTTTAATAAAGTTAATCGGCGTTAAAATTATATAAGAAATTATAAAATTGAATAAAGATATAATGCATGAAAATATTAAAAGAGACAAATAAATATTTAAAGTTTTATCCATAAATAACAATATATATTCTGGAATTTTTATATTTAATAATATTCTCAATATTAAAAGCAAAGTATTAAACAATAAAGAAACTGCAAATATTACAAGCATTCCTTTCCAAGCATGCGAAATGTCGGCGGGACTCAATTCCATATGAGAGGCTATAGAAATCGAAAGATATATAAAAATCCAAAATCCTATATTTTTATAAGAATGATTCGATATAATATTTTTAATAATATTTGAAAATATATTCAATATAGAAATAAATATATTCGATATTCCGCTATAAATCATATTAAGTATTCCCGAAGATTTATCGTAATTGATATTAACATAAAAAATATTATCTTTAAGCTCTGGCGCTAAAAATAAAAAAAGCATATATACTATCAAAGTTCCCATTATAATCGGTCCAACGCCTATAAAAAAATTTCCTATTTGCTGATACCAACTCCTAGAATCGTAGCTATGAAGAACATAACCTATAGTGTCCGATTTTGTGGTAAATAATTTCATATCGTTGATTTGATGATTAAATATAATGCAAAATAATGCATGCGAAAGCTCATGTATCGGAGTTCCTATCCAGCCCGTTATATAAAGTTCGGTTTTTGCTCCCAAAGTTTTGGCAAATATTCTTCTTGTCATAGACGATAAAACATATAAAATAAATCCAAATATTATAATATTGCCGAATAACCTAAATAAATCAATCAAAGTTTTTGAAAAAATAATCGCTATAAAATAAATTATATCTTTAAAAGTTTTTATAAAAATTTCTATAATAGTTTCCGTAAGCATTATTATTTTATCGGAAAAAATCAATAATTTTGCATTTTTTATAATAAACCGCTTGACATTTTTTTTGTTTAATAGTAATAGTATTATGTTAAATTAAAATACAAGGGAGAGTAAATATGTTGAGAAAAATCATATTATCTGTGTTAGTAGCGATAGCGTTAATCGTAGCTATTCCTACAAAAGCGCATGCGGCTTATTCGGACGGAGCTGCTGTTGGAGCGGCGCTTATGGGAGGTTTTCCTGCCGGAGCGTCTTTGGGAGTAACGGGACAATTTAGCGGAGTTCCCGTAATGTTCGGATTAAGCGCAAGGATGGGATTCGGAAGTCATAACTATTTTGGAATCGGTTTAACTGCAGATTGGTGGGGTTTCAAACATAATTTCGGTAAAGCCGGAGATTCGGACGCTTGGGTGTATTTAGGACCCGGCGGAGCTTTTGCCGCAGATTTTGGAAATAAATATTGGAATATAATCGCCGCTCTTAGAATGCCCGTAGGTTTCTCGTTTATCGTTAAACAAAATTGGGAAATATATATAGAAATTGCTCCAAGTATAAACGCTTTGTATATCGGAAGTGGTGGAGTTCAAATTTTAGGTATATATGTCGGAAATAAGAGCGGTTGGGATGTAACCGGTTTCTTAGGATTCTCGGGACAATTTGGATTCAGATATTGGTTTTAATTAATCGATAGGTAAAATTAAGTCTCGCTTACGCGGGGCTTTTTTATTTCTACATTTTTCTTATATTTTTTATACTTTACTTTTTTTAATAATTTTTTATAATGAATATATTTTAGAATATAAAAATCTTTAAGGCGTTAAATTTGAAAAAAATAATCCTATTTGCTTTTATCGTTATAATATCTCTATTTTCTTATAATAAACTTTCCGCATATTATCCATCTGGAAGCGCTGCCGGATTTTTTATTAGATTCAGTTTTCCAAGTCAGGCATCTTTGGGTATTACGGGGCAATTCGAAGGAATTCCTTTAATGTTTGGCGGAATATTTAATATAGGCATATCGTCAAACGGATGGACATGGTTTGGTTTAAGCGCAAGCGCAGATTGGTGGGGATTTACCACAAAATTAGGAAACGCGGGAAAATCGGATGTCAGGTTATATTTGGGACCGGGAATAGAAGCAATAATGGGGTTTGGAAATAAATATTGGAATATAGAGGCTGCTTTTAGGCTTCCGGTAGGAGTTTCTTTTATAGTCGATAGAGATTGGGAGATTTTTATTCAAATCACGCCGGGAATAAGCGTCATATCGATAGGAAGCAGAGGATTCGGAACTTTCGGCTGGTATCCGAGTTATACGGGCTGGACATTCGCGTCTTTCTTTAGATTTTCTGGAGATTTTGGTTTTAGATATTGGTTTTAATTATTAGAAATATAATTTATTCGACATTATATAATTATAAACTTTATCTTTTAGAAAATATTTAAAAGCTTTATTTTTTTTTATTCTTTCTCTTATTAAAGTCGAAGAAATATCTATTCTTGGAGCGATTATAATTTTGATATTATATTTTTCTATATTTTCTTTAAATAAATTTTCGTTATTCTCTCTATTAACCGCCACAATATTTGCAAGATTCGATAATTTTTTCGGTTCTTTCCATTTGTGAAAATTTTTTATCAAATCGGCGCCTATAATCAAAGCGATTTTTCCGTCAATATTATAACTTTCGTATATATGATTCAAAGTTTTTATAGAATAAGAAATTCCTTCACTTTTTAATTCGTAATCGTTAAATAAAAATCTTTCATCGTCTTCTATTGAAAGTTTAAGCATATTTAATCTATCTTCGTTTGAAACCTCTCCGCTTATATTTTTATGAGGCGGAATTTTACTCGGAATAAATATAACTTTATCATAATTCAATTCTTTAAGAACCGTGTCGGCAAGTATCAAATGTCCCAAATGAGGCGGGTCAAAAGTTCCACCAAGTATGGCGATTTTCATAATTAAAATATTAAAACCTTATTAATTTATATTCAATTTTAAAGTTTTATAATTTATTTGCAAGTAATTTACATTTAAATTTTAATATTGACAAATTTAAAAAAATTGTTATATTCTAAGTATGAATGATTGCTCAATAAAAATAGACTATATTTTAAAAGAGAATTCAGTTGTCGTTTTATATTTCTACGATAATATATATTACGAATATATCCCACAAATAAAAAATCTATTGTCAGAATTTGAAGAACTCGGAATAAATAAAATTATCATAAATTTATCCGAATGTTTCTTTATAGAAAAAGATATATGGAAATATTTAGTGGAAATTAAAAGCGAACTTACAAAATCCAACGGCGATATAATCATTTCCGATATATCGGGCGCTGTAAAAAACGATTATAATCTTATGGAATTGTCTAATTCTTTGCAGGCTTTCCAAGATATTAACGAAGCTTTATATAATTTTGGCATAATAGCGGGCAGCAAATACGCTTAATTATTTGCTCTGTAATTCTATTCAAATTTTATTTTTAATCTTTTATTAGTTAATATTTTTCATAATGAATCTTATTAGTCTCGAATCTCTCAGGCTTTTTGGGTTTTTCATCAGGATATCCGACCGCTACTAATCCCAAAGGTTTTATATTTTCTGGAATATTAAACAATTCTATTATTTTATTCATTCTCTCTTCTACGGGAGCGATTGCCACCCAAACAGTTCCCAAATCTTTGGATGTTGCGGCAAGCATTAAATTTTCTAAAGAGGCAGAACAGTTTTGTTGCCAATAAAGTTTTCCCGATTCGTCCGACAAATCTCCGCATACGATTATGCATAAAGAAGCGGTTTCAAGCATTTGTGCATAAGGATGAAATTCCATTATTTTATTAAGAGAATCTCTATTTTTTACGACTATAAATTCCCAATTTCTCCTGTTATTAGCAGAAGGAGCAAACATTGCCGCTTTTAATATATACTCCAATTTGTCATCTTCAACTTTTTTATCTTTAATATATTTTCTAATACTTCTTCTTGCAAAAAAAATATCTTCGTTCATAATTTATTATCTCCTATTATTTAATTTGTAAAATTATAAAGCTTTTTTGCAAAATGTAAATAATATCAAACCGTTTTAAATTAAGTTTTAGATTAATTAGATTAAAATATTTTATAAATTTGACCAAACTTATAAATATGATATAATTTGTTAGAGTGATAAAACAAATAAATTTTATTTAAAAGAGGTTTTATAATGAAATTAATAAATATAAATAAAAGCGTATACGAATTGTGTAAAGAATATAAAGAAATAAAAGATATATTATCGGATTTTGGTTTTGAAGCGATAAAAAATCCTGTTATGTTTAATACTATCGCCAAATTAACGACTATAGATAAAGCCGCTAAAATTAAAAATATAAAAATGAAAGATATTATAAAAAAGTTTGAAGAAAAAGGATTTACTTTTGCAAATTTTGAAAATAAAGAAAACGACAGAAATAAAATATTAAAAGATTTAATAAAGAGACTTCATAACGGAGAGAATATAGAAAATATTAAAAAAGAATTTGCAGAAAAATTGAATAAAGTATCCGCTATAGAAATATATAACGTTATGCATGAACTTGTCGAATCGGGAATGCCTATAGACGAAGCGAAGAGATTTTTTTATACAAGAAGTTTAATTTTAGAGGATGCTATAGACAATGAAGATATTAATCAAAATTATAAAGACGATTATATCGTTATAGAAGAGTTTAAAAAAGAAAATATAGAAATAAAAAAGTCGATAGAAAATATAATTAATTCAAAAGATATAAAACTATTAGAAGAATTTTATAATAAATTAAATAATCATTATATAAAAAAAGAAACTTTATTTTTTACGGGATTAAATAAATACGGAAATTATGAACCTTCAAAAGTAATGACCAAAGTAGATAAAGAAATATTGGAAGAATTAAAAGAAATTAAAGAAGTTATTATAAATATAAAATACGATAAAGTTTTTGATAAAATAAAAGAATTAAAAAATAAAATTAACGATATGATTTTTAAAGAAGAAAATATTTTAATTCCGCTTATTATATCTACTTTCTCAAAAGAATATTTTGAAGAAATTAAAGAAAAATATTAATTATTTTCCTCTTACTTGTATAACCAAAACTTTAAAAGCGTTCGCATCTTCCTTCGTTTTCAAAGAATGCGGAACGTTTGCGTAAATCAATATAGACTCTCCGTTTTTTAATTCAAAGGTTTTATCATCTATAAAAATATAGCCTTCGCCTTCTATAGCATTAACCAAAACATCGCCCGTTCCGCTATGAGTTGGAACTTCCGCATTTTTACCAAGAGAAAGAATTTTTATCATTAAACTGTTTCTTTCAACCAATGAAAAGGCGTCTATTTCGTTTTCTTTAGTTATAGTCAAATCTTTTAGAGACATAACTTTTTTTGATTCTATATTATTAATATATTTATTCATAATATTATCCTTGTAAATATAATTTTAACTTTTTTATATCTATATATACTTCTTTCTCGTCTAATTTTAAAGCGTCTTTATAAATTACATAAGGCATACCAATAGATTTTAATAGTATAGATGCATGCGAAAGAGGACTTCCATTGTGTGAAATTATGCCTTTAATATTTTTAGATATTTTAGAGATAATGGATGCATACATTTCATCAACTATCAATATTATATCATTATCTTTAGGTATATCTATACTATAATTTAATAAATACTTTAATACCTGATACAATACATCTTTAATATCATATTTCCTTTCTTTTATATAACCGTCTTCTAATTCTTCAAAACTTCTAAAATATTTATTCATTTCCAAATAATATGAATAAGCGGCGCTATATTTATTATTTTCTATATGATTATTAACCTCTTCAATCAAAGCTTCGTCTTGCAATATAGATAAATGTGTTTCAAATATCAGGTATTCGTCATTTTTTAATTTTTTCTCTATTATATCTTTTTGTTCAAGTATATCTTCCCTTACTTTTTCTATAGCATTGCGTAATTTTGCTTTTTCCAATGCGGTATTTTCAATAATCTCTTTTTCTACATTAAAATTTAGGTTTATGTATTTGCCAATTCCTTTAATATTACCGTTATTACCATTACAAATTACTTGAAATTCAAAATTAACTTCATTTATATCATATATTTTATTATCTGATATAAATTCCGAATTTATCAATTCTTGAATCTTATTAAATACATCGTCCGTATCATCCCCTTTGGCATATACTTCCATTATATCGTTATATTCTATATTTAATAATGTAATTTTAGTAATATTATTAGCTTGTATAGGTCGCTTATTTTTTGTTTTATTGGCTATATATACCAAACTTTTCGAATTAGTTGCAATATTTATTAATTGAAATATTGGCCTTGCATGAAAACCGTTATTTAAAGTTATTTTATATTCTTTCTTTTTATAGTCTTTTAATAAATTTTCTAAGCTTTCATTTATTTCATTATTATTTTTACTACTTTGCAAATCTTTCTCATATTCCACATACGATTTTTTACTCGATAAACTTTCTAAAGATTCAAGAATAATCTCGTTTATTTTTTTATTTAAAGACGCTTGTATAGAAGCTATAATTCCTCCTTCTACAAAAGGGGCTGAGGTTATCTTTACATTCTGTTGTTTATTTTTATCAAGCATCGATATCGACAGCTCAGAACTTATTAAAGCGCTACCCATATCACAGAATATTATTACCCCGTCCTCACTATAAACTTCTTCTATTGTATTTAAAATATCTATAGGGTCTGTTCCAAATTCTTTTTTATCAACTCCTACTCCTCCACAAAAAGCTATAGAAGTTTTAGATTTGGTTATTTCTTTTATATATTTACTTGTTACTTCCGCAAGTTCTCTGCTATGGGAAACAAATATTAAATTCACCATAATAATCCTTTAATAAACGGTATTATTAATAATAACTAAATCATATTATAAAATCGATAATAAATCTTTTATCATCATAAACATAGAGGTAGCTCCGGGGTCTTGGTGTCCAATGCTTCTTTCTCCCAAATAACTTGCCCTTCCTTTTGTAGCCAACATATCTATAGTAGATTTCATTCCGCTTTCGGCAGCCTCCATAACCAGATTTTTGAATAATTCAATATCTTCCATATTTTCATTTATACTCTTTTTCATTGCATCCAATGCTGGAAATAAAGTGTCGAGCATAGTTTTTTCTCCGACTTTAGATTTTCCTAACGAAGATATGGCGTTAGCTCCTTTATTAAATATATCCGTTATATCGGACAATGAAAGATTTTCTTTATTATTCGACAATATACCAGCATTCAAAAAGAAAGTCCCATATAAAGGACCTGAAGAACCCCCTATATTTTTTATCAATATAGTTCCCGTAGATTTAAATATATCCGATATTTTATCCTTGTTTTCATTATTTACCATATCTTTAACCAATTTAAATCCTCTATTCATATTTATACCATGGTCGGCGTCTCCTATATAGGAGTCCAATTGAGTCAAATAATCTTTATTTTCTTCGTAAGTATCCGCAACCAAAGAGAGCCATTCTTTAATTTTTGTTATATCTATATTACTCATTTATATACCCCATCTTAAAGCTGCAGTATTAACCGGATAGTCCCATAATTTCAATATGTCGTCATTTACTTTTATTAAACTTATAGAAGCCCCGGCCATATCTATAGATGTTACATAATTTCCGACAATATTTCGAACGATTTTTATGCCTTTCTTTTTGGCAACTTCTTCTACCGAATTATATAATATATAAAGTTCCATTAAAGGAGTTCCTCCCATTCCATTTACCATACATATAACCTCATCGCCGTTTTTATAAGGTATATCGCCGCATATTTTATCCATCATTATTTCGGCTGTTTCATTTGCCGTTTTTATTTTAATTCTTTCAATACCGGGTTCGCCATGAATACCTATTCCCATTTCAATTTCGTCATCGGATATATCAAATGTAGGTTTTCCCGCAGCTGGAACGGTGCAAGATGTCAATGCCATGCCCATAGACCTTGCATTTTCTTTACAATAATTTGCATACTCTATAACTTTATCCAAATTATCCCCTTTTTCTGCAGAAGCTCCGCATATTTTTTCAAAAAATACCGTAGCTCCAACTCCTCTTCTTCCCGTGGTATATAAACTATTTTTAACAGCTACATCATCTTCTATAACTACCGATTTTATCTCTATACCATCCGACTTGCATATTTCTTCAGCCATTTGGAAATTCATGACATCACCAGTGTAATTTTTTACTAGCAAAAGAACTCCCATATCTTTATTTACAGATTTAACGGCAGCTTCCATTTGGTCGGGCGTAGGAGAGGTAAACACGGGACCGGGACATGCAGCGTCAAGCATTCCATATCCTACAAAACCGCCATGCAAAGGTTCATGCCCAGAACCTCCTCCAGATATTATTGCAACTTTTTTTGATAATTCTTTTCTCATTATAAATACAGGTTCATAACATACTTTAATAATATTATTATACGCTTTTTCCATACCTTTAAGTTCTTCGATAATAATGTTGTCTACATCGTTTATTATTTTTTTCATAAGAATATCTCCCGAAAATAATTTAATATATTAAAATAATATTATGAAAGATTATATTTTTCAATATAATTTTAATTTATTACACTAAATTTCCTTCTATCGATATCGTATAATCTTTTATTATAATATTTTTATTCGCTCTTTCCATAGCCTCTTTTACTATCATCTCTACTCCACCGCAGCAAGGAACTTCCATATGAACTATAGAAATAGATTTTATATTTTTATTTTCAAATATATTTGCAAGTTTTTCTATATAAGAATCTATATCTAAATCCAATTTTGGACATAGCATCATAAGAATTTTATTTTTTAAGAATTTATTATGGAAATTTGGATACGCAAAAGGAACGCAATCGGCGGATATAAGCAAATTAGCATCATTCAAATACGGTGCGTTTGGATTCATTAATTTTAATTGTATGGGCCAATTTGATATTTCCGATTCCATATTAAAAGCGACATTATTTTCATTACGATTATTCTTTCTTAAATCTCTTTGCATGCTTCCCAGACAACCGCATGGCAAATTATCTCTATCTTCTACAGACGGAATTTCTATATCGTTTTCTTTCATATAATTTATAGCCTCCTCGAATAATTTTGTTTCTCCATGTTCTTTTAAATGTTTTAAATGAGCCTTTATTACATTTTCGCCTCCTCTAACTATATTAACCATAACTTTGGCTTCGTTATATTCTTCGGCTTCTCTCTCCTCTATAGTCATAGCGTTTTCTGGGCAGGCTTTTATGCAAGCTCCGAGTCCATCGCAAAACAAATCGCTTATCAATCTCGCCTTACCGTCTATTATTTGTAAAGCGCCTTCGGGACAATCGGGAATGCATATACCGCAACCCGTGCATTTATCTTCGTCTATCTTTATTATTCTTCGTTTCATAATAATAAATTTCCTCCTTAAAAAATTTTTAATTAATAAATTAATTTTAAATATTTTTAAAATAAAAATCGGTTGCTATAGCAACGAATATTTTTTATAATATTTCAAAGTTAAAACGGTTTTAATATTGATTTTTTATTAAAAAAAATTAGAATATAAAAAATTATAATATTAAAAATATGACAGACTATATAGATATAATAATAAAAACTCGTTTATTTGACGATATCGATAAAAAAGAAATTCCAAATATTTTAAATAATTTTAAATCTCAAAAAAAATCTTACGATAAAGGAAATATAATAATAGATACGGGAGATAAAGTAGAATCTATATATATAATATTAAACGGAAAAATCGAAATATCTAAAGAATACGACGATACGAGAAAAAATATAGTTAATATTTTAGAAAGCGGAGAGATATTCGCCGAAGCTATGGCTTTATCCACAAATAAAATATCTCAAATAACAGCAATATCTTTAATCAAAAGTGAAATACTAAAAATTAATACGAATAATATATTCGATAATAATTTGAAAAAAAACGACAAAAATATATTTATCGAAAATCTATTAAAAATCATATCCGATAAAAATAAATTTCTTTCGATTAAAAACGATATTTTAAGCCAAAAAAGTTTAAGAAACAAAATCGTTTTATATTTAAAATATATGTCGAATATGCAAAAATCTAAAAAAATAACCGTTCCTTATAGCAGAGATAAATTAGCAGAGTTCATATCCGCAGATAGAAGCGCTTTATCGAGAGAGTTAAATAGACTTGCAAAAGAAAAAATGATAGAACTTAACGGAAATAAAATAAATATTATAGATATATAATTTAATTTTTTATCTTATTTTTTATTTACTTTTTTATTATTTTATTAACTATTTTTAAAAAATAAAGCAGCGCAACCCAAAACTCCCGCATCGTTTCCCAAAGACGCGGGTTTTATCTCCAAGTTATTAACCATCATTCTTAATCCGTAATTTCTCACGCCTCTTTTAATATCGTTTATCATCATATCGAAATCTTTGCATAAACCTCCGCCAATAAGAACCAAATCCAAATCGAGCATATTCAAAGCCTGCGCTATAGACATTCCCAAATAATACGAACATTCCGCTATGGTTTCTTTTGCGAGAATATCTCCGTTTTTTGCAGCGTCGAATAAAGCCTTCGCCTTGCCTTTATCCAATTTTTCGTAGGTTAAAGAAGTCGGAATAAGGTTTTTATGAATCTTCTGTTTTGCAACGCCTATAAATCCCGTAGCCGAAGCGTATCTTTCTATACATCCCGAAGAACCGCAATTGCATCTGTCTCCGTCTGGAACTACGAATACATGCCCAAGTTCCCCAGCGCCTCCCAAAGCTCCGGTAAATAATTTTCCGTTTAGAACCAATCCGCCTCCCACTCCCGTTCCTAAAGTAATAAACATTATCGATTGATAATCTTTTTCTTTACCGCTTCCGTATTTTGCCTCTCCTAAAGCAGCCGAGCTGGCATCATTGGTAGTTTGAACGGGAATATTAAATAAATCTCCTATATCCGAAAATTTTAATCCTTTTAGTCCCGGGATATTTTCCGCTCCGCCAATATGAACGGTATCTTTATTTACAACGCCCGGACAATCTATACCCAAACCTACGGCTTTATATTCTGCGGGAATGTTCAATTTTAATTTCTCTACTACTTCTTTTATTCTTTTTTTATGTTCTTCCGTAGTATGATTTGCATTAACTTCAAAACTTTCTTTATATAAAATATTTCCGCTTTCTTCTATAACCGCTCCTTTCATAGAAGTTCCGCCTATATCCAAAGCTATAACGACATTTTTCATTGAATATCTCCAAAATAAATAATCAATTTATATTTTAGAATAAGAATCGAAATTGTCAAGTTAATATTTTAAGTTAATATTTTATCAATAAAAATAATAAAACAATAAAAAACCGAGCCTTTATAAAAAGACTCGGCTTTAGTTTTTATAAGAATCAAAATTTATAGAACGAGATGCTTTTTAAAAACTAACGATAAAAACTAAAATATCGAAAGCTTTTAAGCAGAGATAAAAATTTTAACTAACTAGCATAAATATCAACTACTTCTTTTTATTGCCGCTATTGGCATTATTAGGATAATTGACATTTAATTGTTTTCCCCTGTTTCCTTGATTTTGGTCATAGGTTATATATTTGTGCCGGATGTCCCTTTATTGGGATTTTTAATATCCGCACTATGGTTAGAATTTTTGCTCATAGGCAACTCCTTTTTTTAATATATATTTTTCACAAACTATAGAAATTCTATAATTTTGATTCTTATCATTAGTTTGTTCCGCCAAACCCATAATGTATCCTCTCCTCTGTTGAACCTTCATTATCGAATGTAACAAGAAGATAATGATTACCACTATCTTCACGACGCCAATAAGCATAAGCAGATAACATCTTAATATCAGTAGGAGATATTATCGTTATATTAGTAGCTCTACCTTCTTTGAAAATATCATCGCTATAATTCGCCCATCCTCCAACTCGTATTTCAAAACTCATATTAGTTTGATTTGTTGCTAACCACACTCCCCCTCTAGCTGTCCCCGCTATTTTACAACTACCATCGCCATTTATTGTAACCGTTGCTTTATTAGTATAAGTGCCCACATAGCCTGTATCGATATAATCCCCACCTGGCGGATTTATACCATCATAATTTATAGGGTCTTCGGTTGAGCTGCAGCTTATCGAAAATATTAGTATTGACGATAATGCCAAAATTAAAATTGTAATTAAGATTTTTTTTGTTGATATTCTCATGTGAATATCCTCCTTTAATAAAATTAAAAAATTTATAACCAAACGGAGATTTTTAATTTTCTCCGATAAGTTATCGAAAGTAATTGAAGTTAAAA
>CAZUEE010000009.1:0-31794 GCA_964619175.1 uncultured Brachyspira sp. | reverse complement strand
CAAAGCGAAAACTGACTTGTTATTAAGTGAAGTTAAAGAATTCTGATTTGGATTATCCGTATAAGGCGTGGCAACCTATTAAGACAATAATAATTTATCGCTTAAAACATTTTCTTTATTCTCAAATTTTTTAAGCAAATCGGAAATTTCCAAAGATTTTTTCTCTTCTCCCGAAACATCGTAAATGATATTTCCGTCGCTCATCATTATAAGCCTATTTCCATAATGAATCGCTTCTTTAATGTTATGGGTAATCATAAAAGCGGTTAATTTATTTTCTATTATTATCTCTTCGGTAATTTCAAGGACTTTTTTTGCCGTTTTAGGGTCGAGAGCCGCCGTATGTTCGTCAAGTAAAAGCAATCGAGGTTTTTTTAAAGTCGCCATTAGTAGAGTAAGAGCCTGTCTCTGTCCACCTGAAAGTAATCCTACTTTTAAATTTAATCTTTTTTCCAAACCCAAATCGAGTCGTTTCAATTTTTCGACATATTCTTCTCTCTCCGCTCTCGTTATTCCCCATTTTAAAGTTCTTGGATTTCCTTTTCTTTTTGCAAGCGCGAGATTTTCTTCTATTCCCATATTCGAAGCAGTCCCCGTCATAGGGTCTTGAAAGACTCTTCCGAAAAGTCCCGCTCTGGCATATTCTTTTTTATCCGTAATGTCGATTTCGTCTACGAGTATTTTTCCATAATCCGATTCGTATACTCCGGCGATTAAATTTAAAAGAGTCGATTTTCCGGCTCCGTTTCCGCCTATAACGGTGACAAAATCTCCTTCGTTTAATTTTAAATTTATTCCGTTAATTGCCTTTTTTTCGGTTATCGTTCCTCTGTTAAATGTTTTATAAATTTCTATTAATTCTAGCATAAATTATCCCTTTCTTTTAGGCGTCAATATCTTCGTAGCCTTTTTATTAAGAACCGGAACCGAAAGCGCTATTGCGACTATTATCGCCGTAAGTAGTTTTAAATCGGTAGCCTTTAATCCTAATTGAAGGACTATAGCTATTATTATTCTGTAAATTATAGAACCCATAACCACCGAAGAGAGTTTATACAAAAAAGAAAACCTGTCTCCAAAAATAACCTCTCCTATGATAACGGAAGCGAGTCCAACTACTATAGTTCCCGTTCCCATACCCACATCGGCGTATCCTTGACTTTGAGTAACCAAAGCACCCGAAAGAGAAACCAAAGCGTTTGAAATCATAAGCCCGATTATTTTCATTATATTTGTGTCAACTCCCAAAGCTCGAATCATCTTTTCGTTATTTCCCGTAGCCCTTATAGCGCATCCCATCTCCGTTCCGAAAAACCAATACATAATCAACACTATAAATAGCGAAAATATAAAACCCACGAGCAAATCGGATAAAACTTTACTTAAAGAAAAAATATTTTGAATAATGGTTAATGATGTCGCCATTCCCAAAAGCGGTATATTCGGTCTTCCGCCCATAACTCTTATATTAATTGAATATAAGGCTATCATAGTAAGTATTCCCGCCAATATTCCGGGTATTTGCAATTTCGTATTGAGTATTCCGGTTGCAAGCCCAGCCAAAGAACCAGCTAAAAAAGAAAAAATTAATGTTGTAAAAGGATTCATGCCGTTGGATATTAATATCGCACTTACAGCTCCGCCCAATGCAAAACTTCCGTCTATACTTAAATCGGGAAAATCTAAAACCTTAAAAGTTATATAAACTCCGAGCGTCATTATTCCCCAAATTATCCCTTGAGAAGCCGCTCCTTGAATAGCGAGAAAAATTCCTTCCATCTATATTTAATAATCCTTATTTTTAATATTTATAAATTAATTAATTATCGATTATACAACGATTGAGGTATGGTTAAACCTATAGCTTCAATCATATTCGTATTAACCACCAAATCAAATTTTTTCAAAGTTTCTATCGGCATTTCGGCTGGTTTTTTCTCTCCTTTAAGTATGGAAACGGCTTGAGTTGCGGTTAATTTTCCAAGCTCGTAATAACTTATTCCGTAAGTTGCCGTGCCTCCAAGCATAGTCATTCCGCCTTCTCCGCAAACTACGGGAAGTTTAGCCGGTTTTGCAACCAAAGCTACCGTAGCCATTCCCGCCGCAATCATATTGTCGGTTGGAGTGTAAATCGCGTCTACTTTTCCGATTACGCTTTGTAAAACTTGTTGAATTTCGTTAGGATTTGAAACAGTAACATCCATATAATTTATTCCCATAGAATCCAATTTTCTTTTAGCTATATTTATTTGAAATACCGAATTCTGTTCGCTAGAGCAGTATAAAAGTCCGACAGTTTTTACATTGGGAGTAATTTCTTTTAATAATTCTATTTGCGCTTCTACAGGAGTCAAATCGGAAGTTCCCGTAACATTTCCTCCGGGAGCATCATTATTTGCAACCAATTTGGAATCTGCCGGGTCGGTAACGGCGGTTATAAGTATTGGTATATCTTTAGTCATATTCGCAACCGCTTGAGCCGCAGGAGTTGCAATAGCCAATATTAAATCGCTTTTATCGTTAATAAATTTTTGACTTATCGTAATGCAATTCGCCTGTTCGCCTTGAGCATTTTGATAATCTATTATTATATTTTTGCCGTCTTCATAACCGGCTTCTTTAAGTCCGTCAACGAAACCTCTATAAGAAGCGTCTAAAGCGTCATGTTCTATTAATTGTAAAACGCCTATTTTTATTTTATTGACGGTTGACACATTTGAAGAATTGTTTTCGCCCTTGCATGACAATAACGAAAGTATAATAAATAAGGAATAAATGTATTTCATAGGAACTCCTAAATATAAAATTATTATAGATATATATTATACTATATAAAGAAATATTGTCAATTATTAAAATATATAAAAATTTTTATCATTCTTTTTTAAATATTCCTTGAAGCATTAAGGCTATTGCTCCGTCTCCCGTAATATTGCAAGCCGTTCCAAAACTATCTTGCAAGGCAAAAATTGCCAAAGTTAAAGCCGTGCCGTCATCGTTAAATCCTAATATGGATATAATGATTCCTAAAGAAGCGACTACAGTTCCTCCGGGAACTCCCGGCGCTCCTACTGCGAAGATGCCTAATAATATGCAGAATAATATCATAGTTCCTACGCTTGGAATATAACCGTATAATAATTTTGAAATAGTCATTACAAAAAATGTTTCCGTTAAAACCGAACCGCATAAATGTATCGTAGCTCCCATTGGTATTGCAAAATTTACGATATCTTTATCCAAAGCGTCCGATTTATTTGCGCATTTTAAAGCGACCGGAAGAGTCGCCGCAGAAGACATAGTTCCAACGGCGGTAAGATACGCAGGTCCATAATGTTTAAATACTCTTGCGGGATTCTTTTTGGATATTATTCCCGCTATCGAATATAATAAAGTAAGCCAAATAAAATGTCCGACTATAACTATAAGAATAACTACTAAAAATACGGGAACGCTTTTCATTATAGTTCCTTCATATGATAAAGTTGCAAATGTAGTTCCTATATAAAAAGGAAGGATTGGCACTACGACTTTATTAACTAAAAACAGCATTATATCGTTTAATTCGTTTAATAGATTTTTGAAATATTCCGACTTGGTTTTTATAACCGCAATACCTCCGCATATAGACAAAAATAAAGCCGTTATAACGGGAAAAACAGGACTAATATCTAATTTGAATATTATATCGGGTAATTTTCTTAAACCTTCTACATTTGAAGGGATATTTAAATTAGGAATAATCGCATATCCGATAATCGTAGAAAAAGCTGCTGCTCCAATGGAAGATAAATACGCTAAAGCAAGTATAACGCCCAACATTTTATTAGCTTTATCTCCCATTTTAGTAATCGCCGGAGCTATAAATCCCAAAACTATTAACGGAACCATAAAAGATATAACTTGATTAAGAACATATTTTATAGATTGTATTAAATTTATTATTCCTTCGTTAGAATATGTTCCTATAACGATGCCTATTACTATACCTACGAAAAGTTTAATTAAGAGATAATCTTTTTTACTTTTTTGATTTGTTAATTCATTTTGACTCGACATTTTTATTTCTCCTTCTTTTTTCTTTATTTAATTTAAAATTAGGATGATGTAGTTATTATTTCTATAAAATTTTATAAATTATAAAAACAATTTTATTTTAAAATAGTTTTTTGTCAATTACTTTTTTATAAAAATATATTGATTTTATATAATAAATAATATAGTATGATTTTATAGTTAAAATTATATATTTATTTTTATTTTTTATTTTTGTTTAAGGAAAGATAATGAATAAGGAATTATATTTAAATTATGTTAATATCTTAAAAGAAGAATTAGTCCCGGCACTTGGATGTACCGAACCGATAGCCATAGCGTTTGCGGGAGCAAAAACTAGAGAAGTAATGGGAAGTATTCCCGATTCTATAATAGTTAAATGCAGCGGTAATATTATTAAAAATGTTAAAGGAGTTACCGTTCCGAATTCGGGAGGTTTGAAAGGAATAGATATAGCTGCAACTTTGGGATTGATTGGCGGAGATTATAATAAAAAACTCGAAGTATTGTCTACCGTAAAAGAAGAAGATATAGAAAAAACTAAAGAACTTATAAAAAATAATTTTTGCAAATGCGAACTTATAGAAGGCTCGGAAAATTTGCATATTGTGATAGAAGCAAAATATAAAAACGAAAATGTTTCTGTGGAAATAAAAAATTCCCATACCAATATAACTAAAATAACAAAAAACGGGAATATAATATTTCAATCGGACGATTCTTTTAAAACTAAAGATTTTACCGATAGAGAATCTTTGAAAATAAAAGATATATTTGATTTTGCAAACGAAGTAAAAATAGAAGATATAGAAGAGGTAATAAGCAGGCAAATAGAGATGAATACCGCAATCTCAAAAGAAGGCATAAAAAACGAATATGGAGCGTCTATAGGAAAAACTCTTCTAAAATATTACGGAGACGATATAAAAAATAGAGCCAAAGCTATGGCTTCTGCTGGTTCGGATGCGAGGATGGGAGGATGCGCTATGCCCGTAGTTACGAATTCTGGAAGCGGAAATCAAGGAATAACCGTATCGATACCCGTTATAGAATATGCCAAAGAAATGAATGTAAATAAAGAAAAATTGTATAGAGCTTTAGTTTTGTCAAATTTAATCGCTATTTTACAAAAGAAACATATAGGAAAATTATCCGCTTTTTGTGGAGTCGTTTGCGCCGCTACGGGAGCTGTTTCGGGGATAGCTTATTTGCATAATGCCGATTATAAACAAATATCCGATACAATAACCAATTCTTTATGCACAATAGGGGGAATGGTTTGCGATGGGGCAAAATCTTCATGCGCCTCTAAAATCGCCGAAGCTATAGATTGTGGAATGCTGGCTTTTAATTTGGCTAGAGATAATAGAGTATTTAAAGCGGGAGACGGATTGGTAAAAGAAGACATTGAAAAAACTATTGACAGTATAGGAAGAATGGCAAAAGAAGGCATGAAATCTACCGATATTGAAATATTAAACATTATGATAGAAAAGTAGTAAAATTTTATTTTATTTATGATATGGCGTTTAACATATTTAAAAATGCTTGCAATTATTTTCAAACATGTTATAATTTTTTGTGGAAAGTTCGTTCAATTGGTAGAGCAGCGGTCTTGAAAACCGCCGGGTTAACCCCCATGTGGGTTCGAGTCCCACACTTTCCGAATTTTATACGGGGCTTTAGCTCATCTGGATAGAGCACTGGTTTCCTAAACCGGGTGGGCAGGTTCGAGTCCTGTAAGCCCCAATTATTGTCTGAAATTTAAATTAAAATATATAAATAATGATTAAAAGATGACTATTAAAGATTTTATTTCGTATATATTTAATATTAATAAACTTAAAAAAATAAAGTTAATAGTTTCGGATATTGACGGAGTAATGACGGACGGAAAACTTATATTTGACGATAAAGGAGTCGAGAGCAAATTTTTTAACACTTTGGATGGTATGGGAATCGTTATGGCTTTGAAATCGGGAATAAAAATCGCGGTAATATCGGGAAGTAGGGCAAATTGCATAAGGGAAAGATTCGAAAAATTTAAAGCTCATAATTTTGAAGATTTAATACTTGGCGAAGAATATAAAATGCCACCTCTTTTAACTTTAATAAAAAAATATAGTTTAAATATAGAGGAAGTTGCTTATATAGGAGACGATATTATAGATTTAGCGCCGATTAAATACGCGGGAGTTTCTTTCGTTCCAAAAAATGCCATAAAAGACGCTAAAAAATCAGCCGATATAATAATAGATTCCAAAGGAGGAGAGGGAGCTTTTAGAGTGGCTGTGGATATGATTCTAAAGGCAAAGGGAGTTTATAATGAAGTTATTAAAGAGTTTTGCGAATATTAATTTAATTATAATTCTTATTATAATTATTTCGTCTATTATTTTTTCTTGCACGAATTTTGACGAGATTGATGAAAATAATGTAAGCGACGATTTTACACCGCCTCCAGAAATGGAATTCTTCGGTTTTAGGCGAGAAAGTTATAATACGAATTTCAAGCAGTTGGAATTATTCGCCACAAATGCAAAATTTTTTGAAAGTAGAAAAGTCATAGAATTACTAGATACGAGAACATATACTTACGAATCGAATGGAACAGTTGCCGCAAGGGTGGAAGGAGAATTTGTCACGATAAATCAAGCAAATTTATTCGTAGAAATATTTACTAATGTCGTAGCAAAATCATCTAATAATACCATTTTATACAGCGAACATGTTAAATGGGATAATGAAAAAAAATATTTTACAAGTCCCGTTCCCGTTAGAGTGGAGCAAGAAGATGGAAGTTGGCTTACGGGAAGCAGTATGGAAGGCGATATGTCTATGGAAAATATAACCGTGTATAACGAAATGGATGAAGGAAATGCCATAGGAGTTTCTATTGACGAGGAGTAAAAATGAAAAAGAGTAAAATATATATATTTGTATTATTATTTTTAATAACGGCGTCCTTATTTACTCAATCTCAGTCAAGGAGAAGCGCCGATAAATTTACTTACGATAATAAAGGGCAGGTTTTTCAATATACGGGAAATTCAAAATTGGAAGATTCATCGGCTATTATAACGAGCCATACGATGACATTTTATAAAGAAACCGAACTTGCCACTTTTAGCGGAAATGTTAGACTCTATAGCAAAACTAACGGCTCTACAATCAACGCGGGATACGCAAGTTATGACGGAAAAAGTAGATACGCCTACGCTAGAAATAGACCGGTATTAAGGTCTTCTACAAATAATGTTACTATAAGAAGTACTTTTATGGAGAGAGATTTTAAAACTCCGTTTGCAAAGGCTAGGAGCAATGTTCATTTAACGCATATCGATAAAGAAAACGATAAAAAAACGGATGGTTATGCGGACGAACTTACATATAATATGGATTCTCAAATATCGGTATTGAAAGGAAACCCAAGATTATATCAAGGAAACGACAGAATCGAAGGCGAAATATTGGAATATAATTCTAAAAGTTCAGAAGCAAATGTTATGGGAAGAGGAAAAATATATATTCTTCAAACCAATAATTATGTGGAAAGAACTAAAACCAACGACACTCAAATAAGCAATTATAATATCATAACGGCAGACAGAATTCTCGTAAGCGATTATGCGGGAAAAGACAAACAAACGAGGACTTTATACGCTTATGGAAATGTTACAGCTTATTTTTACGAAGAGAATATGATTCTTAAAGGCGGATATGTGGAATATGAAATAGACAATGAGCATATGTATATGTATCAAGAGCCTTCCGTTAGAATACCCGATAGAGGAATCATAGCTTTTGGAGAATGGATAGAATATAAAAAAGACGGTAAATTTAAAGATATTATTTTTCATAACGATGTAGTATTGGTAGATTATGACGAAAGTTTATCTTTGGAAGGAGAATTACTGCATTTAGACCCCGATACAAAAATCGCCACAATCAGCGGAGACCCGCATGCATATGTGGAAGAGAGAAGCATAAAAATAATTTCCGTAACTATGCAAATGTTTAACGATGATGAAAAATTGAGAGCGAACGGAGATGTATTCGTCGAAAGTAAGGATATGAATTCTAGAAGCGCATGGGCTACATATTTTGACAAAAGAAAATATTTAAGATTATGGGGCGAAACTCCTTATTTGAGACAGGGAGAAAGTATGGTTAGAGGAAGAGAGATAAAATATTATATAGAAACCGAAAGAATAGAGGCTTACGGTGTGAGCGGAGAGATACCCGAATAGTTTATGCCGAAATTAATCTTTATCATATCGATATCTTTTATTTGTTTTGTGTCATGTAAAAAAAGTATGAAACCTCTTAATAAAAATTCGCAATATTCTGTAAATATAATGTATGTTAAAGACGACAATATGCTTTCGTTTGAACCAAAAGATTTTATGGATATTTTTAATAAGAGATTGCCTTTTTTAACTTATCAAATTTTAGGCTATAAAATAAAATATAATTTGTTTTCGGGTAGTAGCGCAAACGATTTTTATAAATTAAATAGAGAATTAATAAAAAAAAATTCAAATCTATTTAAAGATAAAAAATTTTCGGATATCGTATACTCTGCGGAATATTGGAAAATAGTAGGCAAAGATATTAGAGATTGCAATATGATTATAGTTAATATTCCCATAAATTCGGAAGTAAGTTCAGAAAACAAAATTATCGACAGATTGGTTTTAAAAAATAAAAAAATTAAACCTACAAAATCTTTAGCGATTGTAAGCGTTTATCCTTTATTTTATAGCGATTTAAAATACGCAGACGATAAAATTTTATTAAATATATTCGAATATTATATTTTGCAAACTATAGCGATGTTGTTTCCAAAATACGATATTCATGAATTTGAAAAGCATTCGATAATGTCGGAAGTGAAAAATTTAGACTATTATAATTGGTTTAGCAATATAATTAATTTTCCTTTAAGAGAACCTTATAAAACTCTAAAATTTGACTCTATATTATAGATTTATTTCTTCCCGTTTGTTTCGCTTTGTAAAGAGATTTGTCGGCATTGTCTATAAAATTATCCAAAGATATATTTTCTTCTTTAATAGCGCCTCCCAAAGACGCAGTCGCTTTAAGAGAATATTCTTCCGTTGAAAAATCCGTTTCGTTAATTTTATTTCTTATAAATTCCATAGAATTAAAAAGTTCTTTTTTATTTTTTATATCGAATACTATAATAAATTCCTCGCCTCCGTATCTTGCGAATATAGATTTATAAGGAATTTTTTTTAAAGCTTCTTTTATAATTTTTACGGCGGTTTTTAATATATAATCTCCTATATTATGTCCGTAGCTATCGTTATAATGCTTGAATTTGTCCAAATCTATTATCACTATAGAATAAATTTCTTTCGATTTTTCTTTATTTAATAAATATCTAAAAGCGTAACCTCTATTATATATTCCCGTGAGTTTATCTCTGTTCGCCAAAAACGATAACTTTTCGCTATAAAGAATTAAAGACAAATGATTGATTAATATAAATAAATATTCTTTTTCGATTTCGCTTTCTATTACGATAAAACCGAAGTTATAGTTTCTTGCTATTAATTGATATTTAAGTCCGTTTTTCAAATCCGATTTGTTTTTAGAAACATACCATAAAATAGTTTCGCCGTTTTCTTTATGAAAATAAATTGCAAAATTTTTTATTATATTTTTTGAATTATTTTCAAATGTTTTAATTATTCCGTCTACCGAAAAAGGCTCTGGTATTTCGTTTAAACTTTTAATGATTTTATTTATTTCTTTTATTTCCGTTTTATTCATTTTGTTAAAAATTATTTAAATATTTTATTTAAAATATAGGCTGTTAATAATATTTTTCGCAAACGATATTAAACGATTGCTTATATAAACGTTCGAAGATAAAGTTAAAATAATGGACTCGTCGTTTTTAATTGCCATCGCCATAGCGTTGAAAGTATAATTGTCTTTAATTTTTGAAGTAAAAATCGTAGATGCAAAAATGTCGTTATATTCTTTTCTGTTTTCTATCGACAAAGGAGAAACTATGGAATATAGTTCCCCGCATTTTATCTTAAAATCGTTGAATATATCGTTTATTTCCTCGTTTTTTAAATTTCCTTTTATCGAATTTTCGTTTAAACTCTCATAACTAATCATAATCGATATAGAATTATTTTCGTTTTCTATTTTTAAAATTCCATTTTCTATCTTCGCGTTAAAATTTTCAGGGACAAGCAAATTGAATCTGTCGGGGGTAGCTTGTATAGGAATCAATTTTCCCGCATGAAAATTCGATTTTTCTTTTATGGTTTTTATATCTTTTATTCTACTTAAAATATTATCGTCTTTTTTTACGGTTAATGCCCTCTCTAAAATATTTATAGCATTGTCGTAGAGATACATAGCCTTATAAGTTATCGACATATTAATCATAGAAGCTATATCGTTGTAATTTAAAGAAATTGCTTTTTTATATTGTTCTAAAGCCTCTTTATATTTTCCTTCCATTGATAAAATAACGCCAAATTGTCCGTATATCGAAGAACCCGCATTTCCTAATTTTATTAAACTTTCTATGACGCTTTTAGCTTCTTCGTATTTATAAAGATTCGTAAGCGCCTCTATTTTATTTTCAAGCAAATCTTTATCGTTTTTTATATTATCAAGCCCTCTATTCAATATGTCCACAACGGCTTTATAATTTTCTTCCTCGTAATAAATATCCGACAAAACCAAATACGCTTCTTTATATTGAGGTTCTTTTTTTATTAATTCTTCAGCTAATCTTTTTGCATATTCAAAATTATTGACATCCAAAAGATTATTAATTTTATCGATGATTTTTTTAACTTCTACATTTTTAATAATTTCTTCTATATTTGTTTCGTTTTCTAAAATATTATTTTTCATTAATTATCTCCATTCTACTATTACAAAACCTTTATTATTTAAAGCGTATTCCTTAAATTTATTATTAGGATTTACGCATATTTTAGTTTCGGCAAAATTAAGCATAGGTAAATCGCTTATAGAATCGCTATACGCTATATTTTTATGTTTATGATTTGGAAAAATATGTTCCGTAAATAATCTATATCTTTTTGCAGCTCCATAACAATTTTTACCATACATATAACCCGTGAATTTGCCTCTGAATATCCATAATTCTGTCCCCATACATTTGTCAAATCCTAAATTTTTAGCTATAAATTTAGCGTATAATTCAAAGCTTGCCGTTATCATAACTAGATTATAACCTTGATTTTTTAATTTTTTTATTTCTTCTAAAGCGTCTTTATAATATAAATTTGGAATTATAGAATCTGCAAATTCTTTTCCTATATTTTCCCCAAATTCTACGGTTATATTTTTGAATATCGAAGCTGTTTTATATTTTATTTTATTATTGTCTATAATTTTAAAAAGGAATAAAATAAAATAAGGAATTAATTTTATATAATATATTATACTTTTTGGATTTTTCTTCAAATAGAAAATCATAAACGGAACTATAGAATCTTTTTTTATAATGGTTTTATCCAAATCGAAAAATGCAATTCTCATGGTAATCTATTCTACTATAAAAATCCGTTTTGTCAAAGAAATTTGATTATTATAGTTGTTTTAGATAAAAGATTTGCATAAAGCAATCGATGTTTTAAAAGAATGTTTATCTTAAAAGAATATTTATCTTAAAGAACGCGTTATTTTTTGCAAATTGCTTCGGGCAATCCACATAAAATATAACTCTAAATTTAATAACTTTATAACTTTTTCTTGATAAATTTATAATTTTTCTTAAAATGGCTGAATTTTTTTAAATAAAATAAAAAAAAGTGCTTGACAATTAGATTATTTTTTATTACATTATAAGCAGACAATTAAATTTTAAAGGAGGAGCATTATGAAAAAGCTCACAATTTTATTTTTCACTGTATGCTTCATTGCTGCTGTGGGATGTCAAAACGATGTCACGCCAATCGAAATGACAAAATCTTCTTACCCGAGAGTAACGGTAGAAGAGGCTATGCTATCAATTGAAGAAGCTGGCGGAACGGTAAATAATAGTGCCGAAAGTATAAAGGCGTTTTTGGAAGACGGCATTTATTGGGGAACTTACAATAACCATACCGGATTTGCGGGCACAGATATTGGTAGAGTTTACAAAGGTAAAATCTATACGGTAGTTGTGAATCAGTGGACGGAAATCGATACCAGCAAGATTATCGGAGTCGATAAAGATTTGGGCAAACTTGAAATGTCTGGAGATGGTTCGGCTAATAAAATTTTTACTTTTGACGGTTTCGGATATTATATTTACGAAAACGGCGAAAACGATATTCCTACATACTTTACCAAATATGGTTTTGTCGAAAACTATGTTGGAACACATACAAGCGAAGATGGTAAAGCCATTATATCAATAAGCGCTAATGGTTATGTTGGCTGTCAGATTTCAGGTATGGGATGGGATGCGATTACGGATAAAACGCAGCTTAGAGGCAAAGTCCTAACTATTAAAGGCACGCCTTTTGACCAACACGGAAATGTATATAAAGTAGTATTCGATAATAATAACAAAGCCACTTGGTATAAGAGTGGAAACAAATTTTAATTATAGGAGGTAAATATGATAAAGAAAATTTTAATAATATTTTTAGGTTTAATGGTTGCTATAGGTTGTCAAAATGAAAATCTTGACCCTAGTTTGTCGCAACAAGAAGACCCAAAAGATGCCGATTTGATTACGACAAACGGAAGCCCAAGTCTTACAGACCCATCAAGTATAGCAAATTTCCTAAATAATTATAGAGGTTTATATTATGTTCACAATAATGTAAAATATAAAATTAAAGATGGAAAAATTGTAAATTACTATAATAAAGATGTGCCAGGCGAAGTTAATGCGGTTTTACCTTTAGAAAATAAATTGCAAATAAGCAATTATTCGGATGGAATAATAGAGGTTTGGAATTTCTCCAAAAATGGATATACTTCATACTCTTCTTATATACTTGAAAAAGTAAGCGATAAAGCCGATACAGAAGGTATGACATCAGTTGGAAGTTCAAGCAAACTAGCTAAGTATGCGGGAACTTACAAATCCATATTTGATAAGAAAGACAAATTTTTATCTATAACTTCATCTGGTCAAATATATTATCATGAGAATATAGGAGACGGAAGAGTATACCAAAGCGCTGACGGAAAACAACTTATGATAATAGACGATGAAGGAACTAGAAACGCTATGATATTCGAGCAAGGTATTTATAGAAAATACAATTTCGACCCTAGAGATATTAACAAAACGGGTGAATGGTTTAAGAAAAACGAAGAGTTAATAGAAGATTTGACTACTAAAGCTGGTGTAGACAGTATAGTTTATGGCGGAAAAGGCTATGATGGAAAAACTCGAGCGCAAATCGAATTAAATAGTGGCGGTAACGTTATATTAACAAGTTGGTGGGGACATGCCATACCTGTTATAGGAACAAAAGGCGGCGTTATATACGATGTTCCAGACCAAGCTAGAATTGAAGGAAATACCATTCATTTAATGAAATGGAGCGTTACTCTTACTTTAGCTGACGATTTAAGCTCTATTACCTATAATGATAGTAGCGGAAAGACATTTACTATTAACAGAGAAAAATAACTAGAAAATAATTAATATTAGTTGTTTTTTTTGACACAAAGGGGAGGTTAAAAGCCTCCTCTTTTTTGTGTTATAAGAGAATTTTATTTATAATGATAAACTATACTATTTAGTTATATTTAAATATAAAATAAAAGTATTTGCTATTATAGATTTAATATTTTAAAATCCAAATCAATGATTAAATAATATTTAAAAATAATATTTAAATAAAAAGAAATTTTAATATTGACTTTGGAGTTAACTCCAATGATATAATTAAAATAATTAAAACGATATAGATAAACTTGCAAATATAAAAGGCAGTTTTGAAGCGAGAATAGAAGTAGTCGATTAAAAATTAAAAGAGGAAAAAATTAAAAAATGAATAAAATAAAATTTTTAACAATATATTTAATAACGGCGATTTTGTTTATAATCTCATGTTCTGGAAATACTCAAAATTCGTCAAATCAAATAAATCAATTAAATAATTCCAATGACGAAGGAGAAATAACAATGAAAGCGAATGAAAAATACAAAGAATTATTGAAAAGAGATTTTTCAGTTTCAAAAGAAGACGAAGATTTGCAAAATATATTCAATAATTTCGTTTACGGAGAGGTTTATAATCACGGAGATTTAGAACCGAAGTTAAGAGAACTTGTAACTTTAGTCTCTCTTACGGCAAGTCAGGGAAACGGCATGATAGCGGAACATGTAGAAGCGGCTTTGAATGTCGGAGCGAGCGCTATTGAAATAAAAGAAGCTTTATATCAATGTGCGCCTTATGTTGGTTTTCCGCGAGTATTTGCAGCGTTGGAAGAAGCGAATAAAGTTTTTAAAAATAAGAATATAAAACTTCCTCTGCAATCTCAAGCTACGGTTTCTAAAGAGACAAGATTTGAAAAAGGTTTAGCCGCTCAAACAAGCATATTTGGAGATATAATTTTAAATATGCATAAAAATGCTCCAGAAAATTTAAAACATATTCAAAATTATTTATCCGCTATGTGTTTTGGAGATTTTTATACAAGAGAGGGTTTGGATTTGAAGATAAGAGAACTTTTGACTTTTATAATGTTAATATCTTTGGGCGGCGCTGAACCTCAAGCGACAAGCCATGCCAACGCTAATATTTCTATGGGGAATGATAAAGATATTCTTATAAAAGCGATAACTCAATGCATTCCGTATATAGGCTATCCGAGAACTTTAAATGCCATAGCGATAATAAACGGTATTAAGTAATTTTAATTCTAAAAGCATACCTATTGCAAAGGAGAAAACAAATGAGAAAAAGAATAATAATATTTTTAATAAGCCTTATATTTTTTACGGGCGCTTTTCTAAACGCTCAAACGAATAAAGTTTTAGCGGTTTATTTTTCTTGGAGCGGAAACACTAAAGCTGCGGTGGAAAATATTAGAAGATTATCGAAAGCGGATATTTTCGAGATAAAAGTTAAAAATCCTTATCCGAGCAATCGTCAGCAGTGTTCAGCTAGAGCGATAGAAGAGCAGAGAAAAAATATTCTACCCGAATTAAACGGAGAAATAGTAAATAATATCTCTCAATACGATACTATTATAGTGGCGTTTCCTAATTGGTGGGGAACTTATCCTCAAGCGGTTAAGAAATTTTTAATCGACAACGATATTTCCTCTAAAAAAATCGCCCCTTTATGCACGCATAGAGGCTCGGGATTCGGAAGAAGCGTAAGCGATTTAATGGCTTTATATCCGAATGCGAATATATTAGAAGGGCTAACTATAAGCGAATATTCGATTAAAGATTCTAAAAACGATATAAAAAATTGGCTTATAAAAATTGGCGTTTTGTAAACGATTTGATATTAAAAATTTTTTATTAAAGTTTTTATAAACCTTAATCGTAAATAAATTTTAATTTAGTTATATTTTGTTTAAAAAAGGAGAAAAAATGAATAATAAAGTTTTAAGTATAATATTTATAATATTCGCCGCATTTTTAATGTCATGTTCTAATAGTAAAGAAAACGAAATGACGCTTTTAGAAATTGAAGAAAATCTAGAAGAAAATATAAAAGAAGATATAAATAGTGAAAACGATATTGAAGAATTATCTTTTACTCAAAATTATTCGGAAAAGAAAATTATTATAGCGTATTTCACTTGGGCGGATAATACTTTTGTGCCAGACCCTTCTTCTATCGATATAAACGCCACAACTTCGGCTAGCGTTTTGCCTCCCGGAGATACGGGTTTGATTGCAAGATGGATACAAGAAGAAACGGGAGGAGATTTATTTAGTATAATAACGGAAAATAAATATTCGAGTAATTATGACGAATGCCTTAACAAAGCGAGAACCGAAAGAGATAACAACGAGCGACCAAAACTTGTGGGAAAGGTAAATAATATGAACGATTACGATATTATATTTTTAGGTTTTCCAAATTGGTGGTATACTTGCCCTATGGCTGTATTTACATTTTTAGAAAGTTATAATTTTTCAAATAAAACTATAATTCCTTTTTGCGCTCATGGAACGGGCGGACTTTCAAGAACAATAAGAGATATAAAGAGAATTATCCCGAATGATTGCAAAGTTTTGGAAGCTATAGGAGTTTATAGACCAGAAGTGAGAAATTCAAGAAGTAGAATAATTAATTGGGTTAAGGGTTTAAATTATTAAAATTTATAAATAAATATAAAACGGGAGAATATTATTTTAATGAAAAAGATAATAAAAATTTCGGTAGACATAATTATGACTTTATTATTCTTTTTGCTTATAGCGTATCATTGGACGGGAGATGAAATTCATGAGTATTTGGGGTTTTCTTTGTTTGTTTTCTTTATAGTTCATCATATACTTAATTTTAATTGGTATAAAAATTTATTCAAAGGAAAATATAGCTTTAATAGAATATTAAATACTTTTATAAATATAATGCTTTTTATCTGTATGTTGGGTTTAATGATAAGCGGGATAATGTTTTCCCGTAGAGTTTTATTCTTTCTTAATTTGGGCGGCGGAGGAATGTTTAATCGCAGACTTCATATGCTTTCGGCTTCTTGGGGATTTGTTTTTATTTCGGCTCATATAGGAATGCATTGGGGAATGTTTATGAGTATGGGGAGTAAATTTATAAAGTTAAAAAATGTTTTCGCTTTTATTTTGGGAATATCGATAGCAGTTTACGGAATATATTCTTTTGTAAAACGGGGATTATATCAAAAAATGTTTCTTCTTATAGACTACGCTTTTTTTGATTATGAAGAGCCGATTATATTTTTCTTTTTGGATTATTTGGCGATTATGGGATTATTTATATTTATAAGTTATTATTTGCAAAAATTAAGCGCGAAATTTAAGAAAAAAATTATAATGAAAGATTAAAAATAATTTTTATAATTTACCCAATTTGCCAATCGAAGCCTGCTGACAAATATCGATATATCTTTTATCTCTTAATTTTTTTTCAATGGCTACTATTCCTTCGTAATAATGAATCGAATAAGCGAAATCGGTAAAATAGTTTGCCTCCAAATTATCTCCTTCCAAAGTCCAATATGCATTTAAATAATCTATCAATTTTTTCGTATATTCTATAAAAGAAGATTTAAAATTATTATTTAAATTATCCCAATAAGAAGTGTAAATATCCTCGCAGAAATATAATCCGCCGTCTTTTACATGCTCGAACATTTCCTCGAAAGTTATAATCTGTTCTTCTGGAATATGTCCTCCGTCATCTATTAATATGTCTAATTTTGGAATTTCATTTTTTAATTTTTTTAAAAATTCTCTGTCGGATTGAGAGCCTATAAAAATTTTAATTCCGTCTTCTTCAAAACTTTTACATCTCTCTTTTTTATCGATTGCGTATATATTGACTTTAGCGTTGGGATTTATTTTACTGAAATAGTATTTCCACATTTTAAGCGAACCGCCGTATCCG
This sequence comes from uncultured Brachyspira sp., assembly GCA_964619175.1. Lineage (GTDB taxonomy): Bacteria > Spirochaetota > Brachyspiria > Brachyspirales > Brachyspiraceae > Brachyspira. The sequence continues at coordinate 14,155 of CAZUEE010000009.1, read as the reverse complement.
ACTCCGATTTCAAGCAAATTTATATTTTTTCCTCTATATTTTGAAAAATATCTTTCGTATATATCGAAATAGGGCAGATGCTTAAAAATTGCCTTATCTTTATTATTTAAAAAATAATTATGCAAATCGGATTTATCTTTATTGTCTTCGTTTATTAGAATTTCTTTTATGATTTCTCTTTTTTTATTATCCTCTTCGGATTCTCCGTTTATCATAAAAGTATTTCTATTAACTTTGGTTTTTATTTTATTCATAAATTATTTTAATAAAATAAACAAAATAAATTAATAAAATTTTTTAAATAATAAATTTAATAAAAATTATTACTTTTCTTTAATATCTCTATAGAATTTTAATAAGTTGTATAAGTCTTTCGTTTGTCTCTTATTAAAATCGTTTTTACTAAGCGGGTAATAATTATTTTTATTGACAAATCTTACATTTATTTCAAATTTATTATCTTCTATTAATTTAATTAGAGAATTTATTTCATTATCGGATAATAAATGCTGCCTTCTTACAATTTGTCTTAACTTTCTCAAATGAATAGTAGCATCGCTTTCCGTAAATATTCTTTCTCTATCGGTAGTAGTATTAAGATTCAAAACGACTCTATTGGTTTCATTTTTACCGTAAAACATAACGGAATTAAATCCCTCTCTAAGCTCGTTTGTATCAGAATTCAAATCGAATACCAACCAGCATGATTTGGCGTTATTTCTATAATATACATTTGTGAATATTATATAACCCCACACCGATGTTAATGTGGAAACGCCTCTTTCGGTATGATACATTTCTATATTTCTATAAAAATCATCTACCTTATACAAACTACTTGGAACTCTTACCCCAGCATCAAGCGCAAATACCATCGTTGAAAATGATACAAATACAATAATAAAACTTAATATTTTTCTTTTCATTTTTCTCTCCTTTATTTTAATTTTATATATTTATATTATACGCAGATGTAAAGAAAAGTCATTAATATAAAATAGTGTTTCCATAGTATTACCTCCATGTCCTCTATATTATAATACATTTTTTAAATTTTTTCAATAGTAAAAAATGATTTTTTAAATAATAATTATTATTATTTAAAAAGTCTTCCATAACCAAACCATAATTGGATTGTTACTATTCCATATAAAATTAATCCGCATCCCAAAACTATACTTAAATAAAGCGTTCCTAGTAACGGGTTAAATGTCAATATGCTTCCGGCTATTATTGTAAGTATACCGCTGAATAAAGTCCAGCCCCATTTATCGTATCCATGCTTTTTTAAATCTATCGAAGAGACTATCGAAACCGCTCCGCGAACTATCGTAAATATCGCTACGAAATACGGTATAACGGCGGCGCTTATAAATAAATTTGAAATTATTATAATACCGCAAATTGTCGATACTATTCCGTCAAGCAAAATAATACCCGAACCTACTATATGTCTTAAACTTACAAAATAGAATATCGAACTTATGCCCGAGAATATCATTAAAAATCCTATAATATAAGCCAAAATCAATATAGTTTCAAGCGGGTTAAATATGGCGATTATTCCCGATACTATAAGCAATATACCAAATATTAACCATAAAGCTCTGCTAAATTTACTCATTTTTTCTCCTTAATTTTTATTCTACACTTTAAAACAGATGAAAACCAAAAAATTAAAATAGTTATTATTTCTTTATATTTTCCATTTCTATAACGATATCAATTTCCGTCATAGCGCAATTAAGTTTTTTTGATATTTGCTCTTTGGAAAAGCCTTCTCTATAAAGTTTGACAATATTTTCGCTATTTGTATTTTTTATTTCCGTCACATTTTCTGCCCCATCGTTTTTGTTATCGGTTTTATTTTCATTTTTGTTATAAAGATTTTTTTTTATAGCCAAATCGAGTTTATTTCTTAATTCTTCTCTCAATTCTTTATCTAGCCCTTTTTTATTTAAATCTTTCTTAAATTCTTTTTCGGCTTTATTTTCTATAATTTTACTTTCTTCAGTAACTTTTTCTTTTTCAGTTTCTTTAATATTTTCTAATTTTTTTTCATCTTCTATTTTTACATTCAAAATATTTGACGAATATTCTAAATTTTCTTCAATATTATTTTTATTATCTTGATTATCGACATTCATTTTTTTTAATAATTCGTTTGCTCTGTTTATGGCATCTTCGAGTATGGATATTCTACTTAACGCTATATTATTGAATTCTTTAACCAAAGCTTCTATTTCTTCTCTCGCTTTTGAAGTTGTCTCTCTTTCGAGTCTTTCTCTAGCCCTCGAAACGATATAAATATAAAATAACGGCAAAGCAACCGCCAATATGATTATATTAATTATAACGCTTATTAAAATTTGCATATCGAATTTATCTTTTCAAATTTGTCTTTAACCGAAAATATCTATTTTAGAACCTTTTATTTGTTCCGTTGCCCCAATCTCTTCTATTTCTATCAATTCTACCAAAGAATTATCGTTACCTACAATATTTCTTCTGTTTTTTTTTCTATAAGAAATATAACCTTGACCTTTTTTGCCTCGCTGTTCGTCTTTTTTTTCTTTAATTTTATTATCTTCAGACACATTATCGGATTTTACGACTGTAGAATCCTTTATAAAAGATTCTCTATGTATATCTCTATCTTCCGATTGCATGGCTATGGTTTTTGCCGCCATTCTTACATGCTCCATACGACCTATATGGGATTGTTGCATGTATAATTGTTGTAAATCCAAAGGGGCTATAGGCATTATTAAATCTCCGTATTTTATGCCTTAAATTTTATCCTATTTTTAAATATATATTTTTTTTATTTTATTGCAAGCCACAAATAATTTATTTATAATAACTCGTTTTTATAAAATTTTGCTCGTAAAAATAAAAATATTGAATAAAATATAAATAAAATATATTATAACCTAAAATTGAAGTATGATAAAAAAGTAAATATTTAAGGAATAAACAAATGAATAAAAAAGCTAAAGCGATTTTGCTTTTATCGGGAGGATTGGATAGTTCGCTTGCAGGAGCTATACTTAAAAGAGAAAATATAGAAGTGCTTGCTATAAGATTCGTTACCGGTTTGGAATATTCGGTTATAAAAGAAGAACTTATGGAAATATATAATAACGACCCCGCTAAAAAGATTGCGGATTTTCTTAATATTCCGATAAGATTCGTTTCTTTAAAAGATAAATATATAGATATGTTTTTAAACCCAAAATACGGATACGGAAGCGCCGTAAATCCATGTTTAGATTGTCATATTTTAATGTTGAAAACCGCAAAAGAAATAATGGAAAAAGAAGGATTCGATTTTGTGGCTACGGGAGAAGTGAAAGGGCAGCGACCTATGAGCCAAAAATTGCAAGATTTGATTAACGCCATAAGAGAGAGCGGACTCGAAGGAAGATTGCTTCGTCCATTATCGGCTAAACTTCTACCGATAACGATTCCCGAAGAAGAAGGGCTTATAAACAGAGAAAATTTATTCGGAATATACGGACGCTCTAGACATAAACAGATGGAACTTGCAAAAGAATTTGGAATAAAAGATTATCCTATTCCAGCGGGAAGCGGATGTTCTATAGTCGATAAAAGTTATGCGAAAAGATACAACGAATTAATCTCTCATAATACTACAAAAATAATCAATATGGAATTAATGCAATATTTGGCTATAGGAAGACATATAAGAATAGACGATAATGTTAAATTAATTTTGGGAAGAAACGAAAAAGAAAACGAAGCTTTGGAAAAAAGAGACAGAATAAAAATAAACAGAATAAACGATATAACTTTAAAACCAAATTATAATAAAGGACCTTTCGGTTATTTGGAAATATATAAAGATAATATAGATAATTTAAAAGATGTCGTTTATAAATCGGCTATGATAATGGGATATTTTTCAAAAGAAGCGTCCGAAAATTTAAGTATAACGATTTCGTATTTAATAGACGATAAAAAAGAAGAAAAAAAAGAAATATTAATAAATAACCATGATTCTAAAAATACAAAATTTGAACAGATAGTTTGATTATAAAATATATTTTTTAGATTATTAATGTTGATTTAAAATTATTATGATATAAAATAAATATATATTAATAATAATTTGAGGGTATTAAAATGTATATAAATAATAAGAAAGCGGTTTTAATAGTAGTCGATAGTTGCGGAGTTGGCGCTTTGCCAGACGCTAAAGATTTTGGAGACGAGGGAGTTAATACAATTTCGCATTTGGCAAAAGCCACAGGCGGCGTAAACCTTCCTAATATGGAAAAAATGGGACTTGGAAATATTACCGATATAGAAGGAGTTTCCAAAAACGATAACGCTATAGGTTATTATGGCAAATCTATGGAAAAATCCAAAGCTAAAGACACTACAAGCGGACATTGGGAAATTGCGGGTTTAATATCGAAAAAACCTTTCAATACTTATCCGAACGGTTTTCCAGAAAAAACTATTAAAGCTATAGAAGAGATGTCGGGCAGAAAAGTAGTTTGCAATAAACCTTATTCTGGAACTGAAGTTATAGATGATTATGCAGACGAACAATTAAAAAACGGCTCTCTTATAGTTTATACTTCAGCCGATTCCGTTTTGCAAATTGCAGCACATGAAAAACTTATACCAATAGAAGAACTTTATAAAATATGCGAAAAATCACTTGAAATATGCAATGAATTTTCTCCCGTTGCGAGAGTCATAGCTAGACCTTATTTGGGAGAAAAAGGAAATTATAAAAGAACGGAAAGAAGACATGATTATTCCGTTCCTCCAAGCGGAGAGACCATGCTTGATAGAATATCTAAAAATAATTTGCCCGTAATAGGAATAGGAAAGACTAGCGATATATTCGCCGGAGTTGGAATAACTGAAAACAGAAAAACCAATAAAAATAATTTGGACGGAATTGAAAAAACCATTAAAGCTATTAAAGAAATCGACAAAGGATTAATTTTTACAAATTTAGTCGACTTCGATATGCTTTACGGACATAGAAGAGATGCAAAAGGTTATAAAAATGCTTTGGAAGAATTCGACAAATATATTCCCGAAATGATTGAAAACTTAAACGAAGACGATTTATTTATAATTACCGCAGACCATGGATGCGACCCAACTTATAAAGGAAGCGACCATACGAGAGAATATATACCTATACTCGCTTTTGGAAAAAAATTAAAGAAAAATGTTAATATCGGAGTAAGAGATTCTTTCGTTTCTATAGCGGCATCAATAGAAAAACATCTTTTGGGAAAAACGAATCTTGAAGGCGATTTTTTATAATAATAAAATATAATAATTTAGTAAAATATAAAATAAATTTATAAATTCGTTTTTATAAATTTATTTTATAATTATTTTTTGCGATTGTTTTTAGATTTCTTTCGTTTATTATTATTTTTGTTTTTATTATTTTTGATTTTGTTGTTTTTATTTGGTTTTGTTAAAAAATCTTTTTCGTCAATTATTTCGTCTCTATCAAAAATACAATCAAATTCATCCGATGGAACAAAATCTATAAATAATTCTTTTAAATTAACTTTATAAACCGTTATTTTTATTTTATCTCCAAGTGTAAACCATTTTGCTTCATTTTCGCTATATGCGGCTTGTTCTTTTTCGTCAAATCTATAATGAGATTTTAAGGATGCGTATCTTATAAGTCCTTCTATTCCCGTTTTTTCTATTTCCACAAATATTCCAAATTTCGTTATTCCGCTTATTATTCCGTTATATTCGTTTCCGATTTTGTCTTTCATAAAACGAACCGCTTTAACTTTATTTAAACTTCTTTCGCATTCTATCGCCACTCTTTCCGTTTTTGAGCAAGTTTGAGCTACGTTATTAAACATTTTTTGCATGGAAGGTTTCATTGATTTTAATTCTTCTTCCAATACCAACTTTAATAATCTATGAGTAAGCAAATCGGTATATCTTCTAATAGGCGATGTAAAATGAGTATAATATTCGAATCCGAGTCCGAAATGTCCTATATTATTTGTATCGTAAATTGCCTGCTTCATCGAACGCAAAAGCAAAGTAAGAAGCAATTTTTCGTCTGATTTCCCCGTTATTGATTCGATAAAAGAATGAAAATCCAAATTTCCTTCGGCGTCTTTTATTAATTTGTATCCTCTATTGTATGCGATTCTATTGAATGTGTCCAATTTTTCCTTATCGGGAAAATCATGCACTCTATAAATCGCTCCCTTTATATTTTTTAATTTTTTAGCAACTTCGCAATTTGCAAGAAGCATCAATTCTTCTATTATTTTATGCGTTTCTTTTCTCTCGTCTATAAAAAAATCTTTCGGGTTTCCGTCTTTGTCGAGTATAATTTTAGTTTCGTTTAAATTAAATTCTATACTTCCGTTTTCTATTCTTTTTTTTAACAATATTTCTTTTATTTCGTTTCCCTCTTTTAATAATTTTTTAAGCCATTCTTCGTCATTTTCAATTTCGTCCAAAATATCTTGAGCGTAATCGTATGTTAATCTTCTGTCCGATTTTATAACGCTTTTATAAAATTCGCTTGTCTTTACATTGCCTTTATAGTCGATATTTATAAATACCGTCATGGCGAATCTGCTCACACCTTCGTTTAACGAACAAATTCCGTTTGAAAGTTCATGCGGAAACATCGGATAAACTTTATCTATCAAATAAACGCTGTTTCCTCTCTTTCTCGCATCTCTGTCTAAAGCGCTTCCCGTATCTACAAAATGTCCGACATCCGCTATATGAACTCCGATTTTATAACCGTCTTTTAATTTTTCTATACTTATCGCATCGTCAAAATCTTTTGAATCCGCTCCATCTATGGTTATCGTTTTTAAATTTCTCAAATCTATTCTGTCGAATTCAATCGGTTCGTTTTCTAAATTTTCGGGAAGTAATTTTGCTTCGTCCAAACATTTTTTAGAAAATTCGGTAGGTATATTATAGGCTTTCGCTATCAATTCGGCATCTTTTTTCGGATTATTTATGTCTATTTTTATATCGGGTTTTGGAATAGATTTTTTAGAGTCTATTTTTTTATTCGATTTATTAGCGTTATAATTTTTTTTGTTTTTTTCTTTTTTGTTTGTAGTTTTATTTGCTTTATTTTTTTTGGTTTTCTGTTTTTTCAAATTTTAATTTTCCTTATTTCTTTAAAATACTCTTTATTATTATTTTTATTATAATATAGTATTTTATAATATCAAGTAATTTCATAAATTAACCTTTGATAAAAATGCCTAAGTAATACACTACAAATAAAATTTTAAACATAAAAAATTTTAAAAAAAGTTCTTGACGATTTTAAAAAGATTCTTATCTTATGTATAGAAAGATTAAGAAGGAGGTCAGTTATGACTATAATAAAGAAAAGAAAAGAAAATAAACATTTATTTTATCTAATAGCAATAGCTATTATGGTAGCGATAATGGGAATTTCCTGCTCATCCCCTGCTAAACCACTAGCTAATTTTAGCGATGAAGCAGTAGAAACCCCTGTAACAACACCGCCAACCGAAGAAGGAGAAAATCAAATAACTCCAACTCAGCCGTCAATGTCTGTAAACCCATATATTGGTCCGATTCAATTTGTAGGTAAGAGTTTCAAAAATGCAAAATATACGGCTACAATTGGCTCTAGGGGCGTAAATGGACAGGCGCATGGCTCTCAGATTATAGTTGTAATGAATGATGGAGCAACTACAAAAAATTATATATTGAGCGGAAGTAGTATGACTTTTTCTCAAGGCGAAGCAAAATATGTAATTTATTCAGAAGAAGATGGTAGTAAAGCACTCGGAAATGCTATATTCAGAGAACCGGGCAATTTGTTGATACACTACAACAATAATCAATCTGATTTGATAAATCTTAAATTAGTAAATTAAAAATTGAAAAAGTTTTGTGATTAACTCTGAAAGAGGATGTCTTCGGACATCCTCTTTTTTATAACGGTTTTTTATTATACTTGCATAAATAATTATTTATATTATAATATTTATCAATATAAAGATAATTTATTTATTTTATATTGATAAAAATCACTTAAATAAATGGAGAATATTAATGAATATAAATAATAACGCTTCGCAATTAAAAAAGGATATTCTTGTTCGGATAACTACTCTTTTTATAGAAGATAGACTTTTGGAAGATATAGATAAAATGCCAATAGAAATAATCCCGAAAGATAGCAAATCGATAAGATGCTGCATTCACCATGACCGCGAAATTATAAAAAACAGAATTTTGGCGAGATTGGGAATAAGCGTAGAAGGAAAAGAAGATAGCGGAATACCTTTGTCGCAATATGCAAAATTGGCGTTGGATAGAGAAAAACCCACTTGGCCCATGCTTACCGTTTTGGACGAAGCCTGTAATGCATGCGTTAAAGCAAATTTTATGGTAACAAATGCATGTCAGGCTTGTTTGGCGCGTCCTTGCATGGTAAATTGTCCGAAAAACGCCATAGAAATTTTAGACGAAAGAAGAGCGTTTATTGACAGCGAAAAATGTATAAATTGCGGACTATGTTTAAAAAATTGTCCTTATCATGCGATTATTTATATTCCCGTTCCTTGCGAAGAATCATGTCCTGTAGGGGCGATTAATAAAAACGAATTTGGAAAAGAAGTTATAGATTATCATAAATGTATATTTTGCGGAAACTGTATGCGAGAATGTCCTTTTAGCGCTATGATGGATAAAGGGCAGTTATTGGATGTATTAAAACATTTGAAAGACGACAACAAAAAAGTTAATGTTATGTATGCTCCTTCGATAGCCTCTCAATTTAATGCAAAACCCGGACAATTAAAAAGCGCTCTTCTTAAAATAGGATTTAATAAAGTTTGGGAAGTCGCTTTGGGAGCGGATATAACTTCCGACAAAGAAGCTCTTGAATTTGAAGAGAGAATGGAGCGAGGAGACAAACTTATGACTACATCTTGTTGTCCGGCTTATGTTAAAGCGGTTAGAAGACATGTTCCAGAATTAATACCATGCGTATCGGAAACTAGAACTCCGATGCATTATACAGCCGAAATGATGAAAGGATACGATTCTAAAGCGATTAATGTTTTTATAGGACCATGTCTTGCAAAAAGGAGAGAGAGTATAGACGATGATTTGGTAGATTATTGTTTGTCTATGGAAGAGCTTGACGCTTTATTTATAGCCACAGGAACGGATGTTATGAAAGAACCCGATTTAAGTATCGATTGTTTGCCTACTTCATCGGGAAGAAAATATGCAGTAAGCGGAGGAGTTTTTGAAGCGGTAAAAATAAGATTAAAACATCCCGAAAAAGTTAAACCTACAGTTATAGACGGTTTGGATAAAGACGGAATGAAACAACTTAAAAATTTCGGAAAGATTCAATCGGGAGAGATTGAGGTTCAAAACGATACTCCGAATTTGGTTGAAGTTATGGCTTGTAAAGGCGGATGTGTCGGAGGTCCTTGCGTAGTTAAAAATCCTAAAGCGGCGGCTATTCAATTGCAAAAATATGCCGCAGACGGTTTGCCTCTAAAACAATAAAAAAGGGAGACTAGACTTTAGCCTCCCAAACTTATGGTTAATTTCTTAATTATTATTGTAATAATCTAAGAGCGCCTTGGGGTAATTGATTAGCTTGAGCAAGCATAGACAAATTAGCTTGATTAAGAATTTGGTCTTTGGCAAGTTTAACTGATGCTTCAGCCATATCCGTATCTCTTATTCTACTTTCGGAAGCTTGCAAATTTTCAAAGCCAACCATTAAGCCTTGAGCTGTCATTTCCAATCTGTTTTGATATGCGCCTAAATCTGCTCTTTGTTTCAATACTTTAAGAAGAGCTTCGTCAACCATACCTATAACCGTATTGGCTTTAGTAGGGTTTGAAAGACTGATAAATGTAGCCGTAGACGCAGGTCCAACCGGATTTTTAAGTCCAAGCGCTTGACTGTTCATAGTTCCTATATAAACGCGTTTTCTTTCGTCCATATTAGGTCCGATATGCAACCACATAGATGCAGTAGGATTATTTTCTCCCGTAGAGCGAGCGAATCTTCCCGTTAGCATATTAAGTTTATTGAATTGAGCTTGAGAAGCTACGCGGTCTATTTCGTCAACTAATTGAGAAACTTCTATTTGAACATAAAGTCTGTCTTCGTCCGTATAGATACCGTTTGCAGCCTGTATAGCCAATTCTCTGATTCTTTGAAGAACATTCGTAGTTTCTTCCAAATATCCTTCCGTGGTTTGTATGAAAGATATGCCGTCTTGAGTATTTCTTTCAGCTTGACGCAAACCGCGAATTTGAGCGCGCATTTTTTCGGATACAGCCAATCCCGAAGCGTCATCTCCAGCTTGATTGATTCTTAAACCGCTTGAAAGCTGAGCAGAATCTTTTCTTAAATCAACTTGGCGGAATTTAAGAGTTCTTTGCGCATTTATAGCGCTAATATTGTTGTTGATAACCATATGGTTCCTCCATGAAATTTTATATTAGTCCATCCTTGAACATACGAATATTATCGGATATATATTTTTAATTATTAATATTTTGTTTAATGTTTTGTTTTAATTATTTTAATAAATTGTTAAAAAACTTGTAAATTTATATAAATTTATAATTAAGACTATTTAAATTTTTTCAATATCGTAATATAATAATTAAAGAGTTTAATATAACTAATTTGGGCGGTATTTTTTAGTTATGAGAAGTAGAAGCAATAAAAATAATTTAAGAATAAAAGAAACCGAAAAATTACTAGAAGAAACTTTGGGTTCTTTGCTCGAAGAAAAATCTTTTGAAGATATTAAAGTAATGGATATATGTTCAAAAGCCAAAATTCACAGAAGTACTTTTTACACTTATTATAACGATAAATACGAACTTTTAAAATCAACATTGGATAAATACGAGGCGAAATTTTTAGAGTTTTTAAGAAAGTATAAATTGGAAGGAAAATTAACCGATTCTCATGTCGATATAATGATTGAAATATTGCAATATTTTTATTTAAATAAGGAATTTTTAAAGATAATATTTCAAAATAATAGAGAAGGAAGCGTAATAAAAATACTTAAAAAATATTTCGAAGCTTATGTCATAGAAGGAATCAAGGATATGAAACAGCTTCATACGGACAAGCCTTATACGGTCGAAATAATGGGATTTTTTTATTCGGGCGCTTTTATATCGGTATTGGAAGAATGGATATTAAAAGATTGCTATATAACTCCCGAAGAATTGGCTCAATATATTTCGGATATAATAATGCAAAGGGTATTTCTATAAATTATCGTGTTTTTAATTATTATATTTTTTATTATATTTTTATAGAAATGACTTTAAATATTGTAAAAATTAGTATATTATATAGTTTAATATAAAAATAGGTTAAGAGGGATATCGATGAATTTATTTGATTATATTAGATACAATATATTTAACATAAGAACTCCTGAATTGGTAAATAAAATGCGTATTAGCGAATATGCTAAAAAAATAACCTCTCAAAAATACAAGTTCGTCGACACAAAAACAAAAAATGTAACTTCAAATTGCGCAAAATTCATATTTGAAATATATAAAGTCGTAGGATATTTATTAAATTCTCTAAAAGAAGAATTTATAATAAGAGATGGAAAACAATTTTCATATTATTTGATAGAAGTTTCGTTTAACAAAGAAATAAAAGAAATATACGCTACTTTGAATAAAGAATATATGGTAGAAAGAATTAACAAAGGCGAAAATCCGAATAATGTATTTAAAGAAACGAAAGAAAATTTTATTAAATTCAAAAATTTTTTAAACGGAGATAACGGAAAGGAAATAAATTTAACTTTCAATTTGCTTAAAGATTTTGCCAATATTTCTAATTTCGATTTCTTTTTATTTTTAAGGTCTTTCTGTCCCTCGTTTGTAGACGGAGTATATAATTCGAATCCCGTTTTTAAAAATACTTCTAACACTCAAGTCGTGGACGATTTAACGAAATTGGACGATGCTATAAACAGCGTAATAGTAAAAAAAGAGCTTATATCCGCATTAAATATATTTTGTAAATACGCAGGATTGCCGCCGATATCCGATAAAAATATGAGAGCGCTTTTAACGAGAATAAAATATTTGCAAACTCCAGATTTGTTGAGCGATATAATAATTTTTCTTCTTAAAGATTTTACTTATAAAACGCATGTAACTTATTCTGAAACAAATATATTTGTTAATTATATTACCGACTTTGCAAAAAATTTAAAAAACGATATGGAAAATATAATTAAAGATATAAAGAGCAGTAAAATAGCGAGCATAAGAAATAAAACTTTCAGTGGCATAGAAATATTAAAATTGGCGAATGTTAACGAAGATAAAAATTCGCAGTTGGAACAATTCGATTGCGATGTTTTTACTTGTGTAGAACCTTTGCAATATATTAAAACTTTCGTTAGCGAAATATTCGATATGGAATATAAAGCGCCGTTAAACGATATGTTTTTAGGATGCGAATTCGTTCATAAGGAAAGAAATTCTCAAGGCTTGGATGCTTTCTATACTTTAAATGATTCTAAAGAAGAGATACAAATATTCGATTCTTCTTTAAGTCCAGAATCCGACAATTTCAAAAGGCTTAAAACTTGGCTCGTGTCGAAAAATAAAGCGAGTGCAAATAGAGATTTAATAGAAACTATGGTAAAAAAATTGGATGGGGAAGGAAATAAAATCGTCCTAAATGTTTATAATTCCGTTTTGGATTTAACCACTATCTTAAAAAATATTATAGAAGATTGCGCAAACGGAAGCAAAATAGAAATTTCAAACGCTAGTAGAGTTTCAAATTTGGAAAAATTTAATATGACGGTTGCAAGAGAGATGTTAAGCGATTTTGAAAATTTTATTTCGCTTATGAAAAATTTTGTCAGGTAATTTGTTTATAATTTATTTTAGGAATAACTTTTAATGAAAAAGGCAATTCAAATAACTATAGGAATAATAATAAGTTTGGTATGTTTATATTTCGCTTTGAGAGAAATAGAGATAAAAAAATCTATAGAGATAATTAAAAATATTAAAATTTCTTACGCCATAATTTCTTTAATTTTAGGCGTGATTATAATAGTATTTAGGGCTTTAAGATGGGAATGTTTTATACCGTTAAAAGAACCTATAAAAAAAAGAACGATAGTCGCTTCGGTTTATATCGGTTATATGGCTAGCAATGTTTTGCCCGCTAAACTTGGCGAGGTTGTGAGAGCGTATGTTTTGGGAGCAAAAGAGGGAGTGAGTAAATCCGCCGTTTTTGCATCCGTAGTTACGGAAAGATTGTTCGATGTGATAATCGGAGTTATTATACTTTCCGTTTCGCTTATATTTATACCGAATTTGCCCGATGAGGTTTTATACGCGGCTATTTCATTATTTATAATATCGATTGTTGGAATAATAATTTTGGTATTTTTAAGTTTTAATAAAGATTTTGCTCATAAAGTTTTTAATAAAGTATTTGGAATATTGCCTCAAAAAATTTCGGTTAAATTGATAGAATTTTCTTGCAATTTTATAGACGGAATAGGAATTAAAAACGACATTAAACATATATTTTTAATCTTTTTATATACCGCTTTATATTTGATAGGACAAATATTTACTATAGGATTTCTTTTAGCCGCTTTCGATATAGAAGCCTCTCCGATAATAGCCTTGTTTATATTCGCAGTCGGAGGTTTCGGTTTTGCTATTCCATCCGCTCCTTCGGGAATAGGAGCTTTTGAATTGGTTATAGTTTTTGGGCTTTCTTTAATAGGAGTCGATAAATCTACAGCCGCTCCATACGCTTTATTATATCATATTATGGGAATAGTTCCGATTACCTTAATAGGTTTTATATTCTTATTCATTTTGGGAATAGATTTGAAATCGGCAACAAAAAGACAATAGTTTTATATTTTATCAATCTTTCTTTTGATATAGTTAACATAATAATATATTTTCTCACAAAAGTTGTAAAATTTTATATTTTAAGTATTGATTTTTTTTTTTTTAGATTATTATAATATTAAATATATAAACAAATTAAAAGAGGTATTTTTTATGAAAACAGTTTATTGTTTTATGATAGGTTTAGTTTTATTTAA
>CAZUEE010000008.1:18858-35074 GCA_964619175.1 uncultured Brachyspira sp. | reverse complement strand
CTCCTTAAATTAATTATTATAAATAAATTGATTTAATTTAGCTTCAAGCAGTTCTTGGTTTCCGCTAGGAAGCTCTTTTTCTTCTAAATTAATGGCATAATCGAATAATTCTTCAAACGAAGTGGATTTGCTTTCTATTTTTGCTCCTATTCCGCTGTCGTAAGAACTATATCTTTCAGCTATAAATTTGTCAAAAAAACCGTCTTTAACGATTTTGTCGGCTATTCTTAATCCCCAAGATAAAGTATCCATTCCCGCTATATATGCAAGAATTAAATCTTCCATAGTATGAGAAGGTCTTCGAACTTTAGCGTCAAAATTAAAGCCTCCGTTTTTTAATCCGCCGTTCTTTATAATTTCTATCATCATAAATATGGCATCGTAAATATTCGTTAAAAACATATCGGTATCCCATCCTAAAAATGTGTCGCCGTAGTTTATATCAATAGAACCTAATTTATTATGATTTCTTGCAACCTGCATCTCATGTTGCATAGTATGTCCGGCAAGGGTAGCATGATTTACCTCTAAATTAAGTTCAAAATATTTATCAAGTTTATAATGATATAAAAATTCTAAAGTTGTGGAGGCATCAAAATCGTATTGATGTTTGGTAGGCTCTTTAGGTTTAGGTTCTATAAAGAATTGTCCTTTAAATCCTATCTTTTCTTTATATTCTACAGCCATAGATAAGAAATAAGCCAAATGTTCCAATTCTCTTTTCATATCTGTATTTAAAAGAGTTTCATAACCTTCTCTACCTCCCCAAAATACATATCCTTTAGCATTCAATTTTTTAGCTATATCTATAGTTTTTTTAGTTTGGGCAGAGGCTATTGCAAAAATATCGGCATAAGGACTCGTAGCCGCTCCATGCATATATCTTGGATTAGTAAATAAAGAAGAGGTAGCCCATAAAAGCTTTTTTCCCGTTTTATTAATATTCTCTTCTATAAGTTCTACTATAATATCTAATTTTTCATTAGTTTCTTTTAAACTTTTACATTCTGGAGCTAAATCTCTATCATGAAAACAGAAATAATTTATCCCTAACTTTTGCATAAACTCAAATCCAGCTTCTACTCTCATTTTAGAAGCTTCAAGCGGTTCTTTGTTGTTCCAAGGTCTTGTAGCCGACATATTTCCAAAAGGGTCGCTACCGCCCGAAGCCAAAGTATGCCACCAACTCATCGCAAACGGCATCCAATCTTCCATAGTTTTATTCCCTATGATTTCGGATGCATTATAATGTTTGAAAGAAAAAGTATCTTTAGAATCTTTGCCTTTATAAAGCACTTTTTTAATACCTTTAAAATATTCCATCCTTTACACCTCAAGTAATATTATTAATAATAAGAATTTATTTAATTAATAAAATCATATTACTAATAAAGTATAATTCATTTTATATATTTTGTCAATACCAAATTAATTTTTTTTACTTTATTTATTTAAAAACATCATCCTCGTATATATAGGGGAAAAAATTAAGTAGCCCAGCGCCAATTAACGAAGATTTATCGCCATATTTAGATTTTATAATCATTATATTAAATTGCGAATGGAAATTATTATTTTCAAAAATTGCTTTATTTATATATGGAGATATTTTATCCAAATAGTTGGTTATTTTTCCGCTTAATATTATTTTATTGGAATCGTATATTGCAAGTAGGCTTCTTATTCCTATTCCTAAAATTTTACCATATTCTTCTATAACTTTTTTACATTTATCGTCTTCGCTTTCAAAAAGTTCTTCTATATTTTTTAAATTAATTTTATTTTTATTCATAAGATTTTTAAGCCCGTCATAAGAAGCGTATCTTTCAAAACAACCTTTACCTCCGCAACTACATGGCTCTCCATTCATAATAATAGTAAAATGTCCTATCTCTCCCGCAAATCTATGTGCTCCTTTTAAAAGTTTTCCATCCACTATCTGTCCGCCGCCCACTCCAAAATTAGAAATCGATATTAACATATAATTATTTTTATCCATTTCTTTAGATAAAAAAAATTCTCCCAAAACGGCGCTGTTAGCTTCGTTTTCAAGCAAAATTTCTAAATTTAATTCTCTTTCCAAATTGCTTATATTAATATTCGTTAAACCTAAATTTGTGGCGTATAATATATTTTTTCTATCGAAACTTATATTACCCGGTATTGAAATTCCGAGTCTTTTTATACCTTCAGCTTCCTTAAAATTATTTCTATAATCGTTTACCACAAGTTTTATAATTTCTAAAAAATTTAAATTATTAATCGTATAATCGTATTCTTTATAAAGATAAAAATTGCCGTTCATATCCACAATAGCAATTTTGATAATATCAATGTCTATATCTATGGCGAGAGATTTTTTATTATATAAAGCCGTTTTCCATACTCGAGCTTTTCTGCCCACAAGTCCTCTTTTATAATTTTCTCTTATGATAAAATTATCTTTATATAAAATATCCAAAGCTTCATTAACCGTTGGCTTTGTCAAATTTAAACTATTAACTATATCTCCGCTTGTAAATTCTTCTCTTAGTATACATTCCCGCAACACATTTCTTAATGTCGCTTCTTTTGACAATAATTGATACTTCATACTGATACTTTTATTTGATTTTTATAATAATTATTAAATATTAAAAATAAATAAAAATCAATAAATCGGTAAATTATACTATTTAAATTGAAAGTTTATATTTATAATATTACAGACAAGGCAAAATACAATGTTTATATTAGGAATAGATTTAAGCGCTCAAAGTATTTTAAATTTATTTATAACATCATATAATCATATTTTTTTATTGACTTTATTTTATAAAAAACATATATTTAAAAAGCTGTTATTTAATAATAGTTATTATATTAGTTTTGGAGGAAACAAAGATGAAGATAACATTTCAAGGCAACGAGGTTCATTTGGAAGGAGTGGCTTTAACGGTAGGCGCAAAAGCCCCTAATTTTTCTGGAACAAAACCCGATTTAAGCGTTTGGTCTCTTTCCGATGCCGGTTCAACCGTAAAAATTATATCGGCAGTTCCGTCTTTGGATACTCCTATATGCGATATTCAAACTAAAAGATTCAATAAAGAAGCTGCTAGCTTAAAAGGCGTAACCGTTGTGACGGTTTCTGTAGATTTGCCTTTCGCTCAAGCGAGATGGTGCGGAGCTGCAAACGCTAATTCGCATATAGTATTGTCCGATTATGCGGAAAAGGATTTCGGAAAAAAATTCGGAGCTTTTATAAAAGAATTAAAACTTTTAACTAGAGCCGTATTCGTATTGGATAAAGACAATATTGTAAAATATGTTCAATATGTTCCTGAAATTGCAAGCGAACCAGATTATGAAGCGGCTTTAAATGCGGCAAAATCTCTTTTATAATTTATATAATTTATTTTCAAGATTATAAAAATTAATAAAGCGTATTTCGATTAAGAAATACGCTTTTTTATTTTTTTGATTTTTAAAATAATTTATTTAAATAAATTTTTAAACAAAAATGAAATTTATTTTAAAACTTCTTTAACTTTTTCCAATACATTTTGAGCAGAAACGCCGTATTTTAATTTAAGTTCCGTAGATTTTCCAGATTCCGTAAAAGCGTCCTTGCATCCGACTATCCTTAAAGGAGCTATATCTTTACGAGCGGATAAAACTTCAGCTACGGCACTTCCCAATCCTCCTATAATGCTATGATTTTCTAAAGTTATAACGCATTTAACTTTTTTAGCGTAGTCGATAATATTGTCAGAATCCAAAGGTTTTAAAGAACGAACATGAATTAAACGATATTTAATATTATTTTCTTCCAAAAGATTTGCGGAGTCTATAGCCTGCTCGAAAGAAGAACCGTCAAAAAATAAAGCGACATCGTCTCCCGTAGAATATAATTCTTTATTTTTTATGTCGAAATTTGCTTCTTCTGGAGAATTATAAATTATAGGAACGGGCTCTCTTGCCACTCTCACATAATAAAGTCCTTTATTATTTAAAGCGTAATTTATGGCGGATTTAACATCGTTTTCATCCAGAGGCAAAATGACATTCATATTCGGAACGCATCTCATCAAAGCCATATCTTGAGTAGCCTGATGACTCGCTCCGTCAGGTCCTGCGTCAAGTCCGGGATGAGTCGCTATTATTTTAATATTCGCTCTTGCATAAGCCGCCTGTCTTATTTGCGTCCAAATTGTTCCGCTTGCAAATATTGCAAAATTGACATAAACGGGAAACATTCCTTCCAATGCCAAACCGGTTGCTGCGCTTAAAGAACTCTGTTCGCCTATTCCCAATTCCAAAAAGTTTTTAGGGTAAGTTTTTTCGACATCGGCAGATGAAGTCGAAGTTCCCAAATCGTTGTCTATTACTATTATTTTATTATTTTTTTCAATTAAATTTGTTAAATGTTTTCCGATTACGACTCTCGGAGCTGAGCTTTTTTCTATATTTATCATAATTAAATCCTTCAATTAAAATTTATTGTATATCCAAATCTTTTTTCGCTTGTTCAAAATCTTTATCGCCAATGGTTAAAGAATGACAATTAGGATTATTTTCTAAAGTGGAAACTCCCTTTCCTTTAACCGTTTTCATTATTATGGCTACCGGTTTACCGCTTAATTTGTCGAGTTTATCCAAAGCCTCCGAAATTTCTTTCATATTATTTCCGTCTTTTAAGGTTATAGTATTCCAATTAAAGCTTTTAAATTTATCTTCCAAAGAACCCAAATCTATAACTTTATTCACGGGGTCATGAGAAGAAAGTCCGTTATTGTCTATAATGGCGACAAGATTATCCAATTTAAAATGAGCCGATTGTTGAACCGTTTCCCAAATTTGTCCCTCATGCAACTCGGCATCTCCGCATAAAGCGAATATTTTATTATCTTTATTTGACAATTTTCTCGCATAAGCCATTCCCATAGCCACGGCGAGTCCCTGTCCCAAAAGTCCCGTATTCATTTCAGTTTCTGGAATTTTATTAATATCGGGATGACCTTGCAAACGAGTTCCTATTTTTTTTAGAGTAGTTAATTCTTCCATAGGTATTATTCCAAGTTCGGCAAATATAGCGTATTGCATAACTACCACATGTCCTTTCGACAAAACGAAACGAGCTCTATTTTCGTCTTTGAAATTTATATACCTGTCGTATACGGCAACCGCCATATCCATAGCCGACAAAGAACCTCCGACATGAGCTACGCTTTTCGATTCGTAAACCATTTTTAGAAGTATTTGTCTGCATCTTTTAGCTTTTTTTTCTAGTTCTTCTACTGAACTCATAAATATTATTCTCCTTAAAATAAAAAATTCTTTCGTTAAAAAATAAAAATTAATCTTGCAATTATTGTCCCATTATATCACTTAATGTTTAAAAGTCAAAATATATTATTCCTCAAATTAATTTAAGAATTATTTTCATTAAAATATTTAAAATATTATTTTTTTAATTCGTCAAAACTTAAGGCGGTAAACGATTCTTTATTTGCTTTCAATTTTTTCCCAATTACTTTGTTATAGTCTTTTGCGGATATTCCGACGCATGGTCTTAAAGTAATTAAATCTGTTTCTCTTATCGTTTCGTTTTTAAGCATATTACGATTTAAATATATTCCTCTTTTTGCGTATATAAGTTCTTTCTTCTCTTGTTCGCTTAATATACGCTCTCGATTTAAAGCTTTTTCGCCTCCAAGCATAGTTAAAGTATCGTTAAGAGAATTAATCAAATCGCTCATAGATTTTGTATCCAAACTTATTATATGGTCACCTGATTTTTTTTCGGGGTTTATAGTAAAATGTTTTTCTATTATTCTTGCTCCTAAAGTAAAAGCTATTATCGGCGCTTTAATTCCTATCGTATGGTCAGAATAACCTATTATATTTTTTTTAAATAATTTATTCATAACGGATATTCTATTTAATCTGGCGTTTTTTATAGGAGTGGGATATTCTACCGAACAATGCAATAGAGCGACTTCGTTATTTTTTAATATTTTTATCGCGTTATTTATATCTTTATTTAAAGCGAGTCCGGTGGACAATATGACGGGTTTTTTAGTTTTTGCAACGGCGTTTAATAGAGGAATATTGTCGATATCGCATGAGGCAATTTTATATATTTCTATATTATTTTCTTCCATTTCCAAAACCGATTCAATAGAAAAAGCCGTGCTCATAAAAATAATATTATTCTTTTTTGCTTCTTTTATTAAAGGTTTATACCATTCTTTTTTAAAAACTATATCGTTTATTCCATCGAGAGCGTTTTCGGGCAATTTTAATTTTTTTGTATATTCTTTTACCGCAAATAAATTATTCATAGTAAAACTTTGAAATTTGATGGCGTTCGCTCCAGATTTCGCAGCTTCTTTAACCATTTTTAACGCCGTTTCAAAATCGCCTTCATGATTGCAACCTGCTTCGGCTATTACAAAGAATTTATTTTTATTTATAAGATTTTTTAGTTTAATAGAACTCATAATAAAATCCAATTAAATTTTATGATAGTAAATTACAGATTATAAAAATCGATTTAATGAGCTGGTGATGGGACTCGAACCCGCAACCGGCTGATTACAAATCAGCTGCTCTACCAATTGAGCTACACCAGCGATTTATTTAAAAATATTATACAATATAAAGATAAAATTGCAAATTTATTTTAAAAATATTGTTCCTAATACTTGACATTTAAAATTTTTTGTATATACTTGAAAGTATGATTAATGTAATTTATTCTACTAACACGGCACAACGATATTTTTATGTAAATTGTTTAAAATTATTTTTTCTAAAAAAATTACATTATGTATACTTCATAATATCTTTTTATTTAAGCCATATCTTTGCAATTTTAATAAAAAATCAAAAAAAATTAAACTTGGAGGAAAAGTATGAGTTTAAACAACAAAGTTGCTTTGGTAACGGGTTCTGCGAGCGGTTTGGGTAAAGCTTCCGTTCAGAGATTGGCTAAAGACGGCGCAGCCGTTGTGGTAGCCGACTTAAATCTTGAAGGCGCTAAACAGGTAGCCGAAGAGATTAATTCGAGCGGTGGTAAAGCGATTGCCATTTCTATGGATGTAACGAGCGAGGAAGATGTTAATAACGCTTTCAAAAAAACTATAACCGATTTAGGCGGTATAGATATAGTTTTTTCAAACGCGGGCATTCAAATAGTTCATCCTATAGAAGAATTTCCTTTTGCAGAATGGAAAAAAATGATGGCTATTCATGCTGACGGAGCTTTTTTAACGGCAAAGGCTGCGTTTACCGAAATGAAAAAGTCGGGAAAAGGCGGAAAAATCATATTTATGGGTTCGGCTCATTCTCATTTGGCTTCTCTTTACAAATCGCCTTATTGTTTCGCTAAACATGGACTTTTGGGACTAGCGAGAGTTTTGGCGAAAGAGGGTGGAGAATTTAATATTCACACTTATGTCGTATGTCCGGGATTCGTTAGAACTCCTTTGGTTGAAAAACAAATACCAGAACAGGCTAAAATAAAAGGAATTTCGGAAGAAGAAGTTATAAGCACAATCATGTTGAAAGATACGGTAGATAAAAAATTTACTACTTTGGAAGAAGTTGCTAATTTGGTTTCTTTCTTTGCTCATGATGAATCTGGAGTTATGACTGGACAATCGTTGCTGGTAAGTCATGGCTGGGGAATGTGTTAATTAACTATTAAGGAGTAAATTATGTTAGGTATTCTACTTGGTTTAGTATGTTTGGCGTTTCTTACTTATAAAGGAATGTCGATTCTATGGGTTGCGCCCGTTTCGGCTTTGGTTGTTGCGGCGTTTGGAGGAGTGAATCTGCTCGATGCGTTTACTAAAGATTTTATGGCGGCTTTTGGCGGATATGCTCAAAGTTGGTTTCCTATGTTTATGTTAGGAGCCATATTTGGAAAAGTAATGGAAGTTACAGGAGCTGCGGAAAGTATAGCGCATTTTTTGTCTAAATTAATCGGATATAAAAGAGCGATAATAGCCGTTGTGGTTATATGCGGCGTTTTAACCTACGGAGGCGTTTCTTTATTCGTAGTAGTATTCGTTATGTATCCTATGGGCTTGGCTTTATTTAGAGAGGCTAATCTTCCAAGAAAGATGCTGCCCGGTTCTATTGCCTTAGGAGCTTTCGCTTTTACTATGACTGCATTTCCCGGAACTCCTCAACTTACGAATGTTATTCCTGCAACCTATTTCGGGACTGGTCCTATGAGCGCTCCCGTTATCGGTATAATATGCGGTATATTGATGTTTGTATTGGGTATATTATGGCTTCAATATAGAACGAAAAAATTACAGGCGGCTGGCGAGTTTTTTGACGAACCTGAAGGAGAAACGGCAAACATAACTTCTAATCCCGAAGATTTGCCAAAATGGTATCTTGCCATAATTCCTCCGTTATTGATTATTATTTTGTTTAATGCCGTTAAACTAAATATAGTAGTCGCTTTATTTGTCGGAGTTTTGGCTGGTATAATAATATTTATCAGAAGAATAAAAACTTTTGGAAATGTAATAAAAACCTTGAACGACGGTGCTGCAGGCTCGATGCTTGCCATTCTTAATACGGCTGCTGGCGTAGGTTTTGGAGGAGTAATAAAAGCTGTTCCCGGTTTTGAACAATTAACAAATTTGGTAACGAATATAGATGCATCTCCTTTAATATCCGAAGCGATAGCGATTAATATTTTGGCTGGAGCTACGGGTTCATCTTCTGGCGGAGTTTCAATAGTTTTGGAAGCTTTGGGTCCTCAATTTATAGAATTGGCTCAATCAAGCGGAATACCGTTGGAAGTTTTCTCTAGAGTAGCTTCGATATCCGCCGGCGGTTTGGATACTTTGCCTCAATGCGGAGCGGTTTTAACCGTTCTTGCGGTAACAAAATTAACGCATAAAGATTCTTATATAGATATATTTATGTGTTGCACGGTAATTCCTATAACAGCCACGGTTCTCGCCATAATATTAGGAACTCTCGGCGTAGTATGATAAAATAATTAAAAATAATCTTTAAAATAATTAAGCGGTAGAAAAAATCTACCGCTTTTTTAATAATATTTAATTATTTTTTAATATTATTCTGCAGTCTCCGTTCTGTAATTAGTTAAATCTTCTTCGCTTCTTATTATAATAAACTCTACTCTTCTGTTGAGTCTATTAAAATTATATTCGGCAAATCTATAACTAACTCCGTTTTCTATCAATCTGTTTTTGTCTATTCCTTCTTTTATAAGTTTTGAAATAGCCGTTCTTGACCTTCTCATAGAAAGCCCTTTATTAAATCCGAATTCTCCCACTCTGTCAGTATGTCCTTCCACAATCAATCGAACATTTGTATATTCTCTCAAATAATTTGCCACATATCGCACGCTGTCGTCATAAGAAGAAGGTATATCATATTTTTCAAAAGCGAATCTTATAGGTTTATCTAAAATCAAGAACTCGCCTCTTCGCATAGTTCTAGTTTTATAACCGCCGTCATAAGTATTCGTGCTAGTAACTTGAATATCTTTGATATTATCTTGTTGTTGCTGCTGCTGTTGTTGTCTACGACTAGGTCTTCGGCTAGTAGTTGTTTTACCATTTTCTTTGCTATCTTGTGCGCTTTGAGTGGTTTTATCGTTTTCTTTACTATCTTGTGCGCTTTGAGCGGTTTTATCGTTTTCTTTACTATCTTGCGCATTTTGAGTAGTTTTATCGTTTTCTTTGCTATTATCTTTTCTACTTTGTCTACGATTAGGCTCTTTTCCCTGATTCGCTCTATTCTCGCTTTGAGCATCTTGAGCTGAAACGGGAGCTTCGGCTTGAGGCATATATATAGGACCTTCAAGTTTATGAGAAACATAAAGCACTACTGTAGAATGTTTCATAGAAGAACATCCGTAAAATACTAAAGATAGTGCAATCGATATTATAACTATAATAGAAACTTTTTTATGCATATATTAAACTCCCAAATTAACATTAACTACAAGATTTAAGGCTTTGTAAATCTAAAGGATATAAGCACATCGTTTGCGAATCTAAATCCCGGTCCCAATATCGCCATATATCCCAAATCTAATGTAAACCAACTTGTAACATGAAATGCTAATCCTCCGCCAACTCCAAATAAAATAGTGGTTCTCGTAGTTCCCATATTGGTTTGTATGAGTCCTCCGGTATAACTATCTGTAAGTTCATGTCCTATTTTCGCTCCTACTTTCATTCCAAGATATATAGCCATAAAAGGTCTTTTTGTAGAATAAACGCTTTTTGTAGTCAAAGTATCCAATTCGCTTGCTCGAACATGAAATAAGTTAAGTTCATAATAAATTCCCGCCATTACTGAGTGCATTGTAAAATCCATATTTGTGGCAAGAACTCTTCCTACATATTCCAATTCCACTCTTAACGGTATAGGAAACGGGTCTTTTAATCTAAATAGGTCGTATCCTACAGCCACTCCGCCTCCAGCATAATGATTCCATATTCTTCCCGGCATACTTTCTGGATAGTAATTGAGTTTAGGAGCTATATACAGTCCTGAAAAATCATTAACGGCGTATAATTTCGAGCCTTGATAAAATATGGAAACTGTTATAAAAAGAAATGTTAGAATAGAAATTAATCGTTTCATAATCGGGGTCTCCTTTGCTTGAATATTTTAAAGAAGCGCCGCATTTTTAATGCGATTACTTTATCAAATATAGTATAGTAAAAAAATCTAAAATAGTCAAGCGTTTCATTAGTTATTTTACAATCTTTACAATAATTTTCGGTTATTTGAAAAATGGCTTAAGAATTTTTTTTGTGATTCTTAATTTTTTAATCGATTTTCGAGAAAAATTTTAAGAATTAAAGTTTAAAAAAGTTTAAGAAAAAAGCAAATAAATATTTCCCGAATTATATATTCTCTCTTCGGTATATATTTGCCAATCGGTGAGATTTTTCATGCTATGCATTCTTCTATCGCCTTCATGAATCCCTAAATCTTTATAAGGTTCGTTTAATAAAGTGGCGTCAAAATAACCTTCTTTGGTGAAGTCATGAACCTCGAACCATAAATGTTCCAAATCTTTATCCGATTCTTTGTCGTTGTATCCCAATTTTACTAAAAAAGAAATTTTATCGTCTCCTTTATTTTTACTTAATAATTCTAAAAAATATTCGAATTTTTCAAACGCAGCTTCTCTCATTATTTCCGTTTCAAAACTGCTTAAAACGAATACGGGATTTTCTGAAAGTTCTTTTTTGTAATAATCTAGAGTGTGATAATTTCCGTTTTTGTCTACCGCAACCAAAGCGCCCGAAGGATTGGCATGAATATTATCTTTTCTGTCTTTAAAACTCCCCGAAAAATCTTTGTCTATATTAAGTTCTTTTAAAGCTTTATCCCAAGGAAGCCAACAAATATATACTTTATAAGACGGAGAAAATACCAATCCAGATTTTGGAACTCCGTTTTGTATAAATAGTTTTGCGCAAGTATTCAACAACTCTCCATAAGCGGCGTTAGAATCTTCGACTCCGATTATTTCAAGTTCTATGCAACCTACTCTATAAAGTCCATGAGTATGAAACCAATATTCTATTTTATCGGGATTTTTATCATCGTCATATATAGCATGAATTGTATAAAGATAATCCAAAGAAGGCGGGAGCGAAAAAGTCGAAGTATATTTTAACCATTCTCTCGAACGCGCCGTAAAGCATGAAATGTCCAAAAATATAGAAGCATCCGCCACAATACTATTTAGTAATTTTAATTGCCTTTGATAATCGGTGAGAGGAAAATTATTAAATACGGTTGAAATATGAATCGCATATTTGCATTTAGTGGATTCTATATAATCGCTTTCTCGCACGGTATTAACCGAAAAAATTTCTGGCAAATTTTCTGTCACACTCGAGGCTTCGATTAACGCTATATAAAACGTAAGTTCGTCTTTATTTTTAGATTTTTCGTTGTCCGAAATATCGCTTTCCATAACCATAGGCAAATATTGTAATTTTAAAGAAACTTCCCATTTTGATTTTTCTATTTTATGTTCGTTATTTTCTTCAAATTCTATGATTATAAATTCGTCCGATTCGTTTAATATTTCTTTTAATTCTTCTATACTCATATTATGGTCGTATTCTTTTGAAAAAACCGCCGCCATAGAAGATTCTCTTTTTAAATCGTTATTCATTATTTATCCGTTTATGATGAATTATTTATAATAAAAATTTATAATAAGATAAAAATCGCTTTTTTGCAATAAAATTAAAATAAAAATAAAATAAAAATATATAATAAAAACATGATAATAAGCGCCAGCAGAAGAACCGATATTCCTTCGTCTCATTGCGAATGGTTTTTAGAGAGATTAAAAGAAAAATCTGTCGCCGTTCAAAATCCGTTTTATAAAAATAAATTCTATAATGTGGATTTGAGCAAAGAAAATGTGGATATAATAGTATTTTGGAGTAAAAATCCAAATATAGATTTTTTAGAAAAAGTTAGGGATATGGGATACGAATTCTATATTCATTTTACCATAACTCCTTACGATAAAACCGTAGAAAAAAATATTCCAAATAAAAAATTATTGATAAAAAAATTTGCAGATATAAGCGATAAATTCGGAAAGGAAAAAATAATATGGCGATACGACCCGATTATTTTAAATGAAAAATTTGGCAGCGATTATCATATTAAAAATTTTTCTTATATGGCGAATTCTTTAAAAGATTTAACCGAAGAATGCATATTTAGTTTTATTCAAATATATTCTAAAATAAAAACCGTATTTAAATATATAAATAATAATATGGACGAGCAAATAGAACTTATAAATAATTTGAACGAAATTGCAAATAAAAACAATATAGTTTTAAAAAATTGCTCTCAAAATTTTAATAATATAGCGAAATCTTCATGCATAGATAAAGACAGAATAGAAAAAATTTTAGGATATGCTATTAAAGAGAAAAAAGATAAAGGGCAGAGAAAACTTTGCAATTGTATAAAAAGCGTCGATATAGGCTCTTATAATACTTGTCATAACGGCTGCATATATTGTTATGCCAATAGTAAAGTATTGATTTTTTCTAAAAAATAATATATAATATAATAATAATATATAAATAATCTTTAAGGATTTAATTATGTCTAATACAAATGAAGATTATGTAGTGGAAATGCTTGGCGTGACAAAAAAATTCAAGGGTATAGTTGCAAACGATAATATCACCCTACAATTGAAACGAGGCGAAATTCATGCCTTGCTCGGCGAAAACGGAGCCGGAAAATCGACTCTTATGAGCGTTTTATTCGGGCTTTACAAACAAGAAGAAGGAATAATAAAAGTTAATGGAAAGGAAGTCGATATTGACAATCCTAATACGGCGAACGCTTTAGGAATAGGGATGGTTCATCAACATTTTAAACTCGTCCATAATTTTACGGCGTTGGAAAATATTATACTCGGAGTCGAGACCGTAAAAAACGGCGTTTTGCAAATGGAAGAGGCGCGAAAAAAGGTTTTGGGATTAAGCAAGACTTACGGACTCGAAATATATCCCGACTCATTGATTAGCGATTTAACTGTCGGAATGCAGCAAAGAGTGGAAATATTAAAAATGCTTTATAGAGACAACGATATACTTATATTCGATGAACCTACGGCTGTTTTAACTCCTAACGAAATAGAAGAATTAATGAAGATAATGAAATCTTTAACGAAAGAAGGAAAGTCGATATTATTTATAACGCATAAATTAAACGAAATAAAAGAAGTTGCCGACAGATGTTCGGTTTTACGAAAGGGAAAATATATAGGCACTATAAATGTAAAAGATGCCACAAAAGAAGAGATGTCGGAAATGATGGTTGGAAGAAAAATATCTTTAGTGGTTGAAAAAACGGAAGCGAAGCCTAAAGATATAGTTTTATCGGTAAACGATTTAAATATAAAATCTAATAAAAGTTCTAAAAATATTATTAAAGATGTTTCTTTTGAAGTTAAAGCGGGAGAGATTGTTTGCATCGCGGGTATAGATGGAAACGGACAGAGCGAATTAATATATGCATTAACGGGATTAATGGAATTAAATTCTGGAAGCATAAATTTAAAAGGACATGACATTACGAATTTGAGCATAAGGAAAAAAACTTTAAACGGAATAGGGCATATACCGGAAGATAGACATAAATACGGTTTGGTTTTGGATTATATGCTGGGAGAGAATTTGATTTTGCAAACTTATTTCACCGAACGATTTCAAAATAAAGGATTTTTAAAATTTAACGAAATGGAAAATTATTCAAAATCCTTGATAGAAAAATTCGATATAAGAAGCGCCGAAGGATTCAAAACCATAGCGAGAAGCATGTCTGGCGGCAATCAACAGAAAGCGATTATAGCTAGAGAAATTGACAGAGAACCAGATTTGCTTATAGCCGTTCAGCCTACGAGAGGGTTGGATGTGGGAGCGATTGAATATATACATAAAGAGCTTGTTAATCAAAGAGATAATGGAAAGGCAGTTTTGCTCGTATCTTTGGAATTGGACGAGGTTATGAATTTAAGCGATAGAATACTCGTTATGTTCGAAGGCGAAATAGTGGCTAATCTTTATCCTAGTAATTTAACGGTAAACGAACTCGGATTATATATGTCCGGTTCAAAAAGAAGCGCGTAATTTATTTTAATATTTTAAATTAAAAAGGAGTTTTAAAATGAAAAACCGAATAATTAATATACTCGAAAAAGACGGTTTCGTTAAAATATTTTCTTCATTTCTTGCAATAATAATAGGACTTTTGCTTGGACTTATAATACTTCTAATAAGCAATTATAAAGACGCTATACCGGCTTTTTTAACTATACTTTCTGGAGGATTTTCTGGCGGAAGCAGAGGAATGGGGCAGGTTATATATACCGCCACCCCTTTAATATTAACGGGGCTTTCCGTAGGTTTCGCTTTCAAAAATGGTCTCTTTAATATAGGAGCTCCCGGACAATTTATAGTTGGAGCTTATGCTGCGGTTTTGGTTGGAGTAAAATGCGTGTGGCTTCCCACCGGTGTTCATTGGCTTGTAGCGTTGTTCGTTTCTTTTATTGCGGGCGGTTTATGGGCTTATTTGCCGGGACTTTTGAAGGCTAAATTTAATGTTAATGAAGTTATATCAAGCATTATGATGAATTATATTGGAATGTATTTGGTTAATTATTTGGTTACTTTAACCGTTTACGATATATTAAAAAATCAGTCTCAAAATATTCCTCCTTCAGGCACTATTCCGACTATGGGATTAAACGCCATATTCAAAGGTTCGAGCGCAAACGGAGGATTTTTTATAGTTATAATAATGGTAATAATTATATATATAATCCTTTCAAAAACTACATTCGGATTTGAGCTTAAGGCTTGCGGTTTGAATAAAGATGCCAGCAGATATGCCGGTATAAACGAAAAAAGAAATATAATTTTGTCTATGGTTATAGCGGGAGCTTTGGCAGGACTCGGCGGCGGTTTATTATATTTGTCTGGCGGAAAACATATCGAAGTTGTCGATGTTCTTGCAGAAGAAGGTTTTATGGGAATTCCTATAGCTTTACTCGGTTTATCGCATCCTGTGGGAGTATTGATAGCTGGAATATTTATAGCTCATATAACAGTCGGAGGATTCTATATGCAAATATACGATTTTACTCCCGAAATTATAGAAATGATAATATCTTCTATAATATATTTTAGCGCGTTTGCTTTAATGTTTAGAAGCATAGTTGAATTTATTTCAAAAAGTATAAAAAAAGAAAGTTAGAGATTTTAAAAAAAGATGTTTAAATTATGAAATTATATAAAGGAGAAATTATTTTATGGAAACGATTTATTTTTTAGTTCAACAAACGATGTTATTTTCTATTCCTCTTTTGCTTGTGGCATTGGGAGGCATGTTTTCCGAAAGGAGCGGAGTCGTTAATATAGCTTTGGAAGGAATAATGATTATCGGGGCTTTTGCGGGAATATTTTTTATAAGCAGATTCGGAGATTTATTTTCTCCAACTATCACTTTATTTATAGCCATAATAATAGCGGCTTTATCGGGCTTGATATTTTCTTTACTTCATGCCTACGCTTCCATAAATATGAGCGCAGACCAAACTATAAGCGGAACGGCGTTAAATATATTTGCTCCGGCTTTTGCGATATATGTGGCGAGAGCGATTCAAACC
>CAZUEE010000008.1:0-18758 GCA_964619175.1 uncultured Brachyspira sp. | reverse complement strand
GTTAAATATATTTGCTCCGGCTTTTGCGATATATGTGGCGAGAGCGATTCAAACCGTTCAACAAATATCGTTCGTAAATAATTTTAGAATAGAATCTATTCCCGTTTTGGGCAATATTCCGATTATAGGAGATTTATTATTTAAAAACGCCTATATAACAACATATTTGGGATTTGTTATTTTAATATTATCATGGTTTTTGCTTTATAAAACGAGATTCGGTTTAAGATTGAGAAGTTGTGGAGAGCATCCTCAAGCTGCGGATTCTGTAGGGATAAATATTTATAAAATGCGTTATTTCGGAGTGGCGATTTCTGGAGCTTTGGCTGGACTCGGAGGTTTGGTATTCGTTATTCCTACTTCCACAAATTTTAACGCCACGGTTGCTGGATACGGATTTTTAGCTTTGGCAGTTTTAATATTCGGACAATGGAAACCTATGAGAATACTTTATGCTGCTTTCTTTTTTGGTTTAATGAAAACTTTAGCGTCTGCATATTCGGGAATACCCATACTTGCAAATCTTCCGATATCGAACAGTATATATAAAATGATTCCTTATATAACTACGATAATAGTTTTGGCTTTTACCTCTAAAAACTCTCAAGCTCCAAAAGCTTCGGGCGTGCCTTATGATAAGAGCGTAAGATAAGAGAAAATTTTATTTATACATTTATTTATTTAATGTTTTTTTTGCGATTTCCGATAATATATAAAAATATGAATTATATTTCGGGAGTAAAAAATGTTAAAAAAAACTTTACTTACATTTTTATCTTTAATTTTTTTGTCTTCAACTTTTATAATATCTTGTAAAGACAATCAAAGCGTTCAGGACGATTATATAAATCAAATAGAAAGGGAATATCAGCAGGCAACGAATCTGGATGTGATTTTAGAATCTAATAATTTAGGTTCAAGTCAATCTTATAACAATTTAGGCATCAATAATTATAATCAAACTCCTGCAAATGCTCCAGTTCCAGTAAGAAGAGCGCCTAGGGTAAGAAGAGGACCTAGGAAAGCGACTATAAATACTTTTTACAGTCCTTGGGCAAACACCCATAAAACTGACCCTTTAATCATTAAAGAAATAAGAGTAATGATTGCAAATAAAGAATATACTAGAGCTAAAAATTATATAGACGCTTTAAATTTAAATAGTTTGCAAGCCGGCGTGGATTTGGGACAGATATATCAATTTAAAGGAATAGTTTATTATTTTCTTTCGAGAAACAATAGAAACAATATTTCCATAGCAAACGAATCGTTTAAAAATGTTATAAATAATACATCTATAGAAAAATTTAAGCCTCTCTCTCTATTATGGAACGGGATGCTTTATCAAACCTATTCTAGCGATATGAACGAATTGCAAAGCGCCGTAGATTTGTTCGATAGAGTTATCAGCGAATATCCAAGCACGAGATTTGCAAACGATGCGACTTTCTATAAAGCCAAAACATTGAAAAAAATGGGAAAAGCAGAAAGCGAATATAAAGATTTATTCTTATCGGTAAAACGCGGAGGTTTTGCAGACACTTTAGTTTTCTCTCAAGTGATTAACGACTATGTTCCGGCAAACGCTTTGGTAGACAGAGAATTATTACAATAAATAATAAGGTAAAGTTTTCATTTTTAATATAGGCAGGGTTTAAAAGCTCTGCCATTTTTATTTTCATTCTTGTTTTCATGCTTGCAACCAACTATTAAATAAAATATAATATTTTAGAATTTAATTATTAATTGGAGGAAAATATGAATTTTAATTTTTATATGCCAAGTAGAATTATTTTCGGAAAAGGCAGTTTAAATAATTTACATAAACAAAAATTCCCGGGCAAAAAAGCTTTGATAGTAACCGAAGTTTTCATGAAGGAAATCGGTTATTTAAAAATGCTTGAAGAACAATTAAATAAAGCGAATATATCTTTTGTTTTGTTTGACAAAGTAGTTCCGAATCCTATAAAAGAACATGTTATGGAAGGAGCTGAAATAGTTAAAAAAGAAAAATGCGATTTCGTTATAGGAATGGGAGGAGGAAGCAGTATAGATTCTGCAAAATCGATAGCTATTATGTCGGCAAACGATGGAGATTTTTGGGATTATATATTAAGAGGAACGGGAAAAAGAAAAGCAATACCTAACGACCCTATCCCCGTTATAGCGATTACTACTACTTCGGGAACGGGAACGGAAGCGGACCCTTGGATGGTTATAACGAACGGAAAAGAAAAAGTAGGATTTGGATACGATAAAACATTTCCTTATCTATCGATAGTCGACCCAGAACTTATGAAAACTATTCCTCCAAAATTGACGGCTTATCAAGGATTTGACGCTTTATTTCATAGCACGGAAGGATATATCAGCAAAATTGCAAACGAGATGAGTAATTTATTTGCCTTAAAATCGATAGAACTTATAGGAAAAAGTCTGGTAAAAGCGGTTTTAAACGGAGAGGACGAAGAGGCGAGAGAAAATGTAGCTATGGCAAGCACTTTATCGGGAATAGTGCAAAGTATTTCCGATTGCACTGCAGAACATTCGATAGAACATGGTTTAAGCGCCTTTTATCCTAAACTCGAACATGGAGCGGGATTAATCGCCATAAGCAAAGAATATTATACTTTACTTGCTAAATCGCATGATTGCGATGAAAAAATGATAAATATGGCTAAAGCGTTGGGTAAAAAAGCTGTTTCAAAACCTATGGATTTTGTGGACGCTTTGGTTGAACTTCAAAAAGCTTGCAAGGTAGATAATATAAAACTTTCGGACTATGGAGTTAAAATAGAAGATTTGCCCGCTATAGCTCAAAACTCAAGATTTACAAGCGGATTATACGAAATCGACCCGCATAATTTTAGTGACGAGGACATATTGACCATTTTGAAAAAATCTTACAAATAATTAAATTATAACGATAAATAATAAAAAATATAGGTTTTAAATTTATAAAAAAGTATGATTTCTATGGCAGAAAATTATGCATTCTATATTATTTTTATATATTTTTTCTTATAAATTGCACAGCTTCAACTATATTTTTTAAACTTGGTTTTACTTCTTCCCATTTGCGAGTTTTTAATCCGCAATCTGGGTTTATCCATAGTTGTTCTTTTGGCAAAACTTCAAGAAGCGCCTTGATTTGAGTTTTAATTTCATCCACACTTGGAATTCTTGGGCTATGAATATCGTAAACTCCAGGTCCGACTTCATGCGTGTATCCGACTTTTTTAAATACTTTAAGCAATTCGTTTCCGCTTCTTGTAGTTTCTATGCTTATAACATCGGCATCAAGGTTTTCTATTGTTTTTATTATATCGTTAAACTCGCTATAGCACATATGTGTATGTATTTGTGTTTCTGGTTTTGCAACGGCTGTAGCTATTTTAAAACTTTCCACCGCCCATCTTTCGTATTCTTTAATATTTTCTGCTCGCAACGGATAGCCTTCTTTAAAAGCCGCTTCATCGACTTGTATAATTTTAATCCCAGCTTTTTGCAAATCGTCAATCTCATCGGCAATGCCAAGTGCGATTTGTTTGCAAACCACTTCCCTACTGATATCGTCTCTAACAAAACTCCAACTTAATATTGTAACCGGTCCTGTAAGCATACCTTTCATAACTTTTTTGGTAAGGCTTTGAGCGTAAGTTATCCATTCTACCGTCATAGCTTTTGGACGAGCAACATCTCCATAAATAATGGGAGGCTTAACGCATCTACTTCCATAACTTTGAACCCATGCGTTCTTACTGAATACGAAACCATCCATTTGTTCGCCGAAATATTCAACCATATCATTTCGTTCTGGCTCTCCATGCACCAATACATCCAAACCGATTTCTTCTTGGAAAGCCACGCAATCTTTGATATAATTTTTTATGCTCTCTTTATATTCTATCTCATTTATATCCCTTTTTTTATATCCTAATCTTAAAGTGCGAATTTCGGAAGTTTGAGGATATGAGCCAATAGTTGTAGTTGCTAAATTTGGATAGCCTAATTCTTTATGTTGTATCTGTATTCGTTCTTTGAAAGGAAGCGAACGTTCTTTTTGACTTATTTTACTTACTCGTTCGCGTATGGCTTTATTATTGGTTTTATTGGAGTTAGAGCGAGATTGATTAACTTCTTTATTTTTATCCCAAAAGCCTTTTAATTTAGATGTCATACCGTTTTTAAATACTTCTTCCAAAACGATTATTTCCTCAATCTTTTCTTTGGCAAAACTAAACCAAGATAATATATCTTTATCTATTTTGTCCTCGTTTTCTTTACTAAATGGAGAATGCAAGAGCGAACAAGAAGAGCTTATAACTATCCGTTTTTTGGGAACCATAGAAGCTATTTTTTCAAGTAATTTAAGTTTAGTTTCTAAATTTGCTATCCAAATATTTCGTCCGTCTATAATTCCCGCATAGAGTATTTTTTCGCTTTTGGCAAGAGCTGGCAAAATTTCAATATTTTTATCTCCCGCTATAAAATCCAAACCTAAACCGTAAATATCGCTTTCAAGTAGAATTTTGCTTGCTTCGTTACTATGCTCAAAAAATGTACTTACTATAGCTTTAATGCCTTTTGCAGTAATTTGATTATATGTTTCTTTTATTTTATTAAAAAATCGCCTATCTTCGCCTCGAACGAAAATTGGCTCGCTAAATTCTATTATTATATTAGAATCTAATTTAACTATTTCGTCAAGCAGTAAAAAATACGCCGTTTTAACTTTATCAAAAATGTCTTCGAAGTCTTTTTCTTCAAATTTACTAAGAATTATAAAAGTAAAAAGCCCTATAAGGCTAATTTTCGGCTTATATCCTAACGATTTAGCTTCGTTATATTGTTCGATTATAGGTTTAGGATTAATTTTATAATTATCGTTAATGCTTAATTCTGGCACGACATAATGATAGTTTGTATTAAACCATTTTGTCATTTCACATGCAGCTCCATTTTTATGCCCTCTTGCCATTGCAAAATATCCTTCCAAACCTTCCAAATCTTTGAAACGATGAGGTTTCGCTCCGATAAAATACGCCATATCTAGCATATTGTCATAAAGACTAAAATCGTTAACACATACAAAATCCAAATCTTTTTGTAAACTCCAATGTTTTGCTCTCAGTTCTTTTGCTACTTTTTCTAACTCGCTTTGGTTTGTATTACCATTCCAAAAAGATTCAAGCGCTTTTTTTAATTCTCTATTTTGTCCTATTCTCGGGAAGCCGATTATATTACCCATTATCTCTCCTTAAATAATAAAAATGTTAATTTAATATATTGTTGTCATTATAAATATTGCTATAAAAAATTTCAAGTTGGTTTATAAATTTAATTATAAAAAAGTATGATTTCTATGGCAGAAAATTATGCATTCTATATTATCAATATTATTTTCTTTTAATAATTTTATCGCTTCTTTTAGGGTAAAACCAGAAGCGTAAACATCGTCTATCAAAAGAATATTTTTATTTATAAGTTTTTCTGGGCAGATTATTCCAAATGCATTTTTTATGTTTTCCTCTCTTTCTTTAAGAGTTTCCAAATGTTTTTGTTCTTTGATTTTTTTATTAAGAATTATCGAATTATATTTTTCTATATTTAATTTTCTTGAAATATAATCTGCAAAAAAATCCATTATATTGTCGTTTTTATTTGAAGGAATATACAATAAAATATCAGATTTTAAATTTGAATATTTATAATATTCTAAAAAAGCGTTTAAAATTTTACTTGGGAATTCGATTTCTTTTCTTTTAAACGCTCTTAACTCGTCTCCCAAATCTTTTTCCAAATCTCCGAGAGCGGAAACTCTAATATCTTCAATATAAAAAATTTTGTATATAATATTAATTTCTCTTAAATATAAAATATGCGGCGATTGCAAATAAAGAATTTACTATTATTCCTTTATAACCGTTTATAATTCCGCTAAACCAAATTTCGATATTTGATTTTAATAATAATACAATAAAAATCGACGAAAATCTTGCAATTATAAAAGATAGAGTAGCCAATATATAGAATGGGAATTTATTTTTAAGAAAAGATATTAATATTGAAAAAATAAATCCCTCGAACATTAGAAAATATAATATCGGAACTTGAGGCATTCCTGTGATTATGGAATTTATTAAAGGCGAAACTATTGATAAAACTATAAGCGACATTGGATTTAAAATATAAGAGCCTAAAGATAAAGCGAAGAATATAGGCAAATATTCCGTTCCTTTTAATCCAAAATAATGAACGACTATAGGCGAGCCCAAGCTTATTCCTATTAATAATATAAAAAACGCTATTTCAAAAATTTTTGTTTTTTCTTTAATTATATTTTTAACTATATTTTTTATCATAATTATTTTCTCCTAAATTAGATTATATTATATTTTCTATTCTTTATCAAATCGTATTAAATATAGATTTTTATACTTGAATTTTTATTTTTTATAATATAATATATGTTTATGAAACTATTTAGGAATTTATTAAATCTATTTAAAATTTTTATTATATTTTTTATAATATTTTTTTGTATATATTTATTTAGGGTAGTAGATATAAATAATTTATTAAAAAATTTCGATATAAATTTAATTAAAAGATTTATTCAAAATTATTTATTTTATGTATTTGTTGTAACATCGGTAATTTCAATAATATTTGCGGGAACTTTAAATAAATTAAGAGGCTATCTTATTCCAGCTATAATCATCGGATTATTGTCGATTATTATAATTTTTTATCCCGTTTATATTTTAATTTCCAAACATAATATAGAATATTTGAAAAACGAAAATACTTTTTTAGATATAAACGAAAAAACATTTACAAAAGTAGACGAATATATAATAAAAGCTAATAATAAATTGTTGGATGACGGATATAAAAACGGAATATTTATAGACACATCCGCAAATAATAAAATATATTTCGCTAATTCTATATATGTTTCAAATAAAGTTATATCTATGTTCGATGTTAAAGAAATTAACGGAACTACTTTGGAAGTTAAAGATTTTGTTGAAATAGAGAGAAATTCAATATTTGCTTATTTGTCGGATATTTCAAAAAATATAATATTCGGTTTTAATTTAATTCCTTTTTTAAATCTTTCGTTGAGGTATCTTACAGTATATAATCATCAAATTGTTGTGTTATTAATTTTATACAGTCAATTTTTTATTATACTTTTTTCGCTTTATATGATTAGCTCGACTTTTTCTTCTAAGAGATATGTATATCATAATATATTGATAGGTTTGCTTATATATTCTGTAATGCAAATTATTTTTACGATTGCCAACGGACTTATGAATAATTTAAATTTTTGGAATATAACCGCGTTCATATATTTTATATCCGTATTTATAATTATGCTTTCTTTCATTTTTAAGAGGACATTTAAATAGTAAATTAGTTTAAGATAGTTTGGAATAAAAAATAAAATGAGTCAAGTTATTAATGAATTTCGTCATATAGATTTAAAAAAAAGCGCCGTTGTCACGATAGGGAAATTTGACGGCGTTCATAAGGGACATCAAAAACTTCTAAAATATACCGTTAATTATGCTAAAAAAAATAATCTTATTTCGATAGCTATTCTTATAAAAAAAAGAAATATGTCTATTTATAATATAGAAGAAAATACAAAATTTATGGAAGAACTTAAAATAGACTATATAATAGTTATTGACTTTTTGCCAGAATTTTATACAATGGAAGCTAAAGAGTTCTTTAATAAATTGATAGAATATTATCGTATGAAGCATATAGCCGTTGGTTTCGATTTTGCATTCGGCAGAAACCGAGAGGGCAATAGAGAATTTTTGGACAAATATTCGAAAGAATGCGGTATCGGAGTTAGCATAATTAAATTTCTTAATTATAATAAAAACAGAATATCGAGTTCCTCTATAAGAGATTGTCTTTCAAATGGTAAAATAAAAGACGCCAATAAAATGCTTGGAAGAAAATATACCATAAGCGGTAAAATAGTTCATGGAAACGCTTTGGGCAGAAAGATAGGGTATCCTACCGCAAATTTGGAAATTCCAAATAATATTTTTATTCCTAAAATGGGAGCTTATAGTTCGCTTGTAAAAATAGGGAACGGAGATAAATATTATAAGGCGCTCACTTTTATAGGGATAAGCAATCTTAATAAAGAGCTTAGAGTTGAAAGCCATATACTTGATTTTTCAAGAATGATATACGGCAAAAAATTAACGGTTATACTTCTTAAATATGTAAGGGATAATATAAAAGTCAATTCCATAGAAGAAGTAAAATTACAGCTAAAAAAAGACGAATACAAAGTCAGAGAATTTTTTAAAAGGAGAAAAAATGTCTATAACGGCGGAAGAAAAATCAAAAATAATTAAAGAGTTTGGTAAAAACGAAAAGGATACCGGTTCTGCGGAAGTTCAAATAGCGCTTTTGACAAATCGAATTACTTATTTAAAAGGGCATTTTCAAACTCATACGAAAGACAATCATTCTAGAATGGGGCTTCTAAAAATGGTCGCTAAAAGAAGAAAACTTCTTAACTATTTAAGAAAAGTCGATGTGGAAGCTTATAAAAATCTTATACAAAAATTAAAATTAAGAAAATAATTATTTTTTATAATATTTTAATTCTATTTAATCTTTTTGGTATTTTGTTTAATTTATGTAAATTCTATAAAAGGAGTAGGTTGTAATGATAACGGTAAAAAGTTCATTTTGCGGAGAGGAATTGATATTAGAAACCGGGCTTTTGGCAAAACAAGCTCATGGAGCGGTTACTTTAAGACTTGGGAATACCACAATATTGGCTACGGTTGTAGCGGCAAAAGAGCCGGATATGGAATCCGATTTTTTCCCGCTAACGGTAAATTATAACGAAAAATATTACGCGGGCGGAAAAATTCCGGGAGGTTTTTTCAAAAGAGAGGCTAAACCGAGAGATAAAGAAGTATTAATATCTCGTATTATAGACAGACCTTTGCGACCTTTATTTCCAGAAGGTTTTAGAAACGAAGTTCAAATTATTCCGACCGTTCTTTCCGTAGACTCCGACATGCCTACGGATGCTTTGGCTTTAATAGCCTCAAGCGCAGCGCTTACGATTTCTTGGATACCTTTCGGAGGACCTGTTGCGGCCGTTAGAATAGGTTATATTAACGGAGAATATGTTATAAATCCTAAAAATAGCGAACTTTTAAAGAGCGATTTGGATATTATAGTGGCTGGAAGCAAAGACGCAATATTAATGATTGAAGGAGAGGCGAGAGAAGTTTCGGAAGAAGTTTTTATTGGGGCTATAGAACTTGCGCATAAAGAAATGCAAAAATATATAGATATTCAAAACGAAATGGCTAATCTTTGTCAAACTCAAAAGATAGAACAAGAATTATTTGAATTCGATAAAGATTTGGTTAATACTGTTAATGAATACGGCAGGGAAAAAATTTCCGATGCAAATTATAATCCCGATAAAGAAAAAAGAAACGAAAGTATGGAAGAAACTTTTAAAGAAATAGAAGAATATATTAAAACTCAAACTGAAGATGAAAAATTGATAGCTCAAGTTAAAGGAATTTGTCATTCAATAGAAGAGGAAATAGTGAGAGAAGCTATAGTCGAAAAAGGCATGCGACCGGACGGTAGAGCTATGGACGAAATCAGACAAATCGACACTGCGGTTAATTTAATTCCGAGAGTTCATGGTTCGGGTTTATTTACCAGAGGACAAACTCAATGTTTATCTATAATAACTTTGGGAAGCGAAAAAGACGCTCAATTAATGGACGATATATACGGCAAAGAAAATAAAACTTTTATGCTTCATTATAATTTTCCTCCTTTTTCGGTAGGAGAGATTGGACGATACGGGGCGCCGGGAAGAAGAGAGATAGGACATGGAAATTTAGCCGAACGCTCTTTTAACGCCGTTTTGCCATCTAAAGAAAAATTTCCATATACTATAAGAGTCGTAGCTGAAATATTGGAAAGCAACGGTTCTTCGTCTATGGCTACGATTTGCGCTTCGACTATGTCTTTATTATCCGCCGGAGTTCCGCTCAATTCTAGCGTCGCTGGAATTGCAATGGGACTTGCCACATATAAAGATAGATATAAAATATTAACCGACATTCAAGGCGTAGAAGACCATTTGGGAGATATGGACTTTAAGGTTGCGGGAACTCGTAAAGGAATAACCGCTTTTCAATTGGATATAAAACTTACGGGAATTTCGATTCAAATATTAAAAGAGGCTTTGGAACAGGCTAAAAAGGCAAGATTTTTTATTTTGGATAAAATAGACGCTACTATATCTAATCCTGCGGAAATATCCGATTTTGCTCCTAAATTTAAAATGATGGAAGTTAATCCTGAAAAAATAAGAATTTTAATAGGTCCTGGCGGAAAAAATATTAAAACTATAATAGACGAAACGGGAAGCGATATTGAAATACAAGATAATGGAACTGTAAATATATTCGCTCCAGACGGTCCTACTTTGGAAAAAACTATAGAGTTAATTAATTCTTATGTTAAAGACCCGGAAGTTGGCGAGATTTATAACGGAGTGGTTAAAGATATTAAAGAATTTGGAGCTTTTATAGAAATATTGCCCGGAGTGGAAGGACTTTGCCATATATCAGAATTGGCTTATAGAAGAGTTATGAATGTGGAAGAGATTCTTAAAATAGGAGACGAGGTTAAAGTTAAGATTATAGACAATAGAGGCGGAAAATATTCTTTAAGTAGAAAGGCTTTGCTTGAAAAACCAAACGACTATAAGGAAGAAGAAATCGGCAACAGAAGAGAGCGAAAAAACAGAAGAGATAATTATAACAATAGAAGAAGATATTAATAACTTGACTTTTTACTTAAAAAATATATAATATTGCAAATTAAAAAATACTTCGCTTATTTAATAGATTATTAAAAATAGTTGAATAAAAATTAAATAGGCTTTGTCCAAGGAGTTAAAAAATGAGAGAATATGAGATTCTATTTGTGACGGAGATAAACGATTCGCTTCATCAAAAAGCAAAAGAGCATGTCAAATCGATTCTTCAAAATTATAATGCCGAAATATTCGACGAATCTGATTACGGCATTTATACTTTAAGCTATCCGATTCGTAAAGTGAATCAAGGTAAATATTATTTTTATCATTTCAAATGCGATGGCAAAAGTTTAGCCGATATCGAAAAAGAATTGCGTTATGAACTTAGCATATTAAGATTTATAATAGTTCGATTGGATGAGATAATTGAGAAAAAAGACGGTAAAAAAGCGGATAGAAAAAGAAGAAGAGCGGAAATGAGAGAGCGAAATAGAGAATATAGCAACGAGGAAGAAGAACCTTATGGCTTCAGATTTAAATAATGTAATGTTGATAGGAAGACTTACTAAAGACCCCGAGTCGAAATATTTGCCAAGCGGAATGGCTGTCGTTGAATTTTCAATAGCGAATAATTATTATAGTAAAAACTCTACCGAGGTAAATTATTTTGATATCGTGGCTTTTGGAAAAATGGCTGAAACGGTCGCTAAATATCTTACCAAAGGAAAACAAATAGCCGTAACGGGAACTTTGAGGCAGGATAGATGGCAGGATAAAGACACGAATACGGCAAGGTCTAAAGTGCGAATAATAATGCAATCTATGCAGATGCTAGGCTCTTCGGGAGTCGCCGTTAATAATATGGACGCCGTTTATACTCCAACCGCTTCCGTAGGAGGAGGCGTGGATTTGGGCGGTTTTTCGGATGACGACGAAGTGCCTTTTTAATTAATTTAATTTTTTATAATAAATAATTTAGGAGAATAACTTATGGACTTAGAAAACGAAAATACGGAAAACAATTTAGAAAATAATACGCAAGAGACGGAAAATGTCTTTGAAAATAATTTAGAAAATAGCGGAGAAGAAAATAGATATAGAGGCGAGAGAAGACATTATTTCAATAGAGATTCGGGCGATAAGGATGGCAATCCTCTTAATAACCCGAGAAGAAGATATTTCAAAAAGAAAGTGTGTTTTTTTTGTAAAAACGATATAGATATTTTGGATTATAAAGATATAAAACTTTTAAAAAGATATGTCAAAGAAAGCGGTAAAATAGTTCCGAAGCGATTAAACGGAACATGCGCAAAACATCAAAGAATGGTGACGAAGGCTGTAAAGAGAGCAAGAAATATAGCGCTTTTGCCTTATGAAACTAGATATTAATTAATAAAATATTAAAAGAAATTAAAGAGTTGTTATAAATTATAACGACTCTTTTTTATTTATAAACATATTATAAAAATTTATATGTTTGAAATATTTGAATTATATTAAAGTTCTTAATTTATGAAGTAAATTTATTTCATTTAAGGCAATTTAATTCCTAATTAATATATCATAAATAAAATAATATCAACAGTTAAAACTAAATACTCACCATTTTTAGTTTAGAATTTTTGGAAATTTAAATATCGTATATCCGCCAATGTTTGTGAGTTCTATTGCATTGTTATCATACAAATATTGCATATCTTTATCGCTTCTATCTTTTCCAAAATTAATTGCAGTTAAATTATCTCTTATAGAATAGATTATTTCTGGTTCTTCGGAAATTTTTATTTCATATTCGGGTAAATATATTGAAAATGTATCTTCAAATTGATGTTTTTGTATTCCGCTAAAATTATTATCAATTTTTATTTTCTTGCCCGCAGAGTCTTTTTCTATAAATTCCGCGACGCGCTTTAAATTATCATAGTTTCTCGGTTCTTCAAATAATTTATAATATCTAGTCAATTGTCCTACCATAGATAAAATATTTAACGAAAAAATGATATATATTATGAAGAAACTCTTATAATTATTATTTTGGATTTGCAATTTATCTTGTATTTTGTTTTTTATTTGATAGAAAAATAAAATTATAGGAACAAACGAAATCGAAAAAGCCGAATTCAAATAATGAAAAGTTCCCGGTTTAGACCTAAATATTATAAAAGATAAAATTGTTGTCGGTATGAATAAAAATAATATAAAAATCAATTCTTTAAAAGTTTTCTCAATATTGTCGTTATTATAGTTTAAATTTTGATTTTTTATTAAAA
The DNA here is from genome assembly GCA_964619175.1 of uncultured Brachyspira sp. Lineage (GTDB taxonomy): Bacteria > Spirochaetota > Brachyspiria > Brachyspirales > Brachyspiraceae > Brachyspira. The sequence goes on along the minus strand of CAZUEE010000008.1, from coordinate 5,639 downwards.
ATATAAAACTTCTGAAAAAGGCGAACGCCGAGAATATAACGCTTATAAAAAGAAAAATTAAACCATAAATATAAATCGGTTTGTTTAACCAAAAATACAAATTCGAATGCATATTTGTTCCAAAAAATACGGACATTTCATTGGTAGGAAATAATAATAAAGAATAAATTTGCGGGAAAGGAAATTTTGGCAAATTATCTCTAATATTTAAAGCTAAACGCAAATTATTAAAACCGTTTTGCATTTCGTTAATCAAGTAAGGCAAATATAATAAAAATGAAATAAAAACGCTTAAAAAGAAATATGGCAAATATTTTTTTGTATTCTTAAATCTGATTATAAAATAAATTATCAAAGTAGGAATCATAGAAAAGAAAACGGTAAAATGTCCCTGCGCCATTATAGCAAGCGTTGGAAAAATTAAAGAAGCAGAAATTTTTTTTATTTTTTGATTTTCATTATTTATATATTCAAATAAAAATATAAAAAATAAAAAACTAAAAAGTAAAGTTATATTTGGATTCCAAAAATTTGTAGTCGCCATCATTATATAAGGATTGCATAATAATAAAGCCGTCATTATGGAAGTTAAAAACAGTCCGAATTTTTTATAAAACCATATTAAAAATATCGCCAAAATAAATAAACTAAAAATTAAATTAATTAATCTTGCATTTGATAAATTTTCTCCTCCTAATTTATAAAATAAAGTATAGAATATGTAATAAATTCCGCCGGGAACTCTCGGAGTGGTAAACTCTTCATTAATCACTTGACTTGCGATAAATCTTGCTCCAGTCGTTGGCAATTTTCCTCTTTCGTTCCATTTTTTCATGTCGTAAAAATGTTGAACTTGGTCTGTTAGTATAGCTCTTCTATTGAAAGCGTAATTTTGAATATAAACCGAACAAATTATAGAAAAAATTATTAATAATATAGAAAAAGTATTTATTAATTTAGTATTCATATTATAAAATATCCGCAAAAATAATTAGATTATGAATTAAAAATCAATCAAACGAAATGGCATGCGCAAAAATGTCCCGACTCAATTTCTCTAAACTCGGGAATTTTCTCCGAGCATATCGCTTCCGCTTTTGGGCATCTAGTTCTAAATTTGCATCCCGAAGGAGGATTTATAGGCGAAGGTATCTCTCCCGAAAGTATTATTCTCTGTTTAGTTTTGGCAATCGAAGGTTCTGAAATCGGAATCGCCGAAATTAAAGATTGAGTATAAGGATGAAGCGAATGATTATATAAAGACTCGCTGTCCGTAAGTTCAACAACATTTCCCAAATACATAACAGCTATTCTTTTGGATAATTGACGAACTACCGCCAAATCATGCGCTATAAAAAGATAAGTAAGTTTCATGTCCTTTTGCATATCGTAAAGCATATTTATAATTTGCGCTTGAATCGACACATCCAATGCCGACACGGGCTCGTCACAAACTATGAATTCTGGGCTAACCGCTAAAGCTCTCGCGATTCCTATTCTCTGTCTCTGTCCTCCCGAAAATTCATGCGGATATCTCTGCGCCTGCTCGGCGTTGAGTCCCACAAGTTTAAGAAGTTCTATTATTTTATCTCTTCTTTCTTTTTTGGTAGAATACAATTTATGAACATCCAAAGCTTCACCTATTATATCTTCGACTGTCATACGAGGATTAAGAGACGCGTAAGGGTCTTGAAAAATTATTTGCATCTTTTTGGCGTAATTTCTATAATTTTCTTTATTAATTTCTTCTCCGTCAAAAAATATTTTTCCGCTAGTCGGATTATAAAGATGCAGCAATGTTCTTCCCAAAGTCGTTTTACCGCTTCCGGATTCTCCGACTAAACCGAAAGTCTCTCCTCTATATATCGTAAAAGAAACTCCGTCTACGGCTTTAACCGTTTGAGTCGCTCTGCCGAAAAGTCCGCCCTTTATCTTAAAATGTTGTTTCAAATCTTGAACTTCTATTAAAGGTTTAGTTAAATTATTCATTAAAATTCTCGCTTAATAATCTTTATTTTTATTTTTTAAAATTTATTATTTTTTATTATTTTGGCATTTGATGAAGCCAGCAAGCCGAAAAATGCCCGTCCTCAAACTGAATAATCGGCGGTTTATTGTCTATACATACTTTCATGCACTCTTCGCATCTCGTACTGAAAGGACATCCCGCTTTCATATTTAATAAATCTATCGGCGTTCCTTCTATCGGTATTAATCTATCTTGTTTAATGTCTATGCGAGGAAGGGATTTCAAAAGTCCCAAAGTGTAAGGATGTTTAGGACGCTCGAATATATCGAAAACCGTTCCGCGCTCGACTATTCCGCCTCCATACATAACTATAATATCGTCTGCCATATCCGCTACTATTCCAAAATCATGCGTAATCAAAATAACCGACATTTGAATTTTTTTCTGTATATCTTTTATAAGTTCTAGTATCTGCGCTTGTATTGTAACATCGAGAGCAGTAGTTGGCTCGTCCGCAATAAGTATTTGAGGGTCGCCAGCCAAAGCCATCGCTATCATAACTCTCTGACGCATTCCCCCGGAAAGTTCATGCGGATATTGTCCGATTCTTCTTTTAGGTTCGTTTATTCCCACTAAAGTTAAAAGTTCTACGATTCTGTTTATCGCAGCCGCTTTACTAATTTTTTGATGAGTTGTAAGAGCTTCCATTAACTGATTTCCTATAGTATATACGGGATTTAAACATGTCATAGGGTCTTGAAATATCATCGAGATTGCATCTCCTCTGATTTTTCTTTTTTCATGTTCCGAAAGTTTTATTAAGTCTTTGCCTTCAAAAAGTATCTCTCCATTTATAATTTTTCCAGGCTCGTCTATAAGTCCCATAATGGAATATGCCGATACGCTTTTTCCAGAGCCAGATTCTCCGACTATTCCCAATACTTTAGATTTGTCGAGTTTATAAGAAATATTATTAACCGCTTTTACTTCGCCCGATGGAGTAAAGAAAGATACGCTTAAATTTTTAACTTCCAATAAACTATTTAAATTACTATTCATTTAATTTCCTTCATTATTTTCAATTTTTATTTCTTTTTCTATTATCTGTTTTTCATTCGTGGGTCTAAAGCATCCCTTAAACCGTCTCCCACCAAATTAAAACATAAAATTATAACGCTAATCAAAGCCGCAGGAAAAAGTAATTGATAGGGATAAGAATAAACTCCGCTTACGGCGTTTGAAGTTAAAGAACCGAGCGAAACCATCGGAGCGCTTACGCCGAGTCCCAAAAAACTTAAAAAAGCCTCTACGAATATCGCGTTTGGAATTTGCACCATAGCCGAAACTATAATCGCTCCCATAGCGTTCGGAACTAAATGTTTAAATATTATTCTTAAATGCGGAGTTCCCAAAGCCCTTGCAGCCGTTATAAATTCCTGTCCTTTCAAAGCCAAAATTTGTCCTCTCGTCATTCTTGCCATATTAGTCCAATATAATAAAGATATTACTATAAATATGCTAAATAAACCCGGTCCCAAAAGTCCGATTGACCTTAAAGATTCGTTTTGCAAAAATAATTTGTCCATCGGAGCTTTTAAGACAACCGAAAGTAAAACGACTACCAAAAGGGTAGGGACGGCGCTTATAATATCCACTATTCGCATCATAATATTATCGAGCATACCGCCAAAATAACCGGATATTGAACCGTAAACTATTCCTATTATAACTACCAAAGTTGCAGAAACTATTCCTATTAAAAGAGATATTCTCGCTCCTATCATACATCGAACGAGCAAATCTCTTCCCAAAGTGTCAGTGCCGAAAGGATGTTCAAGCGTCGGCAAACTATTTTCTACGCCTCTGTTTATTTGAGCGTAACCGTATTCTGAAAAAATTGGGACGAATATCGACAATATAGCTATAACTCCTATTATTATTATAGAAACCAAAGCCACTTTATTTTTTTTGAATCTTCTATACGCATCCTGCCAATATGTAACGCTTTCTCTTTGAACTTCGGCAGACGATTTTTCGTCTTCGGTTGCTTTTTCAAATAATGATTTATCCAATATTTCCATTTTTATTGCCTTTAAAATTTAAAAATTAATTATATAAAAAATTATTCCTGTATTTTAATTCTAGGGTCTATAACTCCGTAAGACAAATCGACTAAAAAATTCATAGCTATCAAAAAAGCCCCGTAAAATATCGTAACTCCAAGTATCGTGGGATAATCTCTTTGAGTAATGCTTTCCACGAAATATCTTCCCAACCCCGGAATATTAAATATTTTTTCCACTACGAAAGAACCCGTTAATATTCCTGCCGATAAAGGTCCTATATAAGTAACGATTGGAATAATCGCGTTTCTTAATGCATGTTTAAATATTATAAATCCTCTTCTCACTCCCTTTGCTCTTGCAGTTTTAATATAATCCTGATGAATAACATCGAGCATAGAACTTCGCATCAATCTTGCCATAAAACTTAAAGAACTGAAACTTAAAGCGAATCCCGGCATTATATATTGGCTAAAAGAATCGAAACCGTAAGCGGGAAGAAGTCGCAATTGAACCGAAAATATAATAATAGAAACTGTGGCGACAACGAAACTCGGAACGGCTATTCCTAAAGTCGCCGCAACCATCACGACTCTGTCTATAGCTTTTCCTTGCCTTAAAGCCGCTATTATTCCGAATAAAACTCCTATTGTAGTGGATATAAACATACTAAAAATTCCGAGTCTAAACGAAACGGGAAAAGCTCTTTTTATAGTTCCCGAAACCGATTGCCCGATTTTAGTTAATGAAGTTCCCAAATCTCCCTTAATGGCGTTTTTAAGATAATTTCCGTATTGAACTATTAAAGGTTTATCGAGTCCGTATTTTCTATTTAAATTTTCCAACGCTACCTTGCTTAAAGGTTTTTCTCCCACGAAAGGTCCGCCCGGAACGGTATGCATCAAGAAGAAAGTTATAGTTATTATAACGAATAAAGTTAAAATTGATATTAATAATCTTCTTATAATGTAATCGAGCATAAATTGTTACTCCTGATTTTTATTAACAGTAATTATATAATAAATTTTGATTTTTTTCAAATCTATTTTTGTTGATTGAATTATTTATTGAATATAGATTAAAAATTAATTTTTAGGTTTGCAAAAAAGAATGGTTTCTCCGCACCAAGGCGTAAAAGTTCTTATATAATATTTGTAATCTTTGTTAATAATATTTTTTATAAAAATTGGGACATCGCAAAAATCTTCCATAAATAATTTTCCTCCATGATAAATTGCAATCGCCAAATGCGGTTTAAATTTCTTTATAGTTTTTATCGCTCCTTCCAATATATTTCTTTCCTCTCCTTCGACATCCATTTTTATATAATCTATTTTTTCTATATCGTTTTCTTCTACGAATTTGTCTATAGTTGTTGCGTTTTTCTTTACGGTAGGAATATTTTTAATCATTGAAACAAAATCAATTTCTTTGTCGACATTTGAAAATAAAATATTTTTTGTAATTACATTATTTAATTTATATTTATTTTTAATTTTTTCTAATATTTCGTATGCATAATTATCCGGCTCGAAAGCGTATATTTTAGCGTTATCAAAACATCTTTTTGAGAAAAAATAAGCCGTGTCGCCTTTCCAAGCGCCTAT
>CAZUEE010000007.1:14183-37646 GCA_964619175.1 uncultured Brachyspira sp. | reverse complement strand
TAACTTATTTCCAAATCTGAAATATAATTATTTTTTATAACATTGTAAAAATAATCTTTGTAAAAATCTTTCTCGTTAATTAACCAATCGTTTTGCAGAAAAAAAGTCTTTTTGTTTTTTACTTTGTTTTTATAAGTTTGATAATTAATCCAATAACAAAAATTTTTGGTTCTCGGGTTGTTAAGAATTTTCCATCGGACTTTATCTCTAACACTTCTTATCGGAATAAACCATACCAAATGATTCACAAAATTTTTATGATGCACAAGATTTTTATTCATAAATTAATGCTCCAAATATTTTATAAAAAACCGAAATCGATTATATTATGATTTTTTAAATATGTAAATAAATTTAATAAACATAACTATTGAAATTTACATTAAAATAGATTATAATTAATAACCATAATAAATTAAAAATTAATAATAATAAAAAATAAAATGGAATGTTAAATGTCTAATAAAAAATTTAATTTAAAAATTCTTATGATAGCCTCTTGGTTATTGTTGTTTTTCGCATGGATATTTTTTTATGCGGTCACTCAAAGACCCACGCCAATATTTTGGATTGTAATGTCGATATCGATAATAATTACGATTTTGACTATTATATTAGACAGAAAAAATATTATATCTTTAGTTAAAATGCGATTCGTTCATAAGGCTTTTTTTGGAATATTGTCTTTGATTATAATTTTAGCGATATTAATAGGTTTGTATATAATAAGTGTCAATTTTCCTTTAAGATTCGATTTGACTCAAAATAAATCTTACACAGTCTCTCAGCAAACTATGGACATATTATCGAGAATAGATAGTCCGCTTTCTATAGTCGTTTTGCGTTCGCCGAGTTCCGACCCGACTTCTTCCGATTGGAGAGCGGATTTGTTGTTGGAACAATATAAAAGAATTAATAAACATGTAAATGTAGAATATATAAATCCTATAGAAAAACCGTCCGCAAAAAGCAAATATCAAATGACTCAAGTCGGGGAAATAGTTTTCACTTACGGACAAAATAAACAGGTTAGAATATATAGAAAAGATTTAACCTCTCAATCGAAAGTTACTTCAGAGCCGTTGTTTGTAGGCGAAGAAAAATTTACTCAAGCGATATACGCGTTATTAGAACAAGAATCTTTCGTTATATATTTTACGGTAGGACATGGAGAAAGACAATTGCAAGATAGGGGAGGCGAAGGACTTTCGTTTGTAAAAACTTATTTGGAAAACGAAAATTATAAAGTGAGGGAATTAAATTTAATACTTGAAAATATTCCTACGGACGCGTCGCTTTTGATTATCGCATCTCCGATAGAAAAGTTTTCAAATTTTGAAATAGAAAAATTAAATAATTACGTTAAAACGGGCGGAAAATTACTCGTATTATACGACAGTTTTATGGATAGAAGCGGTTTCAACAGCAATTTGAATTTATTTTTGGAAGAATGGGGATTTTTTACAAGAAACGATTATATAATAGATGTTTCTTCGAGCGTAGTCGTTCCCGTTAATATAGTTCCTCAATATACATCTCATCCAATAACTCAAACCTTAAAAGAAGGAAATGTTTTCGCATGTATGGTTGTCGCAAGAAGCGTTCGTTCGGGCGAAAATAAACATAAAGGAATATTTGAAAATATTATAACCACGACTCCTCAAGGATACGCTAAAAGAGAAGCGACTTTCGATTTATCGAGAGCGAGATTCAATTCTCAAACCGATATCGCAGGACCCGTTCCTTTGGGAATAAGCGGAACTTACGAAATAGAAGGCAGAGAAAATCCCGCTAGGATAGTCGTTATAGGAGATTCTACTTTTGCCCTAAACGCGTATATAAACCCCGAACAAGGACAATCGGTAGATATAGCTTTTGCTGGAAATAAAGATTTGTTTATGAATACGGTAGCGTATCTTTTGGAAGCTAGACAAAAAATAACTATAAGACCTAAAGAGGCGAGTGTTAGAAATCTTACTTTAACTACGACTCAAACCAATTTTATAAGATATGTCGCTCAAATAGGTTTGCCTTGTTTGTTCGGAATATTCGGCATTTTGATATGGTTTTTAAGAAGAAGATAATTTTTTAATTTTTAATTTTTTATAAATTGTTTATATGATATGAATAAAATAAAAGAATTATATAAAAATTATAATTATTATATAAACTACGCTCTTTTGGTATTGATAAACGGTTTCACGAGCGTTTTAAATTATATCTCTTCGATTTATGTAAATAGAAGTTTATCAATATCGGATTTCGCATATTATAACGGAATAATAAATATATATTCCATTATAATTTTAACTATTTCAAGTTTCAGCTATTATATAATGCATAATTATAAAAACGAAGAAGACGCTAAAATATATTGGGCTAACGGATATTTAATAGCGATTATAATATTTATAGTTTTTATATTTTCAATTCCATTAATCGACATATTATTTAATATAAAAAATTATAACGCTCTTTTTATAATATCCATAGCGATATTTATAAGCGTTTTTACCACAGTATCGCAATCGCTTTTAAAGATTAATAATTATATCGGATACGATTATATTGCAAGTTTTATAGCGACATTACTTGCAAAAATAATTTTACTTGCGATTTTTATAATAACGGGACTGAGTTTGGAAAAAGCGATTGTATGCATTTTATTAAACTGTATGATATATTTTATCGTTCATATTTTTGAATTAAAGAAAAAAAATCTCCCGTATTATTCGCCGATAAATAATATAAAAAAAAATATACAAAAATATTTTTCGCCTGCTTCCTTAACCGATTTCTCCGAATTTAAAAATTATATAATAAATGTCGTTATAATTAATTTTATATTCAATTGGATTTCATTAAACGATGTCCTTATGGCAAATAGATATTTGGATAAAACGAGTGCGGGATATTATTCCACTATGGCTTTGATAATAAAAATGTTTTTCTATATAGGAACGCCGATAGCTTCGGTAATGTTTTCCTATATATTAATATCGATGAAAAATAAAAATAAGGATAAAGAGAAAAAAGTTTTATATTATTCGATTATATTATTTTCGCTATCTTCTTTATGTTTGTCAACATTTTTAATAATATTTGCAAAAGAGATAATATTAATACAATTTACCGAAAGATACCAAGCGATTATTCCATTAATTCCAAAAGCGACTCTATTCGGCTTTTCTTTAGGATTTGCTGTATTGACATTTAATTATGGGCTAGCGTATAAATTATTCTATCCTTTTTATGGCTATTTAATAATATTCGCCTATGTTTATTTTAGTTTGAGAAACGGCGAGCGAACATTCGAAAGGTTTATATTTATAATGACGATATTTTATTTAATTTTATTTGTTTACAATATTTTAATTATAATCTTTCACAGAATATTTTTAATAAAAATAAATAAAGAAGCAAAAAATTATTAAATATTATAAGATTTTTTTCTTTTTACATCTATTTGTCTTTGAATTTCTTTTAAATTTTTAACATGAATGGCATTATTTTTTATATCTATTTTTCCAGCCATAGGTTTTAAAACTTTTTGAACTTCCATAGGTTTTATAGCGCACCAATTTGCAATATCGTTTATTGTTGTTTTTAATTCCTGCGGTTCGTTATAGGCGTCTCTAGGAATATTTTGAAGTTCGGCAAGAAGCAGCAAACAATCGTAAACTCTTAAATTCGGTTCGTTTAATTGAAGTATTAATAATCTTCTTTTAGAATCGAAAATTCTTTTTGCAAACATTTTTAAAAGTTTAAGCGCCATTTCGGTATTATTTGCAAGAATGGTTTGAAAATTTTCTTTATTTAATTCGAGTAAAGCGGTAGGTTCGTTCGCTATAGCCGATGCGCTTCTTGTCGTGTCTTCCAAAATCGCCATCTCTCCGAAAAAATATCCGGGATAAACTATATCGAGAAGTTTTTCCACATCTTTAATTACTTTGGTTATTTTAACCGAACCGCTTTGAACCATATAAAATTTATCGCCTTTTTCGAATTCCAAAAATATGATATCGTCTTTATTGTATTTTTTTATAAATGAAGAAATATTATCCATTTTTTATTCCTTTTATAAATAGCGTTAATTATTTAATCGGAGGAGCTATATTGCTGTCATCCGTTATATCCAATTTTTCTTTGCAAGTTTTTATTTTATTTTCAACGGTATGATAAAAAGATGAATTTTCATCCGCTATTTGATAATATCTTTTATAAGCGTATAGAGCGTTTTTAAATTTTTGATTTTTAAAATAGAATTCTCCGATATTGTATAAACCTTCAAGTTGATTCGGACCTTCGTCGTCTTCTTTTTCCACAAGGTTTCTAACTTTTTTATTTAATCTTCTTAATTGATTCGAAAACACTCTCAACATTTTTATTATAATCGGTTTATTTTTTGAAACTAAACTTTCAAATTCTTCGTAAGTGATTATAATAACCACGCAATCGCTTAAACATTGAACGGTATCTTCTTGAGGATAAGTCCCCAATATGCTTTTTACTCCGAAAAATTCTCCCACATTAATAATCTCTCTCGCTTCGTATCCCGTCTCTTCCGACAAAAATATGCTTTGAGCTTGTCCTTCTTTTAATATATAAACTCTATCGGAAGTATCACCCGCAAAATATACTACAGAACCCGATTTATATACCTTTGTTTGCATATATTTATTTCCTTAAGAATAAAATATTTTATTAATTCATTTTAATTTAATTGTATCATTTATAATACTTTTTTCAAGTTTTTAATAAACTTTATTTTTATTTGTTTTTACAAATTTAACGGAAGTTTAATAATTAAAAATATGGTTGACATTTTTTTATTATTTATGTATAATAATTTAAAATTAATTCTAAATCAGAGTGAGAAATTTAAAATGTTGATAAATTCTACAATACAATACAATACAATACAATACAATACAATTAAGTAGTATTGCGCTTTTTCATTGCAAAAATTTAATTTCAAAATATACGCTAATTCTTAAATTGTATATTAGAAATAAACTATTATTTATATTCACTCGAACAAATAATATGAAGTCGTATTTTACCACCAAATTAAAAGATAATTTTGATTTTGTTTTTGTATGAATAAAAAATTATTAATGGAATTAAATTATGACGATAGATAAACCTGAAAAATTTGAAAATGAAATATTAAATGAAATCAACGATATTTTGGATATAAAAACCGTCTTTGAAGGTCATGGAACTATTAGCGAAATGAGTTATTTAGAAAGATGTTTTTTAAATGGAATAATCAGACAAACCAAACCTAAAAAGATACTTGAATTAGGAGTTTCCGCCGGCGGTAGTTCCGCTATTATTTTAAATGCGATAAAAGATTTTGATAATGCCAAACTATATTCAGTCGATTACAATAAAAAATGGTATAGAGATAATTCTAAAAATACGGGTTTTATCATAGACGAAAAATTTAGTAGTCTAAAAGATAAATGGGAATTATATACTGGTGGAACGGCTGCAAAATATATGGAAGAAATCGACGGAGAAATAGATTTATGTTTAATCGATACGGCGCATATAAACCCCGGAGAATTTTTAGATTTTTTAATAGTATTGCCGTATCTTAAAAAGAACGCTATTTTAATATTGCATGATACCGCTTTACATCATAATAATGAACATTGTGTTACAAACGGAATATTATTTAGTTGTTTGAGAGGCAAAAAATTAAGTTTTAACGAAGGACTTTGGAATAGATTTGCAAATATAGGCGCTGTGATTTTGGATGAAAATATTATAGACAATATTTTAGATTATATATATTTATTAACTTTGCCTTGGGGATATTCGCCGAGCGATAACGATATTTTGGAATGTCAAAAATTATTTTCTAAAAATTATAACGAGGAATTTGTGGATGTTTTTATGAATATAATGTTATATAATAAACAAATTTTTATCGAAAATTCAATTTCAAATAATCAAACGGATAGCATTATTAAATTAGATAAAAAAATAAACAAATTAATCGACTCTTTCGTTTGGTGGATACCGATTAGAAAGTGGAGAGACAATTTTAGAAATAAATTACTGAAATAAAAAATTTTAATATAATAATTTTAATATATTTTTGCAATTTAATATTGACTTACGATTTTAAAAATATATACTTTTTAATATATATTTGATTAAGGAAATTAATATGTTTAGAAGGGCTAAAATTTTTAACAATGGAAATTCTCAAGCGGTTCGTTTGCCAAAAGAATTTCGTTTTGAAGGAAAAGAAGTTTTCGTTCGTAGAGTTGCAAACGGGGTTTTACTAATGCCTCAAAATAAAAATATATGGGAAAATTGGTTTGATAATTTGAATGAATTTTCGGAAGATTTTACTAAAGCATTAGACGACAGAAATATTAATCGGGATAATCAAAAGAGAGAGGATTTATTTTGAAAAAATTAATGCTCGATACTAATATTTGCATTTATATAATTAAGAATAAACCTTTAAATGTTCGAAAAAAATTAGAAAACTATAGTTTTGGCGAAATTGCAATATCGAGTATTACGGTATCCGAACTTTATTATGGAGCGTATAAAAGCGATAAACGAGAACAAAATTTATTAAGTTTAAATAATTTTCTATCTCCGTTTAATATTATAGAATTTGATATGGAATGCTCTTTAGTTTATGGTAAAATAAGAACTGAACTTGAAAAGAAAGGGGAAATAATAGGTTCTATAGATATGCTTATTGCATCTTGCTCGTTAGCAAAAGATTTTACGCTTATTACAAATAATTTGAAGGAATTTAAGCGTATAAAAGGTTTAAGAGTAGAAAATTGGATTTAATTGCAATTTAATATTGACTTATATTTTTTTTATATTACAATTATTAGCATGAGACAAGATATAACGCCTATATTGGAAAATTATTTAGAAAGTATCTACAATCTGGAAGTTAAAAAGAATTTTAAAGAAGCTATAAGAATAACCGACATAGCGGATTTAGTCGGACGCTCGAAGGCAAGCGTTAATACGGCTATAAAAACTCTTTCAAAATATGGATATATAAGGCATGAACATTACGGCGATATAGAACTTACCGAATCGGGGAGAGCGATAGGCAAGGATATAGCGGAAAGGCATGCGATATTTTATTATTTTCTTACCAATATTTTGGGAGTGGAAGAGAAAAGAGCGGACGAAGAAGCATGCTTGATAGAACATACTATGAGCAGAGATACCGTTCATAAATTCAAAGAATTTTTATGCGGATATTGTAAGAAAGAAAATATTTTTAACAAAAAAAGTTAATTTATTTATTTCAAGTTTATTTACTTCTTTGCTTTTTTAGTTCTTTTCAATATTTTTATAAAATCTTTATAACCTTCTTCTTTGGCTATCGATAAAGCGGTATTTCCGTCTTTATCTTTTACATTAATATCAGCGCCTTTTCTTATAAGTAGTCTGGCTATATTATCGTTTCCGTTTTTTGCAGCAAACATTAAAGCAGTCCAACCGTTTTCGTCTTTGGCGTTAATATCCGCTCCGTTATCTATAAGATATTTAACGATTTTATAATCGCCGTAATAAGAAGGAAGCATTAAAGGAGTGCAATTGTTTTCGCCTTTAGCGTTAATGTCCGCTCCTTTTTCTATAAGCAATTTTGAAATTTCGGGATTCTTTTGATTTAACGCCACTATCAAAGCGGTATTTCCGTTTTTATCTTTCACATTGACATCCGCTCCTTTTTCTATAAGCGATTTTGCTATATCGTAATTATTTTGATAAGAAGAAAGTATTAAAGCGTTTCCTCCGGCCTTATTTTTACTTTCGAGATTTGCTCCGTTTTCTATAAGAAGCTCCACTATATCGCCATAACCGAAAGCGGAAGAAAATATTAAAGCTGTATTATTGTATCTGTCTTTTGTGTTTATATTTAATTTTTCATTTTCCAATAATGTTCTAATTTCTTCTATATCTCCTTTTTCAGCAGCATTTAAAAATTTTTCTTCTTCTCTGCTTATAGAAAAAGCGTTTAAACTTACTAATAAAAATAATAAAATTAAAGTTAATGTTTTCATGTTATGCACCTCTATTTTATTTTCGGTTTTAATATTATGTTAATCATATATTTTTTATAAAAACTAAATATTATGTTAACATTTTTTATATATTATCGTAATTAATTGACAATACTTGAGATTAAAATATTATATTCAATTAAAGAGATAAAAAATTAAAGGTGATATATGAATTTCAAAAAAGTAAAAGTAGAGATATTTATTCCCGAAGAATATGTTAGTAAATTGAGAGAGTCTTTGAATAATATAGGAGCTTTGGGAGTAGGCAATTACGATAATGTTATGGCAATTACTAAAATAAAAGGATATTGGCGTCCTCTTGCGGGAGCTAAACCTTTTGACGGAATAGTTAATAAAATATCCGAAGCTAACGAAGATAAAATAGAATTTTCCACCGACATAAAAAATATAGAAAATATTATTAAAGTAGTCAAGGAGATTCATCCTTATGAAGAACCCGTTATAAATATTATTCCGTTATTAAACGAGAATTTTGACATCAATTTGAATTATTAAATCTCTTTTTATCGATAAGCCCCATCAAATCTCTAACTTCGTATAAGGTTTTTTGAGCGACTTTTAAGGCGGATTTTTTCCCTTCGTTTAAAACATTATATACATAATCTTTATCGCCCGAAAATTTTTCTATCTTTTCTCTTATCGGCGAGAGTTCGTCATTGATATTTTTTGCGAGCATTTTTTTGCATTGAACGCAGCCTATATTTGCATTTTTGCAATCGTTACAAATTTCTTTTTGTTCTTCTTCGCTTGAAAATATTTTATGATAGCTATACACATTGCAGATTTTAGGATTTCCTTTATCAGTTTTTAATTTTCTGTTTGGGTCGGTAACGGCTTTTTGTAGAATTAATTTTTCAGTTTCTTCGGAGCTTAATCTCAAAGGTATATGATTATTTAAAGATTTGCTCATTTTATTTACCCCGTCCAATCCCAATATTCTTAAAACATTTCCATGATAAGTTTCTGGTTCTTTAAAATATTCTCCGTATCTATTGTTAAATTTTCTCACTATCATTCTGGTAAGTTCCACATGTTGCTCTTGGTCTTCTCCCACCGGAACTATATCGGGATGATAGAGTAAAATATCTGCAGCCATAAGAGAAGGGTAGGTGAGTAGAGCGGCGTTTATATTTTCGGCGTTTTTTCTTGCTTTGTCTTTATATTGCGTCATCCTTTCGAGTTCGGCGACCGGTATAATCGAATTAAATATCCAAGCTAGTTCCGTATGTGGCTCTACATCCGATTGAACGAATATAGAACATTTTTCCAAATCAAGCCCGCATGCCAAATATTCTATAGCCGTATCGATTATTCTTTTTTGCATTTCTTTTGCATCATATTCTATCGTTATGGCATGATAATCCGCTATAAAAAAGAATCCGTAATATTCGTTTAATATATTTTCCCAATTTTTCAAAGCTCCCAAATAATTTCCTATATGAAGCGCTCCCGTAGGTTGAATTCCGCTCAACATTATTTTTTTAGACATAGATTACCTCTTTCAATTAATTGATTTCTCTTAGTTTTGTCAGGTTTTTATATTCGCCACTAAAAAACCGCTTTCATTTTTTAAATCGCTAAGATTAATATAAATGGCTCTTTTATCTTCGGTTTCTATCAATAATTTTTTATTTAACGGATTTAAATCTTTGATTATAGCGGGAACACTGTTAAATACTAATTTTGTTCCAACTTTAGGCAAATCTTTTTTTAAGCAGCAATAAGCATCGTATTCATGCGCCAAACAACACATTAATCTTCCGCATTGCCCGGATATTTTAATCGTATTTAAAAGCATACTCTGTTCTTTCGCCATCTTTATCGTTATCGTTTCAAATTTGCTTCTTTTTATTCTGCAACATAACTCTCTTCCGCATATTCCGCATCCGCCAATTGCTCTCGCCTCGTCTCTAACTCCGATTTGTCTGAGTTCGATTCTTATTTTGAAATGCGATGCTAAATCTTTTACAAGTTCTCTAAAGTCGACTCTCTCTTCGGCTATAAATTCGAATAATAGTTTTGCCCTGTCTAAAAAATAATAAGAGCTTATAAGTTTTAAATCCAAATTATGATTGATTACTTTTTCTTTGCATATTTTTAAAGCTTCTACAGAATCTTTTTTATTTGTATGGAATTGTTCTATATCGTTTTTTTCTGCTATTCTCAATATATTAAATATTTTATTTTTGTTTTTTCCGCTTTTATTATGGTTTTCTTTATCCATCATATTTTTTATTTCTTCCGATATATCTTCGTTTTCCAAATTATTATCTTCGTTATCTTCGATTTTATCAATTTTGTGTATTTCTTCATTGCTTTTGTTTAATAAATCCAAATCTATATCTTCAAAATTAAGCACATGTCCTAATTCTATTCCATCGTCTGTTTCCACGACACAATAATCTTTTATTTTTATATCCTTTATATGCAAATGTTCAAATTTTCCAATATTGGAATCTCTAAATCTTACATGAGCTATATTTTTTATCATTAAGTCTCTCCCATTACTCGTATAGTTAAAAAATAATCTAAATATATTTTATTATAAGTTGATATTATTGCAAGTAGTATTTTAATACGATAAAAAAACAAAATATAAAATTATTAATTTAACTTTATATTATATGATTTGTTTTTAATTTTATAAAATTAAAGAATGTTATAAAAACTATACTTGAATTTTAATATTATTAATATACAATTATAAAATATGGAAATTAACGATTCTACAAGAAGCGCCTTAATTAGAAAAGGTAACGAGTTATTTAATCTAGGAGATATTGACGGAGCGTATCGATGTTATATAACCGCTTCATATTTCGGTGGTATAGAAAAAATAGCCGATTATTATAATTTCGATAAAAAAAATCCAATAAAGGCGATGCAATTATATAAATTTATTTTAAAAGAAGATTCTAATTTAGGCGGAAATGTCAGAGCCAAAAAGAAATTGGATATTCTAGCTCAATCGGTTGTAAAAGTTTTGAGGAAATGGTTAAAAGAAGATAATACTTATAATAATTCAAGCGAAACTAACGAAGAGAAAATATTTAAAGAAAATAAAAATAAAATACTTCAAAGCTATATTGATAAAAAGCCAAATATAACAAAGAAAAATTTTGAACAAATTAGTTCTAAAGATAATATAAAAACCGTTTAATAAATTGAAAAATAGGAGTTTCCCTTTATGGAAAATAAGAATACAAAAAAAAACAACGAGAATTTAATTGAAAACGAGCTTATATCGTTGTCGTCTAAATTTTCGAAAAATGACACTTTGGTTATAATATTGGCGGCAGGGCATGGAAAGAGAATAAGGAGTTCGACTTCAAAAATGCTTCATACTATATGGGGCGTTCCAAGTATAGAGAGAGTTCGTCTTGCGGTAAGCAGCGGAATGCCAAAAAGCAATATTACGATAGTAGTTGGTATAAAGGCTTTGGATGTGGCTAACGCGGTTGGAAAACGGACAAATACGATTTTTGCTTATCAAGAATCTCAAATGGGAACGGGACATGCGGTTAGAATCGGTTTGGAAAAAAGCGATTTAAAAAATATAAAATATTGTTATGTAATATACGCAGATTTGGGACTTATAGATTCCAATACGATGAAAGAATTTAAGGAAGAATTTTTAAAATCAAAAACGGATATGATAGTAATGACTGCTTTATACGATGGACCTAAAGGAGGAAATTATTACGGAAGAATATTAAGAAGCAGAGGATTAACTTCAGAAGGAAAACCGAGTAAATATAAACTTAAATCTCAAGGAAATGTCGTGGGAGTTATAGAATACAAAGATATACTTTCTATGAAAGACGAAGATAAACTTTATAAAACTTATAAGGATGAACAATTTTCATTTCATAAAGACGAACTTTTGGATAATTTCAATGAATATATAGTTGGAATATACGGATTCAAAACCGAGCCTTTGATTAAATTAATAACCGAATTAAAATCGAATAATGTTCAAAAAGAATTCTATTTAACCGATTTGATAGAAATATTTTTAAATAATAATTTATCAATTTCAACATATATGCCTAAAGACAATAAAGTCGTTTTGGGATTCAACGATAAAACGGTTCTTAAAGAAATGGAATCGATTGCAAAAGCTAAAGTATATAATAAATTAAAAAATATAATCACGATTTACGATTCGGAAGATTTCTTTATAGACGATAGTGTAGTTGAGCAAATTTTAGAAATAGACAAAGATGAAAAACCTTTGGATATTTATATTGGCAAAGGAGCTTATATTGGAAAGGGAGTTAAAATAAATTACGGCGTTTTTATATCTAGCGGAGCGAGGTTGGAAGGAAATATAATTCTTGGGGAAAACGCTTACATAGGAGATAATGTTTTACTTTCATGTTTGGAAAAGCAAAAACTTATTTTAGAAAAAAATGTTAAAATATATTCGGGAAATCAAATAAGAGGAAATGTTTTTATAGACGAAGAAACTGTATTGGAAAGAGGCGTCAATATAACGGGAAGCGACAATCATCCCGTAAAAATAGGGCGAGATGTTCTTATAAAAGGAGTGAGTTATTTATACGGTTCGATAGTTGATAATAACGCGTATATAGAACATTGTATATTTTATTATTCTCATATAAAAGCCTTAAAAGACGATAAAGGAAATATAATTAAATGCAGATTCATAAGACCGAAAGAAGAGGGAATAGAATCCGTTAGTAGAATAAGCGATGGAAAAAAGAAAACGAATAAGAAAAAATAATATATTTGTAAAAACTTTTATAACTTTTATTTCTTTATTTTTGGTATTAAACGCTCAATATGAAAAAGATATAAAAAAAGATGCTCCACCTTTATCTAAAGAATATACAAGAATAAGCGATTTTGAATCTTTATCGACTTGGGCTGTCGCTTCTTTAAGTAGAGAAACTTATATAAGCGAAGTTTTTGCGGATTCTAAAAATAATATTCATTTCGTTTATTACGATAATATTTTGAGAACGCCCGTTTATGTTAATGGTAGAGATGGAAAATTTAACAGAACGATTATCGATAAAAATAAAGCGATTGGAAGTTTAGTAAGTATAGCGACAAATCATGAAAATATACATATATCTTATATAAAAAATAATAAAATATGGCTTGCAAATAATAATTCGGGTTATTTTAATAATTATCCTATGGATTTGAAAGAAAATCAAAAAATAATAGATTTGAAATTGGTAGTATCCGCTTTTAATTATCCGACTCTTTTTTTTATAGACAATCAAGGAATATTATATGTTTCAAGATTTTATAGAGATAATTTTTTTTCTGATTTAATTTATACGAATAAAATAATAGACAATATATATCCCGTTGCCGAAAAAGACGGATACGCCGTTTATATAAAAGAATATGAAACGGATAATATATTTTATGCTTCAAGAAAAACGAATACCGCTTTTAAATTTTTCGATAATAATTCTATAGTAACGAACGCAAATTTATATTCGGTTAATTACGAATCTCATAATAGATTTAGTATAATATATACTCCTAAAGAAAATAGCAATTCTATAGATTATAGAAGATTCTACGATGGAGTTTTTACCGAAGGCAATATAATAACGGAAGATGAAAATATAACGGCGTTGGATTCCACTTTAAATTATGCCTCTCAAAATGTGATTTTTTATGCAAAAGAAAACGGTTATAAATATATAAATATGGACGAGCAGACTATAGATTTGTCGAGGCTTGGAACGAGTAGAGGCGATATCAGAATCGTATCGGCGCAGTATCCTTATTTTTATATAGTTTATTATAACAATTTATTTAAAGAGTTGAGAGTAAGCAAACTTAATATTAGCGATATTGAAAAATATAAAAAAAGACGATAATTAATTTATAGAAATTTAATTTATGTAAATTTACAAAATTAATAAAATAAATTTGAGGAAGGAATTTTTATGAGCGAAGAAGTAAAATTATCTTTTTTTGAGAAAAATCCAAGAGTTTGTCCCGTATGCGACACCGAATTCTATCATGAAATGTTGCTTACAGGCGGAGGCAGACTAATAGCGGGAGAACTTAGAAACGACTTGAGAAGAAATTATGAGAAAAGCAAAAAATATGGAGCGGTATATCCTTTAATATATGTAGTCGTAGTTTGCCCAAAATGTTTATACGCTTCGTTTAACGAGGACTTTTCGCTTCTTAATAATAAATTTGTAGACGACATTTTAAATACGGAAGAAGAACGAAGAAAATATATGGAAGAGTTTTTCGGGCATCATGTTAATTTTGAAGTAAATAGAGATTTATATTCGGGAGCTGCTAGTTATTTTTTGGCTTTGGATGGATATTTATATCATGATAAAGAAGTCGCCCCTACATTAAAAAAGGCTTTATGCTCTTTAAGGTTAAGTTGGGTTTTGGAAGATTTGTCAAAAGTCGCTCCAGCTGAAAATTACGATAGATTAATTCCGTTTTTTCAATATAAAGCAAGCGAATTATACGCCGAAGCTATAGAATGTATGCAAAACGGTAAAGAGAGTTTCGATAAAATAAAATCTTTTGGACCGGATATAGACAATAATTTTGGTTACGAGGGAATGTTGTATATGGGAGCTTTACTCGGTTTCGACTCTTCAAAATTTATCCCGGACCCTACAGTGAAAGCCAATACTTTAGTTCAGGCTAAAAGAAAGATAAGCAAAGTATTCGGTTCGGGAAAAAGCAGCAAATCAAAACCTTCAGCCTTACTTGAAAAGATTAAAGAATTGCATACGAACATATCGGAGGAATTAAATTCTTTAAACGAAACATACGGAATGAACTTGAATTAAAATTATTTTTGTTTTATAATTTGTAAAATGAAAAAATTAAATTTCTATTTGTTGTCAGAATTCCTTACTCTTTTTGTAGGTTCTTTATTTTTATTCGTGATTTTGGTAACCATTGCGGATTTAAGCAGTAAATTGTCTTACTATACGGAAAACTCGGAAAATATGAGATATTTTATAACATATCATATAGCGAGAATACCTCATAACGCATATTATATATTTCCCGTCTCGCTTATGTTTTCTTCGACTTATGTTTTGGGAACTTTCGTAAAAAATAAAGAGATGCTTGCCGTTCAAAATTCGGGCATAAGTTTATTTAAATTTTCTTCTCCCGTTTTTATAATAGTTATAGTTTTATGTTTATTGCTCGTTCTTTTTTGGCAATTCGTGGCGGCTCCAGCAAATAAAATTTCTTTCGAAGCGGACGATATAGGAAGAGGACGAAAAAAAAGCGACGATAGCGGAACTTGGAGTATTTTTGGCGGAAACGGATATGTTTATTTTATAGACAATTATTCTTATGGCGGCGAATATATGACTAACGCGATAATTATAAAATTGAAAAAAGAGGGGGGAATAGAAATGAGAATTTCATCCCCTTATATAAAATGGGACCGTAACGAGAGGAAATGGTATGCCGAAAGCGGAATATTGACTAAATTTAGCGAAGATAAAGAGATAACAGTCGAAGAAATAGAACATTATCCTTTGGAAGTTTTGGAGCGTCCCGAACATTTTAGTCAAAGACCGGTTTTAGACACTATGAGTTTAACGGAAGAAATGCGATTGATTAAACTTCGTAAAGAGGTTAATATGAGCACGGCGCTTTTGGAAACCGATTTGCATTATAGAATATCCTATTGTTTTTCTGGATTTATTATCGTTCTTCTCGCTTCGTTATTTTCAAAATTTTCAACTCATAGCGTATTGGTCGTAAGTTTGGTAATGGTTATAGTTGTCGCTTTGCTTTACTACTCGGTTCTTATGATATTTAGGTCTATGGGAGACGGTGGCACTATAAATCCTATAATCGCCGCTTGGATTCCAAATGTTATATTTTCTTTTCTTTGTATATTGGCATTTAAGAAATTTTATTAAAATTGTATTATATTATATAAACGATATTTCAATAATTTTTTCTGCATACGATTATATATTCTTTATTGATTGTATTTGATAGAATTCCGATTTTATTAGTCGGAGAATTTCTTGTGGGCATCGCTTTATTTGAAATTTTTCTTTCTATCGTGGTTATATGTTGAAAACCATTATTTTTGAATAATTGAGCGATAAATTTATCGGTTGGAAGTTCTATATTTTTTACTCTGCGATTTCCTATAATAAAGATACATAATCCGTTTGAGTTTATAGAATTGAGTAAACATTTTATACTATCTTCCAAATCGAAATAAAAACTTGAAATTTCCAAAGCTCTTTTTTTGTCTATTTTTTCAATTTCCAATATATATTTTTTTATTAACCCTTTCGTATATATATTATTGACTTTTTTTCCTCCCATAAGAATAGAATCCAATTTTCTTGCATTTTCAAATCCAAGCCATTCGTTGATAAAAGTAGAAAACTGTCCATAGGCTACTGTGGTTTTAGAATCTCCATATGGCGGACTTGTAAGAATAGTATCGAACATAATATTTTTTGGAGTAAAACTTGAATTATATAAATTAAAGCTAATATTTCGCAATTTTGATTGATAATGATTTAAATAATTTTCTACTATAGAATCTAATTTTTGAAAAAATATAGAAAAAGCGTCTGGCTTATAATTTTGATGATTTTTCATTCTAAAAAGTTTAAATTCGTTATTTCTAGTATAACTCGCTTCTCTTAAAGTTTCGCTAAATGCAAGCAAAAAAATATTTTTAATATTCTGATTGTTTTTTATATCTTCGATAAGACCGTATATACAAATTAAATCTTCTTGAGCTTTCTTTTCTATCCAAAAATCTATATTTTTAATATTATTAAGAATCTTTGATTTTAATATTTCGTAATTTTTATTAAAAGTTTTATTTGCAATTTTATTCTTTAGTTTATCCTTTTCTATATTTAAAATATAGGATTCTATATAATTTAATTTTGCTTTTGAAATTAGAATTGCCAAAGGATTTAAATCGAATCCCACAAATTTTTTAATTCCATATTCCAAACCGCTACTGAAACTGCTTCCGCTTCCGCAATAGGGGTCTAATAGATTAGTTTTTTTTGCTTTAAATTCTTTTAATAATTCTAGTCCAATTTGAGGCAACATCGTTGCGGGATATTTATGTAAATTAGGATATAAAGAATTATAACATTCTCCTTTAAAATCATATTTAGAATTAGAATCTATATCATATTCGTTGGAATTATAATTTAAAACCGTATTCATAAAAGTTCCTTATTGACATATTCAATAATATAACTCAACGGTTTGATAAAATCTTTATATTCGATATTTTTACCGATAAAAGCGCAATCAAAAAATTTAAGCATACCTCTATTTTGCGGATTATTAATTTCGTTATAAAAATTAACCGTAGCGAAACAAACCAACGGTAAAACAGGAGGATTGTAAGAGATATCATATTTATATTTTAATTTAGATTCTTCTTTTGCAATTTCCATCAACAATTTCCATTTATAAATTTGTCCCGCCCTTTCTCTTAAAGAAGTTTTAAGCGATAATATAATACATTTATGCAAATTATTATTTGAATTTAAACTATATATAACTAAATCTACATCTGGTTTTTGAGTTTCTTCACCAACTTTAATTAAAAATAAGTTCTGCCATTCTTTTATCCTTCTAATGTTCGAAGTGATAAAAATATTTTCTTTAATATAATTTTGTTCTTTGTTCTTTAAAAATACCCAAACGATAAGATTGTTAAAAGCCCCGCCGGCTATACTTTTTATAGCTTGTTCAGAATTTGTAATTTTTCCTTCTTTGACTCTTTTTTGAGTAAGTTCTTTTACCGCGTTTTTATTATTTTCTAAATAATTATAAAGTTTGTCAAAAACTTCGTTCAACTTTATATTATTTTTCGATATGTCTAAATTAATTGATTCTATTATAGGTTTCATATAATATTTTGATTCTATATTTTGTATATCTTTTAATTCGATTTTATTTAACATTATTTACTTCTTCGAATAATTCTTCTTTTTTGTTTTTAATATAATCCGTTATATTTTCAATTTTAATTTCTTCGCTTTGAGTAGATTTTCTTAGTTTGAATTCGACTATTCCTTTTTCCAAAGATTTTTTTCCCACAATAATTCTCATCGGGATGCCGATTAAATCGCAATCGTTTAATTTTACTCCGAGTCTTAAATTTCTATCGTCGAGCATTGATTCTATTCCAACCGAATTGAGCAAATTATAAATTTCAACCGCTTTATTAAAAGAATCTTCTCCTTCTTTATCGACTGCGACTATTATAACTTCGTAAGGAGCTACGGTAATCGGAAAAATTATTCCTTTATCGTCATGGTTTTGCTCTATAACGGAAGCCAAAGTTCTGTTTAATCCTATTCCGTATGAACCCATTATTGGAAAAACTTCTTTATTATTTTCGTCCAATACTTTAAAATCAAAAGCTTTGGTGTATTTGTCTCCCAATTTAAAAATATGTCCCAACTCCAAACCTTTTTTTTGATATAATTTTTCGCCGCATTGAGGACATTTATCTCCTTCTTTTGCCATTCTGAAATCGCCCCAAATATCCGCTTTAATGTCGCGTTCTATATTGACATTTTTTATATGAGTGTCATCTTTATTGCCTCCGACTATCGCGTTGGAAACGGATTTAACGGAATAATCGGCGTATATTTTTATTTTTTTCTTTAATCCTATAGGAGATGCAAATCCGACTTTTGCTCCCGTAATTTCTTTAACCGTCTCTTCGTCAGCCAATTCTATTTCGAGCCCGCCCAAAGCATTGCATAATTTCGTTTCGTTAATTTCCAAATCTCCTCTTATGATAACAGCTATAGTTTCGTTTTCTTCAGTTTTGTATAAAATTGTTTTGATAAAATTATCCGCAGAAGTATTAAAAAAATTTTCCAAATCGTTAATCGTTTTTATATTAGGAGTATAAACTTCTTCCAAATTTTTATCGGTATAGAGTTTTGAAATCTCTTCGCTTTTAACTTCCGCTTTTTCTACATTTGCCCTATAATCGCATTTTGAACAGAATATTATTGTCTCTTCTCCAACTTCGCTTAAAACCATAAACTCTTCGCTTCCTTCGCCGCCCATAGCTCCGCTGTCCGCTTTAACGCTCACTGTATTTAATCCCATTCTCTTAAAAATTTTTGTATATGCCATGCTCATATCGTTATAACTTTTATCTAAAGATTCTTTTGTCATATTGAAAGAGTAGGCGTCCTTCATAATAAATTCTTTAGAACGAATAACTCCGTATCGCGGTCTTATCTCGTCTCTAAATTTTGTATGTATTTGATATAAAATCAAAGGCAAATCCTTATATGATTGAATTTCGTTTTGAGCCGTAATCGTAAAAGCTTCTTCATGAGTAGGTCCCATTGCCATATCAATATCGTTTCTATCTTTTAATCTAAATAATTCTTTTTTGAATCTTTCCCATCTTCCCGAAGGAGCAAGTAAAGTTTTTGAAACTAGCAGAGGCATTATGCATTCGTTTGAACCTATAGCGTCCATCTCTTCTTTTATGATATTAGATATTTTATTTAATACTCTCACACCCAAAGGCAAATAAGAATATAAACCGTTTGACACTTTTCTTGCCAAAGCTGCTCTAATCATTAATTTATTCGATTCTATGATTGCATCGTTTGGCGCTTCTTTTAAAGTCGGCATAAAGAGTTTTGATAAACGCATAATATTTCCTTAATTAAACAGAATTTTGATTAATGATATATTATAAAATTAAAATTATCAACTATTTATTAATTTTCAATTTTATTGTATAATATTTTTATTATTATTTTATATAAGATAAATATTTTATGTTTTTTAAGAAAAAATTTTATATTCCGACTCAGCCTACAAGCGGAGATTCTTATAAAAATTTTAATCATTTGGAAGACGATTTATTATATATAGACAACGAATACGCGCTCAACTTTTTGAAAAATAAAAAAGACGAAATTGTAAAATCCGAAAAAATTAAATGTCATGCATATTGGTATGGAGATATTAACGAAAAACATATTTTTTCTATAAAATCTTTGCTATGCGCTCAAAATAATTCAGAAATTTATTTATGGATAGACAAGGCTACTTTTAATAAAAATAAAAAAATAAATATTTAAAAGAGATAGAAAATCATATATATATATATGAAGATAAAATTCAAATTAAAAATACTCCTTTTGAAAAATATAAAAATTTATTTATTCAAAACGATAATTTGCCTGCAAGAGCGGACGCTTTTAGATTATTAATTCTTTTTAAATATGGCGGTTTGTATTTTGATTTAGATATTTTATTTCTAAAAGATTTTTCCGATTTGCTTAAAAATAGTTTCTGTTATCAATGGGAAAAACAACCTTATGCAAATACGGCGATTATATTTTTTAAAGATAAAGAGATAATAAATAAAATTTTGCCTTATATAGAAAAATACGATTCTGTTGTTCCTTGGACAATTTTTAATTATTCCAATGTCAATTTGTCTGAAATGACTATTTTTCCATGCGCTTTTTTCGACCCGATTTGGAATATAACGAATATAAATAATTACGATTATCCTATAACTCGATTCGAAGATTTATTTACGGAATATAAAAATAAAATTATTTCTTATAAAGAATTTTTTAAGGGAGTTTACGCTTATCATTGGCATAATCAATGGAATAGAAAAATAGATAAAAATTCTTTATTTAATATTTTTAATCATGAATTTTCCGAAATATTGAAAATCAAAAGGACTGCGATATGAATTCAAAAATATATATTTGCAGTTTTGCCAATTTATGTTTGCTTCCGGCATTAAAAAGATTTTATAATCAAGCTCTCGAAATGGATATATTTGACGATATTTTTTTGTTTGAAGAATTAACTTTAGGAAAAGATTTCAAAGTTCGTTTTAAAGATAAATTAAATCATAATGTTAGAGGTTTTGGATATTGGTGTTGGAAACCTTATATAATTTTAGAATCGTTGAAAAGAATAGAATATAACGATATATTAATTTATGCCGATACGGGTTGTCATTTGAAAAAAGAATATATAGGTAAAATGAAAAATTATATAGATTATGCAAAAGATTACGATATTGTAGCTTTTGAAATGGGTTTACTCGATAAACACTGGACAAAGTCGGATTTATTTCAATATTTTAATGTTTTGTATAATAAAGAAATTACCGACACAAATATGAGATGCGCCACTTCTATAATAATTAAAAAGACTGATAAAACTATTAGATTTGTCAATGATTGGCTTAAAGTTTTTTATAATAATTTTAATTTGGCGGACGACACTCCTTCGGCAATTAAAAATTTTGACGGATTTATAGAACATAGACATGACCAAAGCATATTTTCTATTTTAAGCAAATTATATAACGCAAAAGCGATTACCGATTTTGAAGACGGAAGAGAACCAATAAATTTTAATAGGGATATAAGAAATATGTTTTACGATATAATTTATAAAACAACTTGGTTAATTCCATTTAAAAATTTGAGATCGAAATTAAAAAATATATTGTTTAATAAATTCAATAAACGATTTTATAAAAGATTGGAAAAATTATCTCGCCATCGTTAAAAATAAAATTTTATTTTAGTTTATTTTAGTTTATATAAATAAAATCCATAACTTTCATATTCTGTCGGAATATTCGTATAATTCATATTAACAAATCTATTAAATAAATATATGCTTCGCTCGTTTTCTTCATTATGATAAAAAACATCCAAATTTTTTAAATATTTCTCCGACAAAAATATATCTGGTTTTTTATCTAAAAATATTTTAATGGCATTGCTATATCCAAAACTCGGATTCCACCAGTCGCTCTCGTTTGGTAGTATCAAAGAATTTGTCCATCCTAAATTGGCGTAACCGTAAACGAAAGCTCCGCCGAAAGAAGCTATTCCGTCATATCCGTATTTTTTCATGTATTCCGTTATTGTGTAAGTAATTCCGTTTTTTTCATCGTTTTTTGTCAATATATGTTTTCGAAAATTCGGACTTAAAATATTTGTGAAATTGCTTATTGAAATAAATATAATTACAATAGAATAAATAAAAAATATCGCTTTAATTATATTAAAAATATATTTATAATTTTTGATATCGTATTCTTTCATAGAAAACAACATAATATTTAATCTGTAAAGACTAAAAGGAATTATAATGGATAACGAAGCTACTACAATCATATGATGAGTAATATCGCTTCTGTTCATATAATAGCAATATAGCCCGAGTCCGCAAACTGAAGAAAATATTATACTTGAAGAATAAGGTTTAAATTTTTCGTTATTTACAAAATTAAATATTTTCATGTCTTTTATATAATAAAGAAACGAAAATAAAAATATTATTATCGTAGCAATCCAATAGCTTATAGGATATCTCGAACCGCTTTCCGTGTATTTGCTCTGCCCCGTAAATAATGGAAATAATAAATCTTTTATAGTTTGACTTTTTCCGCCTAAAAGATAAATATTGCAAATATTAAGAATTAACAAAGCTGTAAAAATTGACAATATTGAAAGAATGCCAAATAAAGCGATATTATAGTAAAATCTTTTATCGTTAAAATTTAAATCGTAAGAAGAAAGATATATATTTTTAATAAATAAAGCTCCTATACAAACTAATCCCGTATCCGCTCCCCATAAAATTCCCAAAGACGTTAAAACATATTCTATTATAGTTAAAAATTTGTTTTTTCTGTTACTTATTAAAGATATATATAACATTATAACGCTTGGAAAAA
Organism: uncultured Brachyspira sp.; assembly: GCA_964619175.1. Lineage (GTDB taxonomy): Bacteria > Spirochaetota > Brachyspiria > Brachyspirales > Brachyspiraceae > Brachyspira. Next base: position 14,807 of record CAZUEE010000007.1, on the reverse strand, counting down.
ATATTTTTAACGGAAAAACGCTGTAATAATTTTGTCCTATTGTAAAAAGAAAAAATAAAGTAGTTAATATTCCTATTATTCTATAAAACGAATTTTTTATTAATATAAATATAGATAAAATTATACATAAAGAAGATATTCCAGAAAGAGTAGCTATTAATACGGAATAAGACTTTATATTTAATCCGAGTATTTTTAAAAACGGATACATAAATAATGCATAATGTCCATGTATGCTATACATATTTTGTTGATAAGGAATGGAATTATAAACCATAAAAACAGAATTGAAATGAGCAGAATAATGGTAATTGTCGTTTATAGACGGAGAATATTGATTATACGATATTAATATAATCGACACTAAAGCCAAAAAGATGGAAATATATTTATTATATTTTTCGTTGGCAAGAATTATAAATATAATTAATGATAATATAAATTGTATAAAAAGAACAATAAAATTTTGATTTGTAAAAGCTTGCAATTCTAAAACCGAATTAATTACCGATAATAGCGAAAATAATACTATAAAATAAATTATGATTTCGGATTTTTCTTTATTTAAATAATTTAAATAATCTTTTTGAAAAATTAGCTTCTTATATATATATATATATATAT
>CAZUEE010000007.1:0-14083 GCA_964619175.1 uncultured Brachyspira sp. | reverse complement strand
TAATTTAAATAATCTTTTTGAAAAATTAGCTTCTTATATATATATATATATATATTACTAATCAATAAAAAATATAACGATATGAAAATTAGCGAAATTATATAAGTATTGACATTACTTAATCCAAATATTTTTAGCAAAATCGCCATTAAAATTGTAGATAATATGGCAAATATAAATTTTATTATAAAATCATTTAGAATATAAAATTTGAATGTATAATTAATCGGTATAGATATTTTGTTGAATAAAGATATATATTTATTTAAAAATATTTTAACTAATAAATAAATCAATAAACTTGGAATTAAGGCGAGAAAATATATGTAAAAATTATGTTTAATTTTCAAAGTATATTTAATATTGTCTATTTTTTCTTCGATTGATTTACTCGCAACAAAATTACCGAAAGGATTTCCTAAAGAACGCATTTTTATTTCTTTAATAAATTTTGGAAGATTGGAAAAATCGGGATATACTTCATAGATATCGCTATGTTTAAAAATTTTGTCATAATATCCCATTTTGAAACTGTAGCTATAATTTGAAATATTTTCATTATTTAGCAAATAATTTTTTAATTCGTATTCGTTTTTAAAATCGTATATTATTAATTCTAAATTATTTAATTGCAAAGTTTCGTTAATATTTAATGAAATTTCATTTAAATATCCGATTCTAGTTTTAGTTCCTAATATTGATAAAATTATTATAGCAATCGTAAGAATAAAAACGAAAGGAATATAAATTTTAAAAAACAAATTTTTATTTTTCATAAATAGACGCCTTAATTTCATTAAATTGAATTAATAGATAATTATACAAAGTGTAAAATAAAAAATCAAATTTTCATTTTACGACAAAATTATTAATATAAAACGATTCCCAAAACGGCGGATATTAACATTATGGCTATTATTGGAATTTTTTTTATTTTTAAGAAAATCGACAAAGCGAAAATAAATATTCCGATTGGACTTATATATTTAAAAATGTTTTGAATAAAATCTATATTTTTTAAAATCGAAGTTTCCGTAAGACTTACAAAAAAAGCGTCTTTTGAAAATGTAATTACCGCCGAACCTATTAAAGCTACGGCGCATACTCTCAAAGCGTTCATTATGCTATTAAACTGCTCGTTGTCTTTTATACGATAAAAAAATTGAGAGACTATCATGGTTATAAAAAACGCGGGAACAAAAATTCCTAATGTTGCAAAAAAAGAACCGAATACTCCGGCTACTCTATAACCGACAAAAGTAGCGGAATTAATCGCTATAGGACCTGGAGTAATTTGAGATATTGCCACCAATTTTGAAAATTCCGAAGCCGTTATCCATCCGTAATCTTCCAATATTCCCAATAATAAAGCTATGATAGCGTATCCTCCGCCGTAAGTGAATAGTCCCAATTTTGCGAAAACATAAAAAAGTTTAAAATAAATCATCATGACCTCGTAATTATATTTTTCTTATTTTATTATTTTTATTAATCAAATAATAAATCCAGCCGATTAATGCTGAAAGTAAAAGCGTATATATTACATTAAATTTAAAAAATACCACAAGAATAAAACTAAATATAAAAAGCATAACGGTAAATTTATTTTTTAAAACTTCTTTTCCCATACCGTAAGCGGATAATAATATAAGTCCGGCTATGGCTCCTTTGATTCCTAAAAAAGCCTTATTAACATATTCCAAATTCTGAAATCTTTCAAATATCGGCGCTATCATAAGTATTATTACAAAAGACGGAGTCATTACGCCTATGCCAGCCATAATCCCTCCGAATATTCCTGCAACCTTAAAACCCGTCAATAAAGATGTATTAATGGCTATAACTCCCGGAATACTCTGAGCCAAAGCGAAAACATCGATTATCTCTTCTTTTGTTAAAAATTTTCTTTTGTTTACAAATTCATCTTCCATTATCGGAAGCATTGCAAGTCCTCCGCCTATTGTGACCAGTCCTATATAAAAAAAAGATATAAACATAGTAAAAAAAGAAGCTTTTTTTATATTATTGTTTTTTTTAGTTTCCATAATTTCGTTTTCCGTTAATATTTATTTTAAATTATTATACTTTAATATAATAGAATATATTGATTTAATTAATTGTCAATAATCTAGCATTTAATTTAATTTTTAAGTTAATTCTTGACTTTATAACGATATAATTTATACTAATTGTAAAATAGATAATATTAAATTGTTGTATATGTCAAATTTATGTTTTAAAGTGTTGGATTGGGATTTCTTTTCTCCAAATATGAATAAGGAATATATTTTAAACAGATTAAACGAAAATATAAATATATCTTACGGAGATGAGATTCCCGATTTGGATTTTATACCGAGAGCGCAGAGGAGGAGATTCAGTCAAATTACGAAATATGTTTTTGAATCGGTTAAAAATCTTATAAAAGTAAACGAACAGATTCCGATTTTCTTTATCTCAAAATATGGAGAGATAAATCAGCAGTTTAATATGTCGAAAAAAATAGTAACGGAACATGAAGTCTCTCCCGCTTTATTTAGTTATTCGGTTTTTAATACGGCTATAGGACAACTTACCATATTTTATAAAAACAACGAAAGAGCGATTTCAATCACTTGTTATGATAATTTTTTGGATACTATTTTATTGCAAGCTTTGGCTTTTTTGAATGATTCCAATAAAGATAGGGCGCTTTTAATTATAGCCGATGAAAAACTCCCTCAAAGTTACGAAGAGATATCGAAAGACAAAAATTATTCTTTTGCGTTTTCGTTTATTATATCCGCCAATAAAAACGAGAGCGACATAAATATTGAAATAATCGACAATGAAAATAAAAACGATGAAAATATAATAATAGATTTTATAAAATTTATATCCACGAATCAAACTAATTTAAAATTAGGGAATATTAAATTAAATAAAATTAAGGAGAAGTAAAAATGAATATTGAAGATGAAATTAAAAAAATAATTATAGAGGTTGCAAATCTCGAAGGAATGACTATAGACGATATCGACAATGACGAACCTTTGTTTGGAGAAGAGCTTGGACTCGATTCTATAGACGCTTTGGAGATAGGAGTCGCCGTTAGGAAACATTTTGGAATAACATTTTCCGATATCGAAGAAAATAATAAAAAATATTTCTACTCGGTAAACACTTTGGCAAAATATATAAAAGAAAATTCTCCCAAAGAAAATTAAAAAATTAAATTATAAAATTAAAGAAAATTAAAAGGAAATTAATATTATGAGAAAGTTAAGCGAAACAAATTTTTATTTATTAAAAGATTTTGAAGAAACTTTTTTGATTCATAAAGAAAATAAATATCAAATAAGCTATAAAGATTTTGTAATAGATATCGCAAAATCGTTGGAGTATATTTCAAAATTAGACAAAGATACGATTACTATTTTTATAGACGACGCTTACTATTTTATAGTTATTTTGTCGGCATCTCTTTTGCTTAAAAAGAAAGTTAATGCCCTAAATAATAATAGTCCAAAATATGTGGAAAGCATAATAAACGATTCTATGATTTATATATCGGACGATGAAAAATCGCATATTTCTCTTAAAGAGATATTTGACGGAGAATATAAAGAAAAATGGATTGACTTTTTGAAGTTAAATAAAATAGACGAAAATATGAATATAAATTTCTATACTTCGGGTTTTACGGGATTTCCAAAATTAATCGAAAAAACTTTAAAACAGTTCGAGGCTGAAGCGCTTAAAATAATAGGAGAGTTTGGGGAAAGTTTGAAAGATTCGATATTCGTATATAGCGTTCCTCATTATCATAGCTACGGTTTCGTTTTCGATTTTTTAGTTCCTTATATTTTGGAATTAAAATTTTTGGACAATAGAATAAATTATTTGGAAACTTTGAATAATTTTGAAGAATATAAACATATTACCTTTATAACCAATCCGGCATTTTTGAAAAGAATCGACAAATCTTCGCTAAAAATAAAATCAAAGTGGAATATTTTTTCTTCTACGGGAGCTTTGGATAAAGAAACGAGCGATTTATGTATAGAAACTTTTAATACGGACGCGATAGAAATATACGGAAGCACCGAAGGCGGAGGAATGGCTTACAGAAAAAGAAGCGAAAAAGAGTTGTGGACGAGATTAAAAATAGTAAAACTTAAAGTTAATGAAAACGGAAGTTTATTTTGTTCTTCGGGTTATACGGGAGAAGGATTTTGGGTTCATGTAGGCGATGTAGTCGACATGAAAAACGAAGATGAATTCGAACTTTTGGGAAGAGAGGATTCTATAGTTAAAATCGAGGGAAAAAGAATAAGTGTTCAGCAGATAGACAGACAAATATTGGAAGATAAAAATTTTAAAGACAGTTATACAATTTATTGCAAATCGGATAAGAGAGAATATGTGGCATCTTTTATAGTTCTTAACGATATTAATGCAAACGAAGAAGAGATGAAAAAATATATTAAAGATTATTTGAAAGGTTATTTTGAGAAAATTGTAATTCCTAAAAAGATATATTTTGTAGGTAGAATTCCAAGAAACGAATTGGGAAAAATAGAAAGAAAGGAACTTGACGATATAATGGAAAAGTTTGAAGTTTTAAATAAATCTTATGAGATCTGAAAACTATAATTTAAAACATAAAAAAGAAAATATATTTATAGCGGAAATATTTATATCGGAAGATTCGCCTTATTTTGACGGACATTTTGAAAATTTTAAATTGTTTCCCGCTATAGCTCAAATTAAAATCGTAGTGGATATAACGAAAAATATTTTTAATGTGGATTTTGCCGTTCAAAAATTATCAAAAGTAAAATTTATCAATATGATATATCCAAATACGAAGGTTCTTGTGGAAGGAAATTATTTAAATGATTCTATTTCTTTCAAGATATACGACAACGATAAAAAATACTCGCAAGGCAAAGCTTATATTAAATTATTATGAAACATTGGACTGAAGAAAAAGAAATCGGCAATAAATGGGAAATAAATTTTTCAAGAATAGTTTATAAAATAATCGGAAGAAATTTAATAATAATTTATTTGATATTTCCTGTGAGTATAGTATATTTTATTTATGCAAGAAACAGAATAAAAGCCTCTAGAGATTTTTTAAAAAGAATTTCAAAATATAATAAAAAGGTAAAAGTTAATATTTTTCATTCGTATAAACATCTGGTTTCTTTTATAGTTTCGATATGCGAAAAATACGCCGCTTGGAACGGAGACATACCTTTAAAAGATTTGATATTAAAAACCAAAGAAGATTACGATAAGGTTATAGATTTGCTTAAAAATAAAAAAGGAATGATAATATTATTCGCTCATTTGGGAAATATAGAACTTCTAAAAGCTCTAGCTGCCATAAACGAAGGCAATCCCGTAAAAGACTGCAAAATCAATATATTAATGGATTTTAATTTAAATAAAAATGTAAATATTCTTATAGCGTCTGCCAAAAATAATAAAAATAATTTCGTGGATTTTATAGACGCTTCAAATATTGGACCTGATGCCATAATAACTATGGAAGAAAAATTAAATAACGGCGAGATAATAGCTATAGCCGGAGATAGAACTTCTAATAAAAGCGATAAATTTAATTTGATTAATTTTTTGGGCGAGGATGCTCGTTTTCCTTACGGCACTTTTTTAATTCCAATTTTGCTTAAATATCCGACTTATTACTTTTTCGCTTTAAGAGAAAACGATAAAATTATTCCAAAAAAATATGATTTTTATATTTTTGAATCGAAAATTATTTCGAATATTCAAAATAAACGATTAACTAAAAACGACAAATCTAAAATCGTGCTTGAACTTACAAAAGAATTTGCCGAAATAACTGAAAAAATGCTTATAAAATATCCTTATCAATGGTATAATATGTATTATTTTTGGGATAAATAAAATTAAAAAAATTAAAAATTAAAATTAAGGGAGTAATTACGATGAAAAAAATTTTTGTTTTAATATGTTTTATATTTTCTTTTTTATTATTAACAGCACAAAATAAAAATGAGTATAAGGGATATAAAGAATATAAATTCTTAAACCATAAACTAATAAAAGGAAATTATCAGCAAATAGTATATTTAAATAGAGTTAAAAAACCTTTCAAATCTTCGGGAGAATTTTTTATCGCAAATGGATACGGAATTTGTTGGTTTACGAAAACGCCAAAAGAATCCATAACCGTAATGAGCGAAAAAAGTATATATCAAATACTTCCAAACGGAGATAAAAGAATAATATCGGATTCGAGCGACGCTCTATTTTCCCAAATAGCGGATATAATGAAATCGATTTTTAGCTACGACGAAGAAGCGATTAAAGATTATTTTGAAGAAATCGAAAGCGAAAACGGAATTAAAACATACATTCCTAAAAATGAAGAATTTAAAAAAATACTCAATAAAATAGAGGTGCAAATATCGACCGAAGGCTACATTGAAAGAATAAAAATATTTAATATAAACGGTTATACGGAATATATAATGAATATTTTATATGCTGGAAACGAGATAACGGATAATGAAAAAAAATATTTTGAATAAAAAAGTTATCGTCTGGCTAATCGTTCATTTGTCCGTTTTTTTAATATTTTTATTTAGATTTGATTATAGGGCGAAAATAGACACCAATTTTTTATCAATCGCTCCAAGGTTCGAAGAAAGCGAAGATTTTCAAAATAGCATCGAAACATTTTTTTTGCAAAACTCTAGCGAGGTTAAAATTTTAGTCGAAAACGAATATTTTGATAATGCCAAAAATTCCGCCGTAGAAATAGAAAATTATATAAAACAAAATTATGGAAATGTTACGGTTAATTTATATTCTAAAAATTATGACGATGTTTTGCAAACTATTATAAAATACAAATATCAGCTTATTTCAAAAGAGATAAGAGATTTGCTTTTAAATAATCAAGGAGAAAAAATAGCGGAAAACGGAATAGCTAATTTTTACTCGCCTTTTTTTATTCCAATAATCGACAATATTGAAGACGACCCTTTTTTTGTTTTAAATTCTAAACTTATGGAACTAATTAAAAATAATAACGGCGAAGTAAGAGACGGAGTTTCTTTTATAAATTACGAAAATAAATTTAATATTTTATTAAGTATGGAAATTCCTAAAAAATTTGACAATATGATTTTTTTTGACGAATTAATCGATTTGTTAAAAAAAATAGAAAACGATAAAGAAGTAAAAATATATTTTTCTGGAGTTCCGATTCATGCATATTATAGTCAAAAATCCGCTCAAAGAGAGATAACGATAATATCTATAGTGTCTTTAGTTTTTATATGTTTAATATTTTTAGTTTTATTTAAATCTATAAAGCCTTATGTAATTTCTATGATTTCGATAGCGTTCTCCGCTGCCACTTCATTTTTTTTACTTTCCGTATTGCTTAATTCCATTCATATATTTACTTTCGTTTTTGGGACTAGTTTAATAGGAATATCGCTCGATTATTCGATACATTTTATAACGGAATGGTATAACGAAAAAGACAAAAAAGAAGTTTTGAAAAAAATATTGCCGAGTATGAGTTTAAGTTTTATGACGACTATATCAAGTTATTTTGCATTATCTTTAACTTCGCTCTCTCTTTTAAAACAAATCGCATTATTTTCTATATTCGGACTTACTAGTTCTTTTTTAACCGTTATAATAATATATCCGTTTATTTTTAAAAAAGATAATCGTTTTTTAAGGAAAAATATTTTAAATAAAAGTAAAAATATATTGCATAATTATATTAAATTTTTAAATATAAAATTTTTTTTATTTTTGATTATATTTGTCGCTTTGATTTCGATTATTAATATTCAAAAATTAAAAGTTAATTTTTCGTCAAATCAACTTTATAACGCTCCAGATTTTCTTATAGAAAGCGAAACGGAGGTTTATAAAAGATTAAATTCATCTATATCAAAAAATATAATTATATCGAGAGGAGATTCTTTGTCAGATGCTCTTGAAACGGAAGAAATATTGGAAAATTATTTTATAAATTATAGCGCGATTTCAAAATTTTTTTATTCTGAAAATAGACAGAGAGAAAATACAAAACTTGTTGAAAATAATTTAATGCCCTTTTTAAAAAAGCAAACGGAATATTTGGATTTTGACGACGAAGTTTATAATAAAATAAAATTGGAATTTGAAATAACTAAAAACGAAGTTTTAAATATGGAAGATTTAATTGAGAATATGAGCGAATTAAAAAAAATTATCGTAAAAAATAACGAAAAATATTTTATAATATCGACTACAGACGAAACTAATTCAAAAATCATAGAAAACGAAAATATAAAAATATTTAATATAAATCACGAAATAAACGAAGCTTTGGATAAAACCGCAAAAACTGCCATCATAACGGCACTTATCGCGTATATAATAATATTTGCCTTTATGATATTATTTTTTAATAAAAAACATGCAATCGCCATAATAGCAATTCAAATAATTTCGATTATAGTAAATTTGAATATTCATTCAATATTTAATTTGAGTATAAATATATTTTCCATATTTGCCCTTATACTTTCTATAGGAATATCTGTAGATTATTGCATATTCTTTTCAAAAAGCAAAGCTAAAAAAGAAGTTACATTTCTTGCTATATTTTTATCTATGATTACGACAGCGTTATCTTTCGGAACTTTGGCTTTCAGCGGATTTATTCCCGTTAAATCTTTCGGCTTATTTTTGTTTATAGGAATATTGACCGCGTTTTTATTATCTCCCGTTCTTTTAAAAATCGATTCTTTATAAAACTCAATCCGTTATAATTATGTATTATTAATATTGACATTAAAATCTATTAAAATATAATTTGAACATATTTAATATATTAAAAAAATTGGAGAAACAATATGTTTAAAAATTTTATTATTTTATTTTTTGTTTTAATAGTTTCACTTATAGGTTGTTCTGAAAAAAACTCAGAAAATAACGATAAGGTAAGACTCGGAATAACCATATACAGTTATAGCGATAATTTTTTGTCTTTTATGAGAAGAGACATCGAATCTATGCTAACGGGTAAAGCTTCTTTTATTATGAACGATTCGGAAAATGACCAAGCTAGACAATACGACCAAATAGACGCCGCCGTTCAAAGAAAAGTGGACGCTTTGGCTATTAATTTGGTAGACCCAATGTCGGCAAATATGGTTATAGATAAGGCAAAAAAAGCAGGAATTCCCGTAATTTTCTTTAATATAGAGCCTCGATTGGAACATATTATGAGTTACGACAAGGTTTGGTATGTTGGAACGAGAAGCAAAGAATCGGGAGATATTCAAGGAGATATAGTATTAAAAGCATGGTTGTCGAATCCTAAATGGGATAAAAACGGAGATGGAAAAATTCAATATCTTTTATTAAAAGGTTTGGCTGGACATCCGGATGCAGAAGGCAGAACCGAAAGAATAAAAGGGGTATTAACGGAAAACGGAATAGATTTGGAGGAACTTGACGAGCAAACCGCAAATTGGGATATACTACAAGCGCAAAATATAGCGAATACTTGGATAAAAAAATACGGTGATAGCATAGAGTTTATATTCTCAAATAACGATTCTATGGCTTTGGGAGCTTTAAAATCTATTCAAGCGCAAGGTTATAATATAGGAGACGAAAATAAATTTATACCAATCGTTGGGGTAGACGCCATTCCCGAAGTTATAGAAGAGATAAAAAAGGGAGCGATACTCGGCACGGTTTTACAAAGTCCAAAAGACCAAGCCAAAGCCGTTGTGGATATGATTTTAAATGTCGCCTCGGGCAAGGATGTTTTGGAGGGAACAGATTATAAACTTGATGATGTGAAAGCAGTTAGAGTTCCTTATAAAGCGATTACAAAAGATAATATAAACGACGCTTTAGACGCTTATAATTAATTTTTATAATTAAAATTTTATATTTTTTTATAATTTATTTAATAAATTTATTTAGAAAAAATAAACAAAAGACTTGATTTAAAAATTAAAATGTGTATACTTAATAATTAGAATATTAATTAAATTTTTAAGGAGACTTAAATCATGCGAAAATCTTTAATCTTTTCTATAAGCGTAGCGCTTATATCATCCGTTTTACTAATGTCTTGCGGAGAAAAAGACGATAATGCCGTTAATGCGGATGCGCCAACTATCGGAGTAACCATATACCGATACGACGACAATTTTATGTCTTTCGTTAGGAGAAATATCGAAAGTATTAGTGCGGGAAAAGCTCAATTAATAATGAACGATTCTCAAGGTAATCAAGCTCAACAGAATGACCAAGTGGATGTTATGCTAAATAGAGATGCAAAAGCTTTGGCAATTAATTTGGTTGACCCTCAAGCCGCTCAAACTATAATAGATAAAGCTAAAGAAAAAGATATACCTGTAGTTTTCTTTAACAAAGAAGCTAGTCCTCAAGCTATGAGCAGTTATGACAAGGCTTGGTATGTTGGAACTAAAAGCGAAGAATCGGGCGATATGCAAGGCGAAGTTGTAGTAAAAACTTGGAAAGCTAATCCGTCTTGGGATAAAAACGGAGACGGCGTTATACAATATGTTTTATTAAAAGGTGAGCCGGGCCATCCTGACGCTGAAGCTAGAACTTCTCATGTAACTAAATATATAACCGAAAACGGAATTAGAGTTGAAAAATTGGAAGAATTAAACGCCAATTGGGATACGGCGAGAGCTAAAGATATAGTTGACGCTTGGATGCAAAAACATGGAGATAAAATAGAATTCGTATTCTCAAATAATGACTCTATGGCTTTAGGTGCTTTGCAATCCGTTCAAGCTTTGGGATATAATCAAGGTGACAATAATAAATTTATACCAATCGTTGGAGTAGACGCCATCCCCGATATGTTAAATGAAATTAAAAAAGGAACGGTTGTAGGTTCTGTTCTTAACGACGCTTTGAATCAAGCTAGAGCCGTTGTAGATTTGTCTTTAAATGTTTCCACAGGAAAAGACCCTTTGGAAGGAACGGACTGGACATTGGATAATGTTAAAGCTGTTAGAGTTCCTTATGTTCCAATAACTATAGACAATATAGAAGTTGCTGAAAATACTTATAAATAATTCTCATAACTTTAGGGGATATTAATTTATTAATATCCCCAGTTTTTTGGTTTTTGTAATTTATAAGTTTATCAAGGAATAATTAATTTATGAGCGATGAGAAAAAAGTCATTCTTGAAATGAAAAATATTTCCAAATACTTTCCCGGAGTTCAAGCTTTAGATGATGCTCAATTAACCGTGAAAGAAGGTGAGGTTGTAGCCCTTATGGGAGAAAACGGAGCGGGAAAATCCACTTTAATGAAATGTTTATTCGGAATCTATCATAAAGACAAAGGCGAGATATTTTTAGACGGTAAAGAAGTTAATTTTACATCTCCTAAACAAGCGCTAAATAACGGCGTGGCTATGGTGCATCAAGAACTCAATCAAGTCAGACAGAGAAGCATTGCCGACAATATATGGCTTGGAAAATATCCCACCAAACTATTTGTGGTAGATGAAAAAAAGATGTTTGACGACACTAAAGCGATTTTTGACGATTTAGAAATACCTTTAAATCCTAGAACTAAAGTAAATACTTTGTCGGTATCCGAAATGCAAATGGTTGAAATAGCAAAAGCCGTTTCATATAATTCTAAAATATTGGTGCTTGACGAACCTACGAGTTCCCTTACCGAAAAAGAAGTGGCTAAATTATTTAAAATTATAAGAAAGCTGCAAAGTAGGGGAGTTGGGATGATTTATATTTCTCATAAAATGGAAGAGATACTTCAAATATCGGACGAAGTTACCATAATGAGAGATGGAAAATATGTGGCTACTACTCCGTCAAAAGATTTAACTACCGATATTATAATAAAGCAAATGGTCGGACGAGATTTAACCAATAGATTTCCTCCTAAAACTAATACTCCTTCGGAAAATGTATTGGAAATTAAAAATTTTACGGCTTATTATCAACCTTCTTTAACCGATGTGAATTTTAATGTTAGAAAAGGAGAAATATTCGGAATTGCCGGACTTGTCGGAGCAAAAAGAACGGAAATACTCGAAAGTATTTTCGGCATGAGAACTTTATCTAGCGGACAGATAGTTAAACGAGATATACAAATAAAAAATAGCAGCACGAGAAAAGCTATAAAACATGGTTTTGCGTTGGTTACCGAAGAGAGAAGACAAACGGGAATATTTGCAATGCTTTCGATTAGTTTCAATTCGATAATAGCAAATATTGACAATTATAGAGGCAATTTTGGATTTTTGAATAATAAAAAAATGCATGAAGATACTATGTGGGTAATAGACAGTATGCAAGTTAAAACTCCTTCGGAAAGAACGCCGATTCAGTCGTTATCGGGCGGAAATCAGCAGAAAGTTATACTTGGAAGATGGCTTTTGAGCACTCCCGATATTTTGATGCTTGACGAACCTACTAGAGGAATCGATGTCGGGGCAAAATACGATATATATAAATTGATTATAGATTTGGCTACTGAAGGAAAAACTATCATTATGGTTAGCTCTGAAATGCCGGAATTATTAGGGATAACGGATAGAATATTGGTTATGAGTAATGGAAAAGTTGCGGGAATAGTTAATACTCAAGAAACCAATCAGGAAGAGATAATGGCGTTATCGGCTAAATATTTATAATTTGAAATTGATAATTTATAGTTTAATAATAAAAAATTAATTAAAAATAAAAGGAATATATTATGTCGGAAGAAAAAAATAATCTTAAAACTATCAAATCTTTTATATTAAATAACGCAATATTTGCGGCTCTCCTTGTAATACTAATCGGTATTATAATTAAAGAACCTTCTTTCTTCAGGTTAAGCAATTTTTTAAATATATTCGCTCAAGCGTCCACTCGTATGATTATTGCCGTTGGAATAGGAACTTTGCTTGTAACTCAAGGAAACGACCTTGGCGCCGGAAGAGCCGTAGGACTTGCAGCTGTTGTAAGCGCTTCTTTATTGCAATCTCTTGACAATCCGACAAGAATGTATCCTAATTTGCCTTTGCTTCCGGTTATACTTCCTATACTTTTGGTTATGGTTATACTTATGGTATTCGGACTTATAAACGGAATAATAATTTCAAAATTATATGTAACTCCGTTTATAGCGACTTTGGGCATGCAATTAATTCTTTACGGAGTGACAAGCACTTATTTTGACAGACCTCCTTATGGCGCTCAACCTATAGGCGGACTCGACCCAAGATTTACACATTTGGCTCAAGGCGGAATAAAAATCGGAAATTATACCATATCTTATCTAATAGTATTTGCCGTAATAATAACTCTTATAATGTGGGTTATTTGGAATAAAACAAAATTGGGAAAAAATATTTTTGCAGTTGGAGGAAATCCCGAAGCTGCCGCCGTATCGGGAGTTAATATTCCTTTAACTTTAATGATTGTTTATACTATGGCTGGCGCTTTATACGGTATAGCAGGTTCTTTGGAAGTAGCTCGGGTAGGTTCTGCTACAAACAATTTGGGAAACGGTTATGAGCTTGACGCTATAGCCGCATGCGTGGTTGGAGGCGTTTCTTTTTCTGGTGGAATCGGTTCTATATTGGGAATAGTTTCTGGAGTTTTAATATTTCAGGTTATAAATTATGGCATGTCTTTTGTCGGCATCTCTCCTTATATGCAATATATAATCAAAGGAGCTATAATAATAGCAGCCGTTGCGGTTGATACTCAAAAATATTTGAAAAAAGTTTGATTTAAATTTTATGGAAAACGATAACGACCCTTTTAAAAGAGAATTTTATAAAAGAGAAACCAAAAGAAGAACCATAAAATCTTGGATATTTTTAGGTTTAATTTTTCTAATATTCGTTATAGTAGAATTGATTTATAGGTTTAATTAGTTTATTAAACTATTGACAAAAATATAAAATATTGTATAATTTTGTCATTATGATTAAATTTTTATTTTATAACTTTGTGACAGTCAACAGTCAACAGTCAACAGTCAACAGTCAACAGTCAACAGTCAACAGTCAACA
>CAZUEE010000006.1:0-39028 GCA_964619175.1 uncultured Brachyspira sp. | reverse complement strand
TTCTAATCCACACACTTTAAACGGGCGAGGTTTTCACTTCGTCCGTTATTTTTTTTAATTTTTTGTAAAAAAATAATCTCGCTTACGGTTTTAATACAAATACTATGGGCATTTCTTTTGAAAGAGCTGCAAGCGAAGAAAAAACCGCCACTCCCGGATGGTATAATAATAAAGCTTTCAGCGAATTTGCTAAAATAGACGGACTTAAAGAAAAAACTATAGTCGGAGATGCTTTTTTAAAATCTTCGAAAGAAAGTATAATAAAAGAGGCTAAAGAATTTTTTGGAGGCAAGATAGACATACTCATATATAGTTTGGCTACGGGAATAAGAAAAGACGAAAAAGAGAATATAACTTATCGTTCAACCTTAAAACCCGTTGGGCAAAATTATAAAGGAATAGGAGTCGATTTTATGAAAGAGGAACTTATAAATGTGGAGATAGAACCGGCTACCGAAGATGATATAAAATACACAGTAAAAGTTATGGGAGGAGAAGATTGGAAATTATGGATTGAAGATTTGATTAAAGCGGATATGTTGTCTGAAAACGCTTTAACTATAGCTTATTCTTATATAGGTCCAAAAATAACCGAAGCCATATACAGAGACGGCACTATAGGTAGAACTAAAAACGATTTGGAAAAAACCGCTTTGCAACTTGATGAAATTATGCAAGAAAAACTTCAAGGACATGCGTATGTAAGTGTCGCAAAAGCGGTCGTTACGAGAGCTTCTGCCGTTATTTCAGCTATGCCTTTATATATAAGCATTCTATTTAAAATAATGAAAGAGAAAGGAATACATGAAGGTTGTATAGAGCAAATGTATAGACAG
Organism: uncultured Brachyspira sp.; assembly: GCA_964619175.1. GTDB lineage: Bacteria > Spirochaetota > Brachyspiria > Brachyspirales > Brachyspiraceae > Brachyspira. Next base: position 38,192 of record CAZUEE010000006.1, on the reverse strand, counting down.
TTTAACGAAAAATTATTTTCAGGAAAATGCGCTATATTAGACGAAAAACAAAGATTAAGACTAGACGACTTAGAACTTAGAGACGATGTTCAAAAAGAGGTTTTGGAATCTTGGAACAAAATAAAAGATAACGAAACCTTAAAAGCAAACGCCGATTTGAATCAGTTTAGAGACGAATATTTGCATTTGCATGGTTTTGGTTTTCAAGACATCGATTACGGAGCGAATGTAGAAATATAATTTATTGAAGTAAAAAATTAAATAATATTTAAATAAATATTTATCCGAAATGTTGTTTAAAATTTTTTAAACAACATTTCGGTTTTTTTATTATCTTATAAATAGATATATGGATATTATGTTTAAATAAATAAAGAACATTGTCGATAATATATATAAGTTAACAAAATACTATAAATTTTTTATGTTGACTTGATATGTATATATTTTAATTAAGAGGCAATCTTCAATGTCAGTAAAACAGATTTCAGACCAAGAAATATTATCAATGTATTTGAACTATGAAAGAGTGGAAAAGGGCTTATCCTTAAATACTCTCGAATCTTATGGCAGAGATTTAGCCATATATCTAGACTTTTTAAGCAGACACAAAAAGACAATATTAAAAGCTATAAGAAGCGATATAGAAAAATTTTTGGACGAAAGAAAGGAACAAGGCTCGAAAGCTAGAACCGTTGCAAGAAACAAGGTAAGCGTGGTTAATCTTTATAAATTTTTGCTAATGGAAAATTATATTTCGAAGAATCCTACCGATAATTTGGAAATTATACGATTAAAAAGAATTTTGCCAGAATCTCTAACAACAAACGAAGTTGACGATTTGCTTTCCGTTCATAACGAAAAAACGGATAAAGGTTTGAGAGATAAGGCTATTTTCGAGCTTATGTATTCTTCTGGTTTGAGAGTAACCGAACTCTGTTCTTTAAAAATCGAAGATATATCTTTTGAAGGAAAATATTTAAGAATATTCGGAAAAGGCAAAAGAGAAAGAATCGTTCCTATTAACGACAGCGCTCTTGAAATATTAAGAAAATATATACATACGAGTAGAGTAGTTATGGTAAAAGGAAAAAATACAAAAGAATTATTTTTGAATTTCAGAGGAGATAAAATTTCAAGGGTTGGAATTTGGAAGATAGTAAAAGAAACAATGAGAAAAAGCGGCATCGAAAAGAATGTTCATCCGCATACTTTAAGACATAGTTTTGCGACGCATTTGATACAACATGGAGCGGATTTAAGGGCGGTTCAAAGAATGTTGGGACATTCGGATATAACGACAACAGAAATATATACTCATGTGGACGCTTCTCATTTGAAAAAGCAAATCGATAAGCATCCCAAACATCCTAAACATACGAGGAATAATACATGAAGCATAAAATAATAATTAAAGGAATAATTTATAAAAAATGAAAAATAGTATAATTGCCACAACATTATTGTTATTAATTACCGTATCTATCATATTGCTTACATTTGGAATAGGCGAGAGAATAGCCATAATAAATAATAGCGGCGAATCTAATTACGAATTAAGCGAAAATAATCAATTTCGTAGAATAGACATGTATAATCCAGATTCGCTTTCTTTGTCTACCGTAAAACCCGTATACGATTACGATTTATCGGTGGATTTGGAAGATTTTTATTTTAAAGAGAATATAATTGCAGATAATAATATAGAACTTTTGAATCAGGAATTATTATTAAGCGCTGACGATTTAAACGGAAATATGCCAAATCCTAATGTATTGCCCGCTTTGGTATTTTCTGCAAATAATACGGATGCTGCAGCCGGTAAATTAAGCGAAGCTGTCGATACTGCCATAAGAAATTCCAGAAATAGAGAATCTCCAAGAGTCGCCATAGATTTGTCTAAAATATCCGTTTTTAGATACGAGCCTGTGGTAATAAACGCCTCGATATATACGAAAGACACGGTAAAAAATATAAGCATTTATGTTAGATACAAATCGGATAAAATCGTTAAAAAAAACGGAGACGACAGATATTCTATAAATGTATTTAAAATTCAAAATTCGCAATATAGAGGAACTTATTTGCATCCGTTTGGAGGAAGTTTAGGAGAATATCAGGCGGTGGTTTTGGTTCAAACTTCTAAAGGAATATACGGATATACTAAAGATTTTACGGTAAAAGGAAGACAATCTCCTGCGGCAAAAGAAACTAAAAAAATAGCCACTTTAGAATATGCCATAGATTTAACCACAAAAAAAGTTCCGAGCGTAGAAACGGGAGAGCTTACCACTTTTGATGCGATATACGATTGGATAAGATATATGAAATGCGACATATTTTGGGCTATAGGCGGACAAACCACAGGTTGGACAAGGGGCATAAATTCGGATGAACCTTGGGCTAAAGATATGATTAAAAATATTGAAAATTTAGCTTCAAGCAAGAAAAAAGGCAATGTGGAACTTGGCGCTTATGTTATGAGCTATTTTGCAGCCGGCGGCGGAGCGAGAAAAGGCGGCTATGATGTTTCTATAGGTTATAATTCGGAAACTAAAAGTTTGGTTGAAAGTAGACATATATCTTTATCCGATACGAAAAGAGTTAGAGATATAATAGATATTTTAAAAAGATACGATTCAAACCCGAATATATCTTATGTGGGATTAGACTTTATAAGAACGGGCGAAGTTGACGGATACGAAATGGTAGACGAGATGGTAGAACTCACGGGCGTATATGTTCCGGCAAATTGGCAGACTATGAGCAAACAGGCGCGAATGAAATGGCTTGCCGTAAATAGAGGGAAAAAAGAAATAGGAATGAAATGGCGATGGTTTAGGGCGCATAAAGAATCGCTTATAATAAAACAGATAAAAGAATCGGGAATAAAGAAAAAATTATGGGTTTTTACTTTAGGTTGGAATCAAGGACAAGAACATGGACAAGACCCTTATATGTTCTTCGATGCGGGAATAGATTATGACGCCGTAATGATATACGAAGCGAGCAGAGCGCAGCATGTGGGAATGCTTGCAAGCTGGCCCAGATATTTATCGGGAGAATATAATACTTTAGTTGGCAATATGGTAGACAATAGACTTCAAGACGGAAGTTTAAGACCAGAATTGGAATTTATGAAGAGAGTTTACGAATCGGAAGCAAAATTTAACAGAAGCAGTAGAATAAGAGGAGTATTCTTTCATGATATTTCAAGAATGTTATGGTCGAGATTCAGAGGCAATGGAAATACTATAAGAGAATGGGCAAATATAAACGCTTCGATAGTTTCAAGGATAGAAGAAAAATATTCGGAAAATCCTTTTAATGTGAGCGTTAAACTTGACGAGAGAAATCGAACGGGAGTTTTAACCATAGTTAATAGAACTTCAAAAAGACAAAATAATGTTTCGATAAAAACCGATTTGGCTCAAGCGCTATCTGCAATAGCTTTAGATTCGGAAGTTATAAATATAGATGCGGGCGGAACTGCCGAAATAGGTTTTAGATACGCTTATGGAGGAAGCAGATATTCTTCTTTAATGTCTTTTAGAGTGGCGGCGGAATCGGGAGAAGAAAATGTGGCGGTTGCTTATACTTTACTTCACACTTTAATTCCAAAACCTGAACCTAAAAAAGAGGAAGAAGGCGCTATTATTGCTAAAGGCGAAGAATCTAAAAGCAATAGGTCTAAAAAGGAAACTAAAGACAATTAATTCTATTATAAATAAATTAAAGAGGATTGATTTTCAATTCTCTTTTTTTATTTTTTGTTTTGCTTTGTTTTTATTTAAAAATCCAATAATATGAAAAAAGATTTTAACAACTTTAATATATCGATAGCTCTTTATCGCCCCGAAATACCGTCAAATACGGGAAATATAGGGAGATTATGCGTAGGGCTTGATATAACTTTGCATATAGTTTCAAAGCCTTCGTTTATATTAAGTTCGAAAGAGATAAGGCGCGCCGGACTCGATTATTGGGAAAATTTAAAACTTATAAAACATGAAAACGAAATCGCTTTTTTAGAATATTCTAAAGAAAATAATTTAAGAATTATTCCCGTTTCAAAATTTGGAAAAATAAGATACGATAAATTCGATTATTCAAACGGCGATATATTTCTTTTTGGCAGAGAAAGTTCGGGTTTGAGAGAATCTTTTTGGAAAAACGATTTTGAAAATTCGATTTATATACCGATAACCGATAAAGTTCGTTCGATTAATCTTTCAAATACGGTTGCAATTATATCTTACGAAGCTTTGAGACAAATTGCGCTTTTGTAATATTTTTTACAAATAATTTCCCAAAATTGGTTGGATTTTTAAATTTTTTATATGAATTAATGAATTTTTAGTAAAAATTATTTACTTTAATTAAAAAATATTTTAAAATCTGCTAAAAAATGTAGTATTTGTATTATTTTTACTATTAAATTTTCTAAATAAAGTAAAATATTTAAATTTTTTTTAAAAAATACTTGATAAATAATTTAAAATCGTATATAATATAAATATAATAAAAAACAAGGAGGATTTGCAATGACAAATCGAATAAAAAAATTATTTTTTGTGTTTACGGCTATGTCCGTAATGAGTATTAGTGCGATGGCTGGAATTATTATACAGCCGTCAAGTTTGCCTAAAGCGGCGCAAGATTTTATTCAAGCTTCTTTTCCGAACGACCCTGTAATTTATGCAGAACAGAAAAGAAAAGATTTTAAGGTGCAGCTACAAAGCGGAGTTGAGATTAAGTTCTTTTTAAACGGCGAATGGAAAGACATAAAATCATCTCGTTTTCAACCTTTGTCTCAAAATATATTGCCTAGCACGGCTTTAAACTCTATTAGAGAAAGATATCCGCAAGCTAACATATTGAAAATTAAAAAAGAATATAGCAGCTATAAAATAAGTTTGGATAACATGAGAAAAATTTATATATCGAATAACGGCGATATTTTGGGCGAAAAATTTTAAATTAATTTTCTAACAAGCAAAAGGGGAGTAAATATTTTATTCCCCTTTTATTTTATTCTTCTTTATTTATTCTTTATTCTTACTTTAATTTTTTATTGAAACGATTTATAAAATATAATAAAAAATACAATTATTAAAGAAAAAAATATTCTAGATAACCGTTAAAAATGTAGCAAATGTAGTATTTCGTTCAAAAAAAAATACATAAAATTTCGAATTTTTTTTAAAAAGCACTTGATTTAAGTATAAAATTCCCTATAATTATAATTGTAAGGTTTAAACATCTTACGAAATTTATTTAATGAAAGGAGTTTTTTATGAGACTGAAAAAATTCTCACTCGGCGCTATTATTACATTGATAGCTGTATTTTTTATTGCTGGAGTTATTGCTTGTAGCGGAGATACTATCACCGGAAGCAGAGGTTCGGGTTATTCGTATACGGAAACCCCTCCTATTACGGATACGAATATGGGCGAAACGCCTTCCGATACTAATACGGGAGACACCAATCAAACGCCGTCAACACCAAGTTGGGATAACGACCCAAACAATGATATATTTTATCCGACAACATATATGAACTTATATACTCCTTGGAGCGGAAGCGGAAATAATCACAGGGTAAGTTATCAGAATGTAAAAAAATTGACCGCAATTTGGAGCAATACGATTAACCATGGAAAATATGGAGATGGCAGAAGATGGATGATAAGAGACGGAAATAATTCTCATGCAGACCCTAGAGTTGGAAATTATTATTACTTCGATAAAAATTTGGATATCGTTTATGTGCATAACGAAGGTAACGGAGGCAAATATAATGTAAAAGTAAGAAAATTCATTGGAGGAGTAGTAGTCGATTATAGCCATCATTCTTGGGAAAAAAAGACATATAAGTATTGGAATGGTAGCCAAAATGTAACGGTTAATGGACCGGGAACCGAAGCTGGAAAATGGGTTGTAGGCGGACTTTACGAAACGGCATTGAATAAATCTAAAGACTCTGAAAATGGCGGCAAAGGTTATTGCGATTATAACAACGATTACTTAAATGCATTTATGCATGCTGTTCATAACCGACAACGAGGTTATGTTGAAGTTGTAGTTATGAATATAGGTTATTCTGACGGAAACTTCAATGAATTTGGACTCGACTTGTATTATTCAACTTTGTCGAATTATGACCGTAATAAAAATCTTTACTTGGGGCAACATCCCGACTATACAAAATTCTTAAATTGGAGAGTGAATATGTCGCCGAATTGGGGATGGGGATTTACTAGGGAAGGTAGCACGGAATTTAGAGCTTATCTCGTGATGTATAAGGACAATTTACTACTTTATGGGTATAGAGACAATTATAAATTCTTCTTTGGAGAACCTTATAGTTGGCATCTTGAATAAAGTGTAAAGTTTAATTAAGTAGCGATAAAATTATTTAATGTTGTGAGTTAAGGGGCATGTTTTCATGTCCCTTATTTTTTGTGTTTGGTTTTATTTTGCATTTAGTTTTTTGAAGGTTATCACAAATTATAAAACAAATTTTGCAATGGAGAATAAAAAATATTCTAAATTACAATATAGCCCGCCCACAATTTATTAATGCTTCGAATGAGGGTGAAATTTATTATAAACTTCGAATAATCTTGCGTTTGTTACATGAGTATATCTTTGAGTAGTCGATATACTTTCATGCCCCAATAATTCCTGAACTCCTCTAATTTCAGCGTCATTATTAAGAAGATGAGTGGCGAAAGTATGCCTTAAAGTATGAGGTGAAAAATCTATAGCTATATGCGAATTTCTCATTAATCTTTTCATTGAAGCTCTTATACTTCTGTCGCTTATCGGTTTTCCAAATCTATTAATAAAAAGAAAATCGCTGTCTATATTATTTTCTATTTCTATAATTTTTCTCGCTCTCATGTATTTGTCCCAATTATTGTATATGATTGGAAGTAACGGAACATCTCTATATTTCGAACCCTTTCCGAAAATTCTTAAATTTTTAGAGCCTTTTTTTATCATACTTAATTTTATAGACGCAAGCTCTGAAACTCTCAAACCTATGGTATACATAAATAAAGCCATCATTTTGTCTCTAATCAAAGTAAACCTCTCTCCGTCCTTTATATTAAGAACTCTCTCTATATCCGAAAGCGTTAAAAATCTCGCGACATGTTCCTCTCTTTTCGGACTTCTCATATTTACTATTCTAGCTTCATCCGAGTAGCCGTTTCTTAAAAGATATTTATAAAATTTTCTTATCGAAGACAAATGCCTAGATATTGTAGCGTTAGTTAATTTTTTCTTTTGCAAAAATCCCAAATAATCCCTCACAGAATAATGGTCTGCATTCTCAAACGCTATATTTTTTTTCTTTAAGAATTTTATATATTCTTTTAAATCTTTATTGTAACTATTTATAGTAAAAGCTGCATAATTTAATGTTTGTAAATAATCGCTGAACTCATCAAGTAAAAAATAAATATAATCGTAATCATAATCCGATTTAGCGATATTAAAATTCATGAAAACTTCCTGATTAAATAAATATATAAATTATTATCGAATATTTTATCAATAAATTTATTAAGTATGTTAACTTGCGTTTATAGTATAGATTTATGAAAAATTATGTAATATTTTTATAGAATTTTTAAGAATTCAATAATTTTTTAGCATATTCGTTGCTGATTTTTGATATATTACCCGCTCCAAGCGTCAAAATTATATCTCCGTTTTTTTTCATTTTATCCAATTCTAAAATTATATCGTCTATATTTTTTATATATTTAATATTATCGTTCTTTACTATATCGTAAATTGTCTCTCCGCTTATCCCAGATATTGCAGTCTCGCCCGCCGCATAAATATCCGTTATTATTAAATTATCAACATCTTCAAAAGCATCCTTAAAATAGTTTAACAACAATTCGGTTCTGCTATATCTATGAGGTTGAAATATCGCTATGATTCTTCTATTCTTATAAGCCGCTTTAACCGAAGAGAGAGTAGCCTTTATTTCGGTTGGATGATGGGCATAATCATCGAATATAATTATTTCCTTATCGTATAATTTATTTAATCTTCTTCCCACGCCTTCAAAAGTTTTAAGTCCTTCTTTTATGGTTTTGATATCTATATCCAAACGATGACAAACTCCTATAGAAGCTAGAGAATTTAAAATATTATGATTTCCTATTAAAGGAATTTCAAATTCTCCCAAAGATTTGTTTTTATAATAGGCTTTAAAATATGTAATGTTGTTTTTAATTTTTATAGATTTTTTATCGACATAAAAATCGTATTCTTTTGAAAATCCGTAGGAATAATATTTTTTTGCAGCGCTTTTCGACAAATCTTTAACGGTTTTATCCTCGAAGCATAAAAAAGAAAATCCGTAAAAAGGAACTTTATTTATAAACTCCAAAAAAGCGACTCTCAAATTTTCTACATTTTTATAATAATCCAAATGGTCGTTGTCGATATTGGTAACCACATTGATAACGGGAGATAATCTTAAAAAACTGCCGTCGCTTTCATCCGCCTCGCAAACCATATATTCGCTATTTAAATCTTCGCATAAGGCGTTGCTTTTAAGGTTAAAATGATTTCCGCCTATTATGCAAACGGGATTAAGTTTTGCATATACCATTATTTGGCTGATTAACGATGTGGTTGTGGTTTTTCCATGCGAGCCAGAAATCGCTATTCCGTATTTTAACCGCATAAGTTCCGCAAGCATCTCTCCTCTCGATATAACCATAATCTTTTTTTTCTTCGCTTCTACTATCTCCTCGTTGGTTGGACTTATTGCCGAGGAAGTGACTACGGCTATAATGTCATCTTCGATATTGCTTGCCCTATGTCCGTAATAAACTTTTATACCGCTCTCTTCCAACGATTTTGTTTTGTCCGTTTTCGACAAATCGCTTCCCGTAATCGTATAACCCATAGCGTTAAGGACGCTCGCTATAGCGCTCATTCCTATTCCGCCTATTCCTATGAAATGTATTTTTTCTTTTTTTCTTTTAAACATCGTAAACATTAGCAAATATATCCTATCCGATTTTAGTATGATTTATAAATTTACTTTGTAATTTTTACAGCTTCTGTTTCCAATCTATCTATGATGTCGGTAGCGATTGAAGAAACCGCTTTAGCCGTAAAATTTCTTTTAATATTATTTCGCATAGTTTCCAATCTTTCTTTATTGTTCAAATTCTTTATTATGATATTGCTTAATTTTTCTTTGTCTAATTCCGATTCCTCTATCAAATATGCCATATCCTTATTAGACAAATCCAAAGCGTTATAATATTGATGATTATCCGCAGCATATGGAAAAGGAATTAAAATAGAAGGAACATTAACCGCCAATATTTCGCTTATGGAACTGCTTCCAGCCCTAGACACCATAAAATCTGCGGCATGCATTAAAGTTGGCATATCTCTATAATAGCTGTGAACGGTTATATTTTTTATTTTTGCATCGTTCACTTTTTCTATAATCTGATTAGCCCATTTTGGTCCGGCAAGCCAAACTATGCGCAGATTATCCACTTTTGCTTGAATAGGTTTTATGCATTCAAAAAATAATTCGTTTAATTTCAAAGCCCCTTGAGAGCCACCCATAATTACGAGCAATTTATCGTTTTCTTTTAATCTCATCACATTTCTTGCGCTATCTCTACCGACTATAAAAAAATCTTCTCTAACGGGATTTCCAAAAACTTTTCCTTTAGGCATATATTCTAAACTCTTGCCAAAAGTCAAATAACAGCATCTTGCATATTTATAAAATATTCTATTTACTTTGCCGGGAATAGAATTCTGTTCGCATAAAAAAATTGGAATTTTCTTTCTTTTTGCCATATACAACATAGGAAGCGACACATATCCGCCCATCCCTATTATACAAACGGGCTTATGTTTTTTTATTATATCGTTCGCCTTTAATAAAGCGGGAATAAATCTTAATATAAAAACTATATTTTTTAATATATTTCCCGGAGCGTTTATATCTATACTATTGAAATTATAATTATTTGGAATAAGCGTATAATCTTTTGCCGCCACTACTAGTCTTGGATTATGACCGGATTTTTTAAAAAAGTCGTATATCGAAATAGCGGGAGTTATATGTCCAGCAGTTCCTCCGCCGCATAATATTATATTCATTCTTCTCTCCTTTGAGTTATTTTAAGTAAAAGAGCAAACATAATCATATTTATAGTCAAAGCGTTTCTTCCATAGCTTATTATCGGAAGAGGCATACCCGTAGTTGGAATCATAAGAGTGGCGACCATAATATTTAAATATGCTTGCAAACTTATAAATATAGTAATTCCGAAAGAAAGATTTTTCAAAAATAAATCTTTTGTCCGAGATGATATTATAAATCCTCTTATGGTAAACGAAAAAAACAGAAGAAGTATTATTATATCTCCTATAAAACCGTATCTTTGAGAAACCGAAGCGAATATAAAATCGGTTAAAGCAGCCGGAAGATGCGTGCTTACTTCCAATATATTTTCATCGGGAATACCGGACAAACCTCCGTAATTAAAAGCCAACTTTGCCCTTCTTATTTGATAAACATCCTCTTCCGATTGATTTTGAGGGTCAAAATACGCGTTTACTCTATTTTTCATATAAGGAACATTAAAAACAAAAATTATGAATAAAGCCAAAAGAAATATAGCGGAAATTATTAAAGTTTTATTTGGAATTCCCGCATAAGAAAATATCGAAAAACCTACCATCGCAAACAATAACGCCGTTCCCGAATCTGGTTCTAATAATATAAGAACAGAAATAAGCAGTAAAACTATAAGAGGCGGAAAAAGCCCTTTTTTAAAATCAAAAAGTTTCTCTCCTTTTTTACTCAAAACGCTCGCCAAATATATTATGATTGTTATCTTCGCTATCTCTGACGGTTGAATCGTAAAACTAGACGCTATTAAAAGCCATCTTTTTGCATAACTTCCGGGAACTGTTATACCGAATATTAAAACAGCTATCAATAATAATAAAGTTCCAACCAACAATAAAGGAACTATTATATCAAGCAAATTAAAAAAGTCGGGCAATATCAAAACGAATACGGTTATAACAACCATAAAAATAAGCAAATGCAAATGATTTTCAAAATATTGTCCGTTTGGTTCATGTATGATTTGAGCTCCGTATATCGCCAAAAGTCCCGCTATTAATAAAGCTATATATATTATAAGCAAATATTTATCGGGCATTAATTTTCTTTTTATCATAAAAAATCCATTTCAAATTATTTTAAATTCTTTATATTATTTTATAAATTAAAGACACTTTCGCCTCTACAAAAGTTTTGCTATTATAATTTGGAAGTCCCACATGCAATCCTGCCGATAGAAGAACATTAAATTTTAATCTGTTTTGCAAAAAATTAAAATAAATTATTCCAGCAATTCCTAATTTATGAGTCATTATTTTTGAATTAAGAAGATAAGTTAAACCGTAATATCCTCCTAAATACACGGGATTTATGTTTGCAAGCATGAAAACTTCGTCCATAATTTCAAATTCGCTTTGTTTATGAAGTATGGAAGTTCTCGGGTCGTAATAATAATTTCTATCTCCCATATAAACAAAATTAAGGCTAAAATTATTTATGATTACCAAATTAGGCAATTTAAAAACAATATACGGAGAGACATTAAACATAAAACCGAATGTATCGTATTTTTGCATATCCGATAAAGCTTTAGAAGAATAGTCGATATTTATGTTAGTATTAAATCCCGCATAACCGAAATTCATGATATCATACATAATTATAAAATATGCAGATGCTCTTATTCCAAAAAAAGACAGAGGTCTTATATCTACAAAAGCTCCTACCATATCGGACGATAACGAAAAATTATTTTCAATTCCTACTTCCGCTTTATTTCCGTCCCATAAAAAACCATTTCTACCGACATATAAAGAAGTTCTATAATATAATTTGGTTTCGGCGTTGAATTTAATCGGATTATAACCTCCCCAAGCCGTTTGTTCTATATAAAGTTCATGTATTCTGTTGGTCGCTTCAAGATTTGTGGTAGATTTATTATTAATATCGAATGTTCGAGTGTCGCGCAAATTTATATTAAAAAGCGAATTTATATTTGCATATACGGAATTAAAGCATAAAAAAAACGCGATTATAATATTCAATTTTTTAAATTTCATTTATATAACTTAATTTATTAAAATTATTTTGATTTATATATAATAATTTATAAATCAAAAAAATCAATATAAAATACAAAACGGACAATTTATTTTTTAATGACTATTTTATTTAAATACAAAAAAATGCAAAAACAAAGGGACATGCTTGAACATGTCCCTTAGCAGCGCGCAGCTTTTTTTATATAAAATAATTTTTTTGCTACAAACTATTTACCTTTTATCTAACCTATTCTAAATGCCAATCCAAAGGCTTAGCGGGAAAAAATTTGTAATTGAATCTAGTAGTCCAGCTATGGTGAACTCTTTCATTTAACTTCTCATGAAGCCAACCGTATTGACTCGTGCCCATATATAAACTAGGGTCTTGTCCTAAGAAATATTCTGGATATCTGCGGTAGTTTCTGTCTATCGTGCAGTAATATTCATCTACGCCAAATTGGTCAAAGTTATAATCGTTATAGCCGACATTAATAAGGATAACGGATAAGTCGCCTTCGCCCCAACCATGTACGCCTCGCATAAATTCGTTAAGGTTGTCGTTATTGTAACGCGTATAACCTTTCTGTCCTTGCGTGTTAGGATTAGTATGGTTCAATACCCATTGATAAAGTCCGCCGATAGTCCAGCGTCCGGGGTAATCGCCACCACAATACTTCACTATAACGCCTCCAATAAACTTCTTTAATTTCAATCTGTGTGCATATTTTCCCGCATGAACTATATCGAAATTCTTATCGAAATAGTAATAGTTGAGAGAGTTTGTATAATGCACTATCTTGTCATACGGATAGGCTAAACTGAAGTTATCTCCGTCGCGGATAAACCATCTTCTACCTTGTCCCTTGCCGTCTCCATTAGATATCATAAGTTTCCAAAGCTCTGTGATAGTGTTAGTATCTTTATAACTTATCCTCTTAACATAGCTGTATTTGCTGTCCCACTTGGTAAACGGAATGTAGACATTGAGATAAGTGCGCGCTTCGTAAGTAGGTTGTGTGGCAGGTGGTGTAATATCGTTAGTAGTTGGAGGTGGTGTTGGTATTAGTTCTGTTATTTCATTTGTAATTACAAGAGTGTTTGTCATCCAATTTGTTATAATGATTACATTACCGTTTTCGTCAACGGGTCCCGTAGCTTCTTGTGGCGGAACTTCCATTAAAGAACTTTGAGTCTTAGGGTTGGTTGAAGCTCTTTCCGAACAGGAAATAAATCCTGCAATGACAAAAATTGCTATAAGTAGAATGATAGCAATGCGCTGCATGAGAATTTTTCTAGTTTCATAAAAAACTCCTTTATGCAAGGTTTCTCATCCTCGCTAATTTTATTGTAAAATATAATTAAGTATAAACAATTATTTTTAAAATGTCAACATATTTTTTATAAAATTTGTCATTAAAAAATTTTTTTATTCTATTTTTTCGTATTAATAACAAGACTTAAAAGTTGACATAATTTATAAGATTTTCCATCATTGAAAGTGCTAGTTAAACAATTCAAACAAAATAAAATTCTCAACTCTAATAACAAGGGATTTCCCACAGGGACGCAAATCGAAAGCCCCTTGTTATTAAATAAAGTTAACAAATTCTGATGCAATTACTTCGCTTCGTAAAAGTCCGTCATTAAAAGCGAGTGAACAAAGCGAATAAAAAACGAATTATTTTATAATATAAATTATATATTTTAGTTTGAAACATATTGACTTTTATTTAAAAAAAGTTAGACTATAAGAAATTATAAAAAAGGGATGAACAATATGTCAGTATTACAATTAAACTCTGAGACTTTCGATAAGTCTGTCGCCGAAGATAAGGCTACTTTAATAGACTTTTTCGCCGAATGGTGCGGACCTTGCAAAATGCAAACTCCTATATTGCATAAAGTAGCGGACGAATATTCGGATAAAATGAATTTCGGAGCGGTTAATGTGGACGAAGCCGAAGATATAGCCGCTAAATACGAAGTTCAATCTATTCCAACTTTAATGGTATTCAAAAACGGAGAAGTAGTTAAAAGAGCCGAAGGCATGAAAAACGAAAACCAATTAAAAGAATGGCTTAAAGAATATCTATAAATTAAAAATAAACCCTAATTTGTATAAAATTGGGGTTTCTATTATATCTAATCTTATTCTAAAAGTTAAAGGGGTAGCAATGATTAATAATAATATTTTAATTGAAAGATTGTCAAAGAGATTCAAAATATCCGAAACGGAGATTAACGATTCTATAAAACATATATTTTCGGAAATAACTTCGGTCGTTCTCGAAGGAAAAGTATTTTATATGTATGATTTAGGATTTATTTATGTGGATAAAGAGTCAAATTTAATTTTTAGAAATGCGGATATAGCTTTCGACGCTTCTTTGGAAACGATTACGAATAAATATTTAGGACGAACCGCTTATTACGAAGCTATGTTTGAGACTATAAGGCATATTATAGATAACGCGGGAATAATATATATAGAAGATTTCGGCACTTTTTCCTATAAAGACGGATATATTAACTTCGAATGTTCCGAGGCTTTTAGTTATTTGGTAGAAGAAAGATACGATAAAATAAATAAAATAACTTCCACAATTATAACGAAAAGACTTTCAAGCAGATTCAAAAAGAGCAAATCGGAAGTTATATATTTAATCAATCAATTATTTAAGAAAATTACATTATCGATTATAGACAGCAAAGTTTTTTATATATACGATATAGGATATATATATGTCGACAAGAATTACAAATTAGTTTTCAGAGGAGCAGATATTGCTTTCGACGAATCCATAAAAGATATAGCCGATGGTAAAAGCAAAAAAGAAATGTATGAAACGATATTGGAAACGATAAGGCATAGTGTCGATAATGGGGAGAAAGTATATATAGAATGCTTCGGAACTTTCTTTTACGAGAGCGGATATATAAAATTTGAAGCCGATGAAATATTGCTTTATGTTATAGATAAAAGATTCAATATAAAAAAAATTATAGAGGGAATATCCAACGAATTGGACGATTTATATTCTAATAAAAATATTTTGGAAGATAAAAACGAAAAATATAAATCGATGAAGGAATATACGGCATCAGAATTATTGGATATAAGCAATTTTGAAAGAGAGCTTTTTGCAAATAAAACTCCCTTACAACCGACATATAAATATCAACCTGTAAGTTCTGCCTCAAGTTTTACAAGCTCTATAAATAAAGAAAATATAAAAAAAGAAAAAAATATCGTTCCCGTTTTAATTGCTTCCGTAGTTATAGTGGCGATAGTTTTTATATCGATATTGTTTATAACTTATCCAAAATCGGAAGAAATTTTATCTTACGATATAAATAATAAAAAATTGGAAAATATAGTTAACGAATATTTTAACGATATAGATTCCAAAAAATTATTGTCTTATAAATTAACATCCGATATGCATTATTGGGATATATCTAAAGAATTATATAATGATTTTACATACTGGCCCTTAATATATACTTATAACAGAAGATATAGGGCGGATGCTCTTATAAAAAAGGGAAGTTCGATTCGTTATAAAGATATTAAAAAAAGCGCCCAATCGGTTAGTGGCGAAACTCAAGAAGAAAATACTCTAACTATAGAAGATATTAAATATTTTTATAATACTTTGTCGAAATCGTTTTTATTATTGTATCCTAATTTTATTAGAGCAAAAAAGAACGAGCATGCATTATGGACTTTAAAATTATCGTATTATTATGATAAAAATGTATTTATGACCAATTCAAATATGATACCTGAAAATGTTTACTCGGATATTTTAACCAAAAACGGCGGAATAGACGGTTTATATTCTCAATTCTCAAAATATAATAAATTGAACGGAAATATTATTTCGTCTTTTATGGCGGTTATGAAATAAAAAAATAAATAAAAATATAGGATTATAAAGTGAAAGTCGTAAGCGTTGAAGAAGTGATAAATATAGATAAAAAAACTATAGAACATATTCCTTCGATTCTTCTTATGGAACATGTAGCAAGCGACATATTTTATTTATTAATTAAAAGGCATAGAAAAACTTTATACGATAAACGCGTTCATATATTTTCATCCGTTGGAGGAAACGGCGGAGACGGATTTGCCATAGCGAGATATTTAATAAAAAATGGTTATAATGTAAATATTTATCTAACGGGAAATATCGATAGAGTAAATAAAGATACTTATATCAATTTTAATATATTAAAAAATATGAATGTCGATATCGTCTATTTGGCTGACGAGAATAAAGTATTCGAAGCTGTAGAAAATATAGAAGAAGGCGATATTGTAATGGATTCTTTATTTGGCACGGGAGGAAATAGACCGTTAGATGGAATAGAAAAACTATTGATAGAAAAATTAAATTCGTTGAATGTTATAAGAATTGCCATAGACATGCCTTCTGGTTTACAATCAAAGATAAACGATTATGACAATATAAATATATGTTTTAAGGCTCATGAAACTTATACTATATGTTTTGCTAAGGATATATTCTTTTTATATAAAACAAGAGAATATATAGGAAAATTATTCGTTATAAAATCGATATTTCCAAAAGATATACTCGATAATGCCAAATATAACGCTTTATTGATAAATCATAATGAAAAAATAAATAAAATAAATATTGACAGAAACGCTTTTTTTAGCAAAAGAGAGCAGGGAAATCTTGCCATAGTTGCGGGAAGTTCAGATTATATAGGGGCTGCTATATTGTCGGTTAATGCAGCATACAGAAGCGGCGTGGGTTATATAAGGTTATATGTTCCAAAAGGAATTGAAAAATCCGTAAAAAATATAATTATATCTCAAATGCCAGAAGTCGTAATTATAGGAGTGGGCGAAGATAATCAAAAATATTTTATGGAAAGCGACATTGCCATAGCGGGAGATATAAATAAAAGCGATTCTTGTATAATAGGTTCGGGAATCGGAAGAGATATTTCTACCGAAGTTTTTATTAATTCGATATTAAAGCAAATCAATATTCCTACGGTTGTGGATGCGGACGCTTTATATTTAATGTTTCAAACCACTTTAGGAGAATTGTCCGAAAATTTTATACTAACTCCTCATATATACGAATTTGAAAAATTAACCGATATAAATCATATTGATATATTGGACAATCCTTATAAAGCGTTGTCGATATTCAGAGAAAAAACCAAAGCATCAGTGATATTAAAAGACGCCATAAGTTTTCTTATGAAAGATAACGAAATATTTATAAATTATAATCCCACTATTTCTATGGGTAAAGCCGGTATGGGAGATGTTTTGGCGGGATTTGTCGGTTCTTTTCTTGCAAGAAAATTAGACATTATCGAAGCCTCAAAATTGGCTCTTATAATTCAGGCGCAATCTTTCGAATATGCGGCAAAAAAATTCGGAAGCGACTCCGTTCAACCGAAAGATTTAACTTTTTATGCGGGTAAAATATTGAAGAGGATTTAAAATTGCCAAGAGAAGTTTACGACCCTAAAAAACCCGAATTGGAATTCCACAATAATCATAATAGAGAGCGAAAGTTTTATAAAGCGCCCGTTAAAATAAAACCGAGTATTTTTTCAAAAAAAAGTTTTATGTTTTTATACGGAGCTTTTCTCACCTTTTTTGTAATTATATTTTTTATGATAAGATGGGGATTCTTGGATAATATTCCATTTTTCGCGTCTTTGAGAGTGGGAAACAGTCCTTTGGAAGTTAAAATAAATAATTTGGATTTTTATCAATCGGAAGAATTTATAGTTCCGACTATAGAAGTAAAAAATTTAAATTATACCAACGATATAAATATAAACAATTTGAAAGTAAGTTTTTCGTTATATAGAAATAAAAAATTGATATTTAACGGAAACGATAATTTTTATAATATATCTTTTCCCGCCGAGCAGAGAATAGGTTTCAAGATTCAACTTGATAAAAACTATTGGGACAAATCAAACAAACTTGAAATCGTTTTAAATTTAGACGACAATTTAATATTTACAAATAATATCAATATAAGCAGATTAAAGAAATAATTTCAATATTTTAATCTAATTTAATTTGTGGAATTATCGTTAGTATTTATAATATTTTCTAAATTTTCTGTCGGAGTTGTCAAAGGCGTATTTGTGGTAGTTTCCGATACATTTTCAAAAGCGGTTTTTTGAGTGCTTATTGCCATCGATATTAATAAAGCTCCCACTATAAAAATTGTAGATAGAACTTTTGTAGCCTTCGTTAATGCGTCTCCTCTTTGACTTCCCAATACATTTGCTTGAGCGCTTGAAAATAATCCTTCCGCTTTCCCGCCCTGTATTATAATTAATAAAATTAACAATATGCATATTATAGAATAAATCGCTATTCCTAAAGTTACCAACGCGTTCATAATATTACCTATCCTTATATTTTTATCATAATTAAAATTGTTATAAATAGTTTTTTAATAGTTTTAAAATTATATCATTATATATAATATTTTTCAAGATTTTTAAATATATTATATATATATAATTTTATATTTTCTGGTTAAATAACGATTTGAAAAATTTGACATTATAATCGATTTATGCTAAAATAATTCATTCGTTAGAGTTATTAAAGTTAGATAATTTAGATGTGATTTTATTTAAGGATAATTTTATGGATAAGAAAATTTTAAAAACGAAAAATAATACCTATGTTCTCTCTCAAAACGACATTAAACAGAATTGGCTTATAATAGACGCAAAAGGCAAATCTTTGGGAAGAGTGGCAAGCAAAGCGGCTTATTTGCTTAAAGGAAAACATAAAACCGATTACGCTTATAATTTGGATAACGGAGATTATGTCATTATAATAAACGCTAAAGATATAGTATTAACGGGAAATAAAAAGAAAGGCAAAATTCATTATAGACATACGGGATATCCGGGCGGAATAAAATCCGTTAGCTATGGAGAATTGTTGGAAAAAAATCCCGAAAGGATGGTAAGGATAGCAGTTAAAGGCATGCTTTCTCATAATCCTTTGGGAAGACTTCATCTAAAAAAATTAAAAGTATATGCCGGAGCGGAACATCCTCATAAGGCGAATAAACCGCAAATAATAAATATAAAGTAACGAAGGAGATAAAATAATGGCGGCAAAACAATTAACGATTTTTACGGGAAAGAGAAAAACGGCTAATGCCAGAACGCGTATAACTTTGGGAAGCGGTAAGATTTTAATAAACGGCAAAAACTACACGGAATATTTTTGCAATAGAGCCACTTTAATTAAAGTCGTTGAAGACGCTTTAAGAATAACGGGAAATTTTGGAAAATACGATGTGTTTGCAAATGTTAAAGGCGGAGGAATAAGTGCTCAAGCGGATGCTGTGCGACATGGAATCGCCAAAGCTTTAGTGGCGGAAAATCAAGACTTTAGAATAGCGTTGAAAAGAAACGGTTTTATTACGAGAGATTCAAGAGAGGTTGAACGCAAGAAATACGGAAGGTCTGGAGCGAGAAAACTGTTCCAATTCTCAAAACGTTAAATATATTTGTTTTACGACATCGTATATAAAGGTGCAAAGGTTTGTTATATGACTGCTAAAAAATTGAAAAAATTTAAAGATTTGATACTCGAAGAAAAAAGAAAAACATTAGACGAATTATTGAGCGGAAACGAAACTTATGAATCTCTAAAACAAGAGGCGCATGGAGATATGGCAGATATAGCTTTTCAAACTTACGAGAAGCAAAGTTTGGTAAGTTTTTCGCAAAAAGAAAAGGATAAATTAGAGGCTCTCAATAACGCGCTTAAAAGAGTAGAAGACGGTTCTTACGGAAAATGTATAGATTGTAAAGAAGAGATTGGCGACGATAGATTAACAGCTATACCTTATACTTTAAGATGCGTAAATTGTATGGCAAAATACGAAGATAAAAGACGTCGTGAAAAAATGTAATGTTCGTTAAAGTTGTTTTTAACCTTCCGTTTGACAAAATACTTATATATAAAAAACCGGACGAGATAAAAGACAGTTTAGTCGGATGCAGAGTAATAGCTCCCGTAAAAAATAGAAATATTAAAGGCATAGTAGTAGAAGAAATCGAAAAGTCCGATTCTAAATTTACTATTTACCCTATAAAAGCGAGAATAGATATTGAGCCTATATGTTCGAATAAAGAATTTGAACTTGCAAAATGGATGAGCAAATATTATCATTCTTCTTTTGGGGAATCTTTATTTGCATCTCTTCCGGCAGGAAATCCATCAAAAATTGAAAAAAAAGCGAAACCGATACAGGCTAAACAAAAACCTTATTTAAAATTAAACGAAGAACAGGAAAATGTTTTAAAAAAAATATCCGAAAGTATAGAATCAAAAAAATCTAAAACTTTTTTGCTCCATGGCGTAACGGGAAGCGGGAAAACGGAAATTTACTTGCAGGCTATTAAAAAAGTGGTCGATATTGGAAAACAAGCCATAGTTATACTTCCCGAAATATCTTTAACGCCTCAAACCATAAAAAGATTCGCCGAAAGATTTGAAGGAAAAATAGCCGTTTTACACAGCAAATTATCTCCTACTTCAAAATATAGATATTGGCAGATGATAAAAAAAAATGAAATAAAAATAGTCGTTGGAGCAAGAAGCGCTATATTTTCTCCCGCAAATAATCTTGGAATCATAGTCATAGACGAAGAGCATGAAACGAGCTATAAATCGAGCGAGACTCCGAGATACCATGCAAGGCAAATAGCGTTTTACAGAAAAGAAAAAGAAAATGCAACTTTATTATTGGGAAGCGCCACACCTTCTATAGAAAGTTTTTATCATTCTAAAAACGGGAATATAGAACTTTTAACATTAACCAAAAGAGCCTCTTCGATAAACATGCCCGAAGTAAAAATACTCGATTTAAAAAAAGAAAAAAAATCGGAAGTATTTCCTATGATAACTCAAAAATTGGTAGAGGAGATAAATAAAAAATTGGAATTGAAAGAGCAGATAATATTGTTTTTAAATAGAAAAGGTTATGCGCCCGTAGTTAGTTGTTCTTATTGCGGTAAAGTATTGGAATGTCCTAATTGTTCCGTTTCGCTAACATATCATAAAAAGAAAAATATCGTTATGTGTCATTATTGCGGATACACTCAATTTTTGGAAGAGCTTTGCGGAGAATGTAAAATAGGACATTTTGAAAGAATAGGAAGCGGGACGGAAAAAGTAGAAGAGAATTTAAATATACTTTTTCCATCTGCCGTAATAGAAAGGGTCGACCAAGATGCCGTAGGCGGAACTAAAAATTACGAGAAAATATTTAAAAGATTTTCTAACGGAGAGATAGATATATTGGTTGGAACGCAAATGATAGCGAAAGGACTCGATTTTCCGAATGTTACTTTAGTAGGAGTTCTTTTTGCCGATATGTCGCTTCATATACCCGATTTTAGAAGCTCGGAGAGAACATTTAATTTGATAACTCAAGTAGCAGGCAGAAGCGGAAGAGGAGAGAAAAAAGGAATGGTATATATACAAACTTATTCACCAAATCATTATAGTATAGAATGCGCAAAAAATCATGATTATATTTCTTTCTATAATAACGAAATAGTAAAAAGAAAGTCTCCTCTTAATTATCCGCCTTTTTCTAGATTGGCTCGATTGGTTATTCGAGGAGAAAACGAAGTTAAAGTCGAAAGCGACGCCAATAAGGTAGCCGATTTAATTAGAACTCTAACCTATCGATACGAAGATAAACTTGAAATATTGGGGGCAGTTCCTTGCATAATGAGCAAACTAAACAAATATTACAGATGGAACATTTTGATAAAAACAGTATCTCATTCTTTATTAAAAGAATTTTTTGAAAATTTATCGAATAATTTTGCGGTTCAAAAAGGAAACTATATAGAGATAGATATAGACCCAATAAATATGTTGTGATTATATGTCTATAAAGAATCTTAATAAATTTTTTACTCTAGCTTTAAGCTCGTTTTGACCTACGGGTTTTTTTACATAATCCCAAGCGCCTTTTTCAAGTCCGCTAACCACATCATCTTCGTTATATTTTTTGGTTATGATTATTATTGGAATATTTTTTAATTTCCTTTCTTTTTTTATTTCGTCCAACATATAAAAATAATCCTTGTCTTCTGTCAGATTTATATCCATTAAAATTATATCGGGCAGGATTGTTTTTAATTCTCTTAAAGGTTTTTCCAAATTGGATATGCATATTATATCGTAATCGTCTTTAAGCCATTCTATATAATTTTTTCTGGTAACGAGAATAGGTTCCATTACGGCTATTTTATATTTTACGTCTCTTCGCTTTATTATTTTTTCTTTTCTGTTTTTGTTTTTACTGAAATCTATAAATAATTTGAAATCGGAATATTTTATTTTATATCTTTTTCCCGGAGTAATATCCGCTTTAAGCCCATAATGTCTAATCCAATAATTTACGGTTGTTCTTGCAACTCCAACTAATCTTGCGGCGTCCGCTGGCGATAAAAAATCGTCATCGTCGTATATGATTTGATTATCGTCCACAAATAATCCTTAAATACAGATAAATATTTATAAAAAGATTAATATATAATTAAAATTTTGTCAAACAAATCGATTATCATAATTATAATTTTAAAAATTCCGAATTATTTTATATAATGTTTTTTAGTTTATAGATTAGTTTATAGAAATAATAAAAAAATAATTTAAAAGGATTTAATTTAATGAAAGGTTCGGTAGTAACCGTTATATTTATTATAATTAATGTAATAGCGATAACCGTATTTATAACCGTAGTGTCCGTTTCGATAAGAAAATCCATCGTAGACGAAGAGGAACTTTCGAGAGCGTCGTTAAACAAAATAATAGAAATTTATTCGAATAAAAATATAGCTTCCATAAATTATTATAACGCGATTTCTATAATTCCAAGACTCGACATATATACTTTAAATTCTTTAAGCAATTATATACGAAGAATAAATTTAATTAATACCGATAAAACTTTGATAGAAAAACCGATTACTTTTCAGGAATTTCAATATATACAGGCAAGAATTCAAGAAAATATAAATAAAATTAATTATACCGCAAGAAATTATCCCGCTTTAAGAACGAACGAAGGATATATAAAAGCTTTATCTGAAATAAGTCCGATAATAGAAGAAGAAAGAAAAGCCATAGAATTATACAATAATCATGTTGTAGAATATAATAGATTAACTTCTATGCCTCCTTCTAGCATAATAGCGGGAATAATGGGCAAATTTCCGTTTTTAACATTTGAAACGGGAACTAATATAATATCTCAAACCTCTCATATTTTTCAATAAATAGATACTTTTTATAGATATTTTTTTATAAAGTAAAATTCAA
This sequence comes from uncultured Brachyspira sp., assembly GCA_964619175.1. Taxonomy (GTDB): domain Bacteria; phylum Spirochaetota; class Brachyspiria; order Brachyspirales; family Brachyspiraceae; genus Brachyspira. The sequence continues at coordinate 14,625 of CAZUEE010000006.1, read as the reverse complement.
CGCTTCCGAATATTATTGTAGTAATATATAAAATCTAATTAATAGGAAATTATAATTATGATAAACGGAGTTGGAAATTTATTGGCTTTTGCAGATAATAATGTTTCTTCTAATAATAGTTTTGAAATTATTAACGACAATTCTTTTGCAGAAATGTTAAATAAACTTCAAGAAGAGGATATTTATTCTAAAAATACTACTACTAATAAAAGCGTTAATAGAGAAGACTATAAAAATTATGACAATATGGAAAATCATAATAAAGATGATTTTCAAAAATATTCTGAAACTATGGAAGAAAGCGAAGTTTCAAAAACGAATAACGGATACGAAAACAAAAATGACAACAAGCAAATAATAAATAGTAAAGAAGAAAATATAGAAGATAAAAATATCGACAAAAATAGTTTAGAAAGTTCGTTTGAAAATAATTCCGATGATTCAAAAGAAAATTCAATTGCAAAAAATAAGAAACTTAATTCTCTTGATTCTATAAAAGAAAAAGTCAAAAAAAATATAATTGAAAATAATAATTTAGTTGTAAAAAATGCAAAACACAATAAGAATGCCAAAAAATTATATTCATTAAATATGACCGAAGAAGAAAAAGAAAATATTATAAAAGAAATAGATAATTTGAAAAAAGAAGTTAATAATTTGGAAGCGAAAGAGCTAAACGATAAAGAAAAAGAAGATTTATTTTCTTTGCTTGAAACTTTGGAAAATATAAAAAATATGATTTTGGAAAACCCAAAAGAAATAAACGAGAACAATGTAAAAGAAACGAAAGAATTACAAATTAAAAATTTGGAAGAAAAAAATATAAAAGAACTAAAAGAAAATTTGAAAGAAACAAAATTAAATAAAAATTTAGAAAACTCCGAAGAGATTACCGCCGAATATAATTTCGATTTTGAAGATAATATAGAATTAAATAAGCGCGAAAATAAAACCGAAAACCTAAACAATAATTCCAATAATAATTTGAATAAGACTATATCGGACGATAAAGGAGCGGAGCTTACGATTATAAATATGAAGGATTCGCCCGAAAGCGCAAATTTGAAAGGATTTAATCATTATAATAATGTTTCAAAAACTCAAAACGGAAATAATTTAACCGAGAATATTATAAAATTCCAAGACTTAATGGGCAAACTTGTGGAAAAAGCTCAAGTTGCAATAAATAACGGAAAGAGCGAAGTTTTAATGTCACTTAATCCCGAATATTTGGGTAAAGTTAGATTAAAAATAAGTATGGAAGGCGATAATTTTATCGGAAAAATATTTGTCGACAACGCAGAAATAAAAGATATATTTACAAAAAATTTGGACACGGTTATAACCTCGTTAAACGAAATAGGAATTAATATAGAAGGTTTCGATATAATGTTAAGACAGGATATGCCGAACGAAGAATTCTTGGAATTTGCAGATAATAATCCTTTTGGAATATTTGATAACGAAGACGGAGATTTTGCAGAAGAAATGGCTGCGGATATTAGAAATTATATAATTCCAGAAAGAAAATTAAATTTATTAATATAAAATTAAGGAGATAATAATGTTGCCAGCAGAAGCTTTAAGAATGTCGGATAAAGAAATAAGAATACTTAAAAACGAAGTGGGCGCTTATAACTTGCAAAATAATTACGAGAGAGACCCTAGTAAAAACTCATTGGGGAAAGACGATTTTTTGAAATTATTAACCGTTCAAATGAGTCATCAAGATCCTTTGTCCCCTATGGATAATAGAGATATGATAGCTCAACTCGCTCAATTTTCTTCGGTAGAACAGATGACGCAGGTTAATAAAAATTTGGAATCTATGAAGACATTTTACTCAAGTCAAACGGGTTATTCTATGCTTGGTAAAAGCGTGGAGGTAATGGATGAAGCGGGAAACAGATTTTTGGGACCCGTTGAAATGGTTATGGAAAATGACACCGGAGTCGCTTTAGCCGTGAGAACTTCCAACGGTTTGATAACGGTTAGACCAGAAGATGTTATGATAGTTCATTCTAGTGGCGAACTTATAGCTTCTGAATCTGCGGCTACTCAAAGAATAATAGACGCTCAATCGGAAGATTCTGCCACAAAAGTATTTCAATCTTCTTTGGCTAAAAATGCTCAAATTATTTCAAGACCTTCTTCGGAAGAGGAAGGCGCTACGGATTCGGACGATATTTCCTCAATTTTGCGTTAATATTGATATAAAGTCATTAAAGGGATTTTTCTAGGTTGATGTGACTATTCGACTGAACTAGAAAAATCCCTTGCTTATTGCTTTTTTATTTATATAATAATAACATTATAATAAATAAAAACTATTCGTTATTTTCTGTTGATTAAAGTTGGTAAAAAATAATAACTTTACATTTTTAAGTCTTTCTATATAATTCTATATAATAAAAAATAAAATCATAATTGGACTATTCTATGGAATTAAAAATGAATCTAAAAGAATATATAGATATAAGATTAAAAGAAATTAATAAAAATATAGACGAAATTTTTGACAAAAGCGATATTAATATAGAAAATAATTTTATAGAAATGCTCAAATATCCTCTTGAAGCCGGCGGTAAAAGATTAAGACCTATTCTTACATGTTTAACTTGCGAACTATTCGAAGGAGATTATAAAAAAGCGATAATTCCCGCTATATCTTTGGAATTAATCCATACTTATTCTTTGGTTCATGATGATTTGCCTTCTATGGACAACGACAATTTGAGAAGAGGAAAACCCACCGCACATATAAAATTTGGGGAAGCGAACGCCATACTTATAGGAGACGGACTTTTAACTCATGCATTTCAAATACTTTCAAAATCAGAAGTGTCAAACGAAACTTTAAGAAAATTACTTTATGAAATAAGTTATGCTGCAGGCTATCAAGGAATGGTTATGGGGCAGTTTATAGATTTATATTACGAAGAAAAAAATATAGATTTTGAAACTCTTAAAATACTTCATGCCAAAAAAACGGGAGCTATGATTAGAGGAGCGGCGAGAGTTGGGGCTATATCTTCAGAGAAAAAAAATATCGACATAGAAAATATAACCAAATACGGAGAGGCTATAGGGCTTGCCTTTCAAATATGGGACGATGTTTTGGATGTTATTTCCGATAACGAAACATTGGGAAAAACGGTTGGAAAAGACGCAAAAGAAGGAAAATTAACTTATGTAAAACAATTTGGAATAGAGAAAGCCAAAGAACATGCAAAAGAAACCATAGATAAAGCGATAAATTATTTAAAAACTTATAAAGATAATCAAGCCAAATTATTATTGACGCAACTTGCCAAATATATAATAGAGAGAAAATCGTGAGCGGTAATGATATTAGGATAAAGAATTTAGAGGCAATAAAAAAAAATTTAAAAGCGTATCCGATTGAATTTTTAAATATATTAAAAAATAAAAACGACAATTTGGATATTTCGTTAGAATTAATAGAAACAAAATCTAAAAAATATTCCGCTAAAGTTTTTAAAGACAATAAATCTATTTTTCTTCACAGCGCATACGACCCAGAAAAAGAGGCGAATACTTTAATTAAAGAAATAGAAGAAGATTTGGATTTGGTATTTGTATTCGGCATCGGAGCGGGCTATTTGATTAAAGCGTTAAAAAAATTAAATACGGATGTGGCGGTTATAGAGCCTTCCATAAAATTTTTTAATTTGCTTATCGATAATTTTAAATTGGATAAAATACTCGAAGATAATATAACATTTTTTATAGGAGGAGACGATATATCCGATATAGAAAAATTTATTTCGCTTACAAACACAAAAAAAGTAAAATTTTTTATAACGAGGTCTTACGCCACTTTGTTTAACGAAGAGGCTTTATTTTATCAGCAAAAAGTTTTGTCAATAGTCGATAAAAAAATCATTAATATAAATACGATTTCTAGATTCGATAAATTATGGGCTTATAATATAGCTTCGAATGTTATAGAAATTTCCACTCATTATGGAGTTAATAAATTTTTTAATAAATATAAAAATATTCCAGCCGTTATAGTTTCCGCGGGACCTTCTTTGGAAAAAAATATAATAAAATTAAAAGAAATAAAAAACAAGGCTTTGATAATAGCGGTTGATACGGCGATGAAACCTTTATATTCTAATAATATATCTCCGCATTTCGTCATAACCATAGACCCTCAAAAGAAAAATTCAAAATATTTTAGAAATGTTAATTTTAAAGACTCCGTTTTAATAGCGGAATCTTCGGTCGATAAAGAGGCGATAGATTCTTTTAACGGAGCGATTTATTTTATAAACTCCATATTTCCTTTGGCAAAATATTTTATGGAAATTTTGGGAAACAGAGGCGATATTACTACGGGAGGCAGCGTATCTACAGCGGCTTATGACTTTGCAATAAGAATAGGAGCTAATCCGATTATAATGGTCGGACTCGATTTGTCTTTTCCAAATTATCAAACACATATAAAAGGAAGTTATCATGAAGAGAACTTTTTTACCGAAATATATAAACTCGATTCTTATGACAGCAGAATATATAAAGTTTTAATCGCTGGAAATTTGAGAGAAGAAAAAAATATATATAACGAAAAAGTTTGGACAGATTCAAGATTCGATATGTATAAAAATTGGTTAGAAGAACAATGTATAAAAAACGATAAAATTAAATTTTATAACGCCACAGAAGGCGGAATTAAAATAAATGGAATGGATAATATAAAATTGGAAGAGCTTATAGAAAAATATAACGATATAGATATTGATGTTGAAACAAATAAAAACGACAACGATTTGGAAAGAAAAAACGAAATATTAACAAATATAAAAAACGGTTTAATAAAGATAGACAATGAAATATCGAAAATAAAACCTTATGTTATAAAAGCGATAGAATTATGTTATAAAATAAACGAGGACTTAAAAAGACATAGACATGTAGAAAAACTTTTGGAAAATTTAAATGAATACGATATAAAAATCTTAAATATAAGCAAGGTTAACGAATTTTTGGGAATAACTATGCAAAAAACAATAAAGTCCATAACTGAAGGATTTATTTTCGAGGATGAAAAATACGATAAATCAATCGTCAATTCTTATAAACTTTACGAAGCTATGAATGAAAGTATAGATTTTAATCGTTATATAATAAAAAGGGCGATTATAAAGATAGACAAAGAATTGGAATAATTTTATATTATATTATTTTGCCGTTTTTCCGATAAATTATTATAATAGTATTTTTAAGGTAAACGAGACATGAAATATATAATACTTTTTATATTGACTTTTTCACTTTTATTTGCTCAAGGCAATTTGCAGGATAATTTTTTGGATACGATTATGCTCGACCAAATAGAGAGAATATATCCGAACGACAATATCGTTAATCCTTCGTCTTATATTATAAGCATGCATTTTGATTTGAATAGATATAGATTAAACGAACCGATAACTATGGAGATTAGAATATACGCCAAAAAAGGCTCTATAAGTTTTACAAATTCCGCAAATCCTTTTAATAATTATCAATTTAAGGTTTACGATAATTATAATAACGAAGTAGTTTCTTCAGACAATTATACTCTTTGGAAATATAAAAACGAAAGAAATACGGGAATCAGCGAAAATAGAATAATAACTCTTATGGAAGGCGAAAGTTACTCTTATTTTATAGATTTAAATAATTGGTTTCAATTCGACAAAGCGGGAAGATATAGAATAGAAGGCGGTTTTAATCCTATGCCTGACATAAGCGGTAGTTTTTCTATGGTTGCGGACACTTCTTATTTTTTGGTAGATTCTCCGAGGCAATATAATGAGCAGAATATTAATCCTTCGGATAATTTTACCAATAATAATTTGCCTTTTTATCATCCTTCTCAAGTAGTGTCGAATACTTTATTTTCTATGAAGAATAAAAGCTGGAGCAATTATTTTAATTATATGCATTTGCCTTCGATTATCAGCATAAGTCAAAGGTATAGCGAAGCTTATAGAAATAACTTTAGCAATACTTATCTTGAAGATTTTACCGATTTTGGAGTGAGTCAAAAGGCAAGAAATTTAAGTTTTCAGGCTTTTTTAAGAAATCAATTTTCGGATAATATAAGCGCTGAAATGATAAGAACGAATTTCGGAAACAACTTTTTAAATAATTTGGAAGAAGCTTATAAATCGAGCAATATAAGGGAATTGGCTATAAGATTCGACATTTTATACAGAACTTCTTTGCCCGAAGATAGAAAAATTTTATTCGAAGAGTTTAAAAAATATATGGCTTCTGCTTACGATAGACAGGTTAGAAATCAGTTTATAGCGGAACTTCAAAGAGATATAATCGCAACCGAGGATGCCAAAGAAAAAAATCATTATAGAACGATTTTAGATATGATGCAACAAGAATACGACCCCGCGACGGTATATACATTACTAAATTATAATATAGATAAAATTACGATAACTGAAGAATACGGCTTGCCGAGAGCGGAAGTGGAAACGAGATTGTTCCATAGATTCTTTAATATGAATAACGGCAATATATACGACCCTGTCATAAAAAGAATATTTATTTTAAGACAAATGGGACAATATTGGTATATAGTAAATTACTACGATAGCATAGTTAATTAATAAATATAATTAAAATCTATTTGTCGTTATAACCGTTTGGATGATTCTTATGCCATCTCCAAGCGGTTTCTACTATAGTATCCAAAGAAGTTATTTTAGGAGTCCAGCCTAATACCATTCTAGCCATTTCGCTGCTTGCTATAAGTTCGGAAGAATCTCCAGCTCTTCTTGGACAAACTTCAGCCGGTATTTTATGTCCCGTGATATTTCTTGCAACTTCAATAACTTCCTTTACGCTAAATCCGTTTCCGTTTCCCAAATTGCAGGCTATACTTTTGCCTCCGTTTTTAAGATAATTCATAGCGTCTATATGAGCCAAAGCCAAATCGCATACATGAATATAATCTCTCAAACAAGTTCCGTCTGGAGTAGGATAATCGTCTCCGAATATTTTTATAGATTCTCTTTTTCCTAAAGGCACTTGAAGTATCAAAGGTATTAAATGTGACTCTGGATTATGGTCTTCTCCTATATGTCCGTCTGGATGCGCGCCCGAAGCGTTAAAATATCTCAACGCCACATAATTAAAATCGTAAGCTTTACTATACCAATTTAATATTTTTTCTAAAGCGAGTTTACTGTCTCCGTAAGGATTTGTAGGTTCTTTTCTATATTCCTCTTTTAACGGTATGCTTTCCGGCTCTCCGTATACAGCTGCCGTAGAAGAAAAAATAAAATTTTTAACATTCGCCTTAATCATACAATTTAATAGAGTAATAGAATTAGCAAGATTATTTAAATAATATTTAGCTGGATTTTGAACGCTCTCGCCAACTTCTATATACGCACATAGATGCATAACAGAATCTATATTATGATTCTTAAAAATATTTTCTAGTAAATTTGCATCTCCGATATTTCCTTTATAAAAATTCTTGCATTCCTTTATCGCTTCTTTATGTCCGTATTCAAGCGAATCTATTATAACGACTTCTATATTTTGTTTTAAAAGTTCGTCAAACACATGCGAGCCTATATAACCGGCTCCTCCGCAAATTAAAACTGCCATATTAATTCTCCAAATTTAAAAATTTAAAGCAATTATAATTAAATTATAAAAAATGTCAAAACGGTTTTTAATTAAAAATATTTTAATAATAAATTTAAATCTTGTATTTATTTCAAGATTAATATAATATAAATTATTAATAATTAATTTAGAGGAATTTATGAATAAAATTTTAGGGATATATGAAATAATTGAACAAATTTCAAATAATGAATATTTTGTTAAAAATGACATATATCAATTTAATATTACGAAAATTCCTAAAGATGATAAAGAATCCATATATTCACATAAAGCTCAAACACTTAGTTCTATACGGCATAAAAATCTTATTAACATTGAAATTGATGAAGATGAAAAATATTTTTACGCTATCAGAAGAAAATTAGAATCGCAAGAATTTGACAAATTAGATTCTAATATATTTTCAGAATACAATGAGGATATAAGATACCAAAAACTTTTAGAATGCTATTTGCAAATTTTTGAAGCTATTCATTATCTTCATTCGCAAGGACTATATCATGGAAATATAAACACGGATAATATTCTTGTTAATCGTGAAAATCAAGTATTTTTACTTGACTTTGGTAAAAGTTATTTTTATGGACTTTTAGATTCTAACGACACACTTTTTCATTCTCCAGAACAATTGGGGTTTATACAGGGCGATGTTGATTCAAAAACCGATATTTTCTCGTTTGGACTTTGTATGTTAAGGCTTTTGGTAGATACATATGATGGTTTTAATTTTTTAGATAATTATAATCACCCAAAAGATTTAGAAAATTTTTTTAAGACTGTAGTTGATGGTTATAAATTATCAGATGTTGATAATAATTTATTTTTGCTTATTAAAAAAATGACTGTAATAAATCCAAATAATAGAATCAATTTACAAGATTTAGGAAAGGAGCTAAATTTAATATTCAATAAAATTCGTCCAGCATGTTGTTTTGAAATAAATCTTCAGCCAAAAGTTGCACAAGATTATCATGAACATCATCCAGATATTAATATAACTGAAATTAAATGTTATATAGAGGATAAAATTAAAGATAAAAAATCTTATTGGAGTTTTGGTAGGGATAGATATGATGAAAGAGAAGAAATAAAAATTGCTTGCGGAGAGTTCGTATTTTTTTGTTCTACAAAAGATGGGGAATATTTGTTTTGTTTTTCTATATTAGAAAATCAGAGAGAATTTGATAAAATTTATTCTAACGGAATAGAATTTTATAATGATTTTCTTATTACTATAGGGAATAATCATAATTATGAATGCGATAATGTTCAAAATATTAAAGATAAATTAAGAAAAGAATTTGAGCTAAGAAAACTTCAAAATAAATATTTAGAAACCGATAAAAAATCAATTGCAACGGAAGAAGAATTATTAAGAGCTGAAAAGAAAACTATAGAACAAAAGAAAAATATAAAATTAGCGAAATTCATAAAAGAAGATAAAGGAGCAGATAGTATTACTTTTGAGTTATTACCTTACAATAAATAATTGTTAGATTCTAAAGTAGAAAATGAAAATAGCGAGAAAGAAAACTATATCCAAGATAACAAAACTCGAGATTTTAAGCAAAAAGATAAAGTAATTATAGAGGAGAAAAATAAATTAAATAGTTATACCATATATGGAGAAGTAGCGAAACTTAACCCAGATAGGAAAGAATTAGTTATTAATGTTGGTAAATATAAATCCATAGATTTAAATATGGATAAAAACAAAATCTATCAAATTGCTTACGATTTTCAAGTAGAGGAAATTTTATGGAACAAGAAAAATAGAGCGTTGGAAGAATTAAAAAATGCTAATACTCAAATACCTAATATTTTGCGTAAAATCAACGAACCTAAAGAACTATTTCCCAACACATTAATAGAAGTTGAAAAGTATTTTGATGAAATGTTAGATGCAAATCAAAAAGAAGCCGTAATAAAAACAATGAGTTTGAATAATGGAAGCGAAATTTTGCTTATTCAAGGACCTCCGGGCACGGGTAAAACTACGACTATTACGGAGATGCTGCTACAATTATTAGCTAGACATCGACATTGGAAAATTTTAGTCGCTTCTCAAAGCAATCAGGCGGTGGATAATGTTCTTGAGAAAATCTGTCAAAAAGAAGAAAAAATATTACGAATAGGTAATGTTAAAGAAAAAATGAGCGATATTGCCAAAGAATTTACTCCCGAAAGAGTTTTAAATAAACTTATTAAAGAAAATATAAAAAGGATACAGCAAAACATAATTAAAGAACAACAACTCCGATACCTTCAAGATGGTTTTAGTAAAGATTTGCAAAGTATTACGAATAAATTATCGGAAGTTAAAGATAGTAAAGAAAGCAAGCTTGCTACCTTATTTACTAAAAATATTAGACTTATATTTGGAACATTATTAGGTATTGCATCTTGGAATAATTTTAAAGATATAGTTTTTGATATTGCAATTGTCGATGAAGCTGGTAGGGCGACTTTAAGCGAACTTTTAGTTCCTTGTCTTAAAGCAAGAAAAATTGTTCTTGTGGGCGACCATAAACAATTAGCGCCAGTTATTGACGATGAAATATCTCAAAACTTGAATAAGGAATTTACTAGAAAAGAAGTTTCAACTTCATTTTTTGAAAGGTTCTTTAATAGATTAGAACAAGCTGATACAAATCAAAATAATTACAACAATTCTCAACATTTAGAACATTTTAAACATCGTTTAATTTATAACTATCGCGCCGAAGATAGAATTTGTCAGCTCTATAATCAACCTTTTTATGATGGAGAATTAAAAACATCTGAAGCAATAGAAGGCAAAAGAAAACATAATCTTTCAATATTTAACTCAAGTGTTGTATGGCTTAATACAAGTAAAATAAGCAATAGAGAAGAGGAACAACGAGGCACGGGCAAAATAAATCGGTGTAATGCGCAGCTTATAAAAGATACTTTGAACAAAATAAAAATAGAAATGAAAAACAAAAATCTCAAACATAGTATAGGCATTATAACGCCTTATAGAGCACAAACAAACTTACTAAATGATTTATTAAAAAATATTAAAAAAGAATTTAAAGAATATTATTTGCAAAATCCAACTTCCAATCAAGATAAAGATTTGCGCAACGGATTTGATATAGGAACGGTAGATAGTTTTCAAGGAAGTGATAGAGATATTATAATCTATGATTGCGTCCGCTCTTCTAAATTAAAAAATAGTTCTCAAGATAGAGATAAAAGAAAAGGTGTTAGCATTAATTTTATAGCGGATGAAAAACGACTAAATGTATCTTTGTCGAGGGCAAAGAAATTATTAATTATTGTTGGAGATATTGATTTTTTATATTTGGCAAGTGTAAGCTATGGGGAAAATCCATTTTATAAAATTATAAATTTTATACATCAAAATAAAGATAAATACGAAATTATTGACGCTAACATAAAAGAGGCAAAAAATGGCTAATAAAAAGAATAATATTAATAATGAAGAGAGATTTAAGCCCGATTTGGAATTACTTACTCATAAATATAGCGATTACTATAATAGCGATTCAAATAATTTTATTTGGTATGATACAAAAGAAATTTTTTATCCTATATATAAATCGATAGTTGTTTATCAAATAATAAAAGAGCAAGAAATTCACCCTATTATTTTAGGAATCTTAAATATTATTAAATTCTTAGAAACATTTAAAGAGGGAAATACTATAGAAAAATTGCAAAAAATTACGCAATTAGACACTGAAATTTTCGGTAGCATAATGAACGATTTGGATATACAAGGTTTTATAAAAAGTGATTCGGAAATAAAGCTCACGGATAAAGGTAAAGATGCTTTGAAAAAAGCAAAAGAAAAAATTGTAGAAAATACTTCTGCTTTCGTAGCAATAGATGGGATTTTTAATGAAGTTTTAGAAACCGCTAAAACCGCAAAAGAAATATTTTTAGAAAATAAAACTACAAAAGATGTCATAGAACTTAAACCTTTATTTAATGCCCGCCCAAGAACCGAAACTCTTTATAATGAATTTAGCGAAAATAAAACCTTATACCAAACGTTATTGGAAGGTCTGCAAGGGTTGGATAATACCGATGAAAATAAAGTTGAAGTAAACAATATTTTGGAAGTTCAAGATACAAGAAAATTTTTTAAAAAGTATATCTGTCTTTTCTATAAGAATAAAGACGGGGATGAGAAATATTTAGCTATTAATGATAAATACGATATAGATTCTAAAGCCACAAAGATTTTTGATAAACTTATAGAAACTCAGAACTTTAAACCTAGTAATGAAGAATCTAAAAATTATAAAGATAATGTCAATAAATATAAAGAATTAACATCTGAAAAAATAGAAGAAAAGTTAAATATTGATTTAACTGATGGAAAAATATTAGAAATGGAAGAACATAAAAAATATTTTTTATATGTATTAGATTATGCTAAAAAACAAATCTGTATACAAAGCCCTTGGGTTAGATATAATGTTATAGAACTTTATAAAAATAAAATAGAAAGCGCCTTAAATAGAGATATAAAAATATATATAAAATATAGTTCTCCACAAAATGGACATAAAGCAAAAAATCGTTTTGATAAAATTGAGAAAATGTATATTGACGATAAATCTAAAAAATATTTTGATTTATTAAAGAGTAAATTCCCAAAAAATTTTACCGTAATAGCTAGTAAAAAATTTGACCATTCGAAGATTTTAATTTGCGATAAAGAGTTTATTATTGTGGGAAGTTTTAATTGGCTTAGTTTTGGCGGTGAAAATTTTGGAAACCAACAAATAAGAGAAGAAACTTCAAATATAAATACTAATAAAGAATCTATTAATAAAGAAATAAAAAAAATTTATAACTCAAATAACGCTTGACAAAAAATTAAAATATAATACAATTTAATTCAATAGGGGAGCTTTAAAAGGCTGAGAGGAAACGAAAGTTTCGACCCTTATAACCTGTTTGGGTAATGCCAGCGTAGGGAACACTCTCATGTTATAAGAATAAATAAAATGAGATTCTTTTCTAAAGTTGGTCTTGTTTTATTTATTGAATATCAAAAATTGAATATCGAAACAAGATTAAACGACATTTCAAACAGTTATAAAAATCAATTTTAATTAATTTTATGCCAAAGGTATGCCTTGGCAAAGGAGTTTTTATGACTTACAAATTTTTCACCACAATATTAATATTATTGGCGCTGCTCTCGTCTTGCGAAAATAATATTAAAAAAGAGATTAAAGACGAGATAACGGTTAATTTGGAGTATGAATTAAAAACTATAGACCCCACTTTGAATAATAGTTCTTACGGGTTTATATATATTAATCATGCTTTTGAGGGGCTTTTAAATAAAGATACAAATAATAATATAGTTGAAGGCGTCGCCGATAAATGGGAGATAAGCAAAGATAAATTAAAATATACTTTCCATTTAAGAGATAATGCCAAATGGAGTGACGGTAAAAAAGTAAGAGCGGGAGATTTTCTATATTCTTTTAGAAGAGCCGTAGACCCTAAAACCGCATCACCAATGTCGTATTTGATGGAATATATAAAAAACGCCAAAGATATAACAAGAGGAATAAAACCGGTAGAATCTTTGGGAGTTATCGCCATAGACGAAAATACTTTATTAATCGAATTGGAAACACCGACTTTATATTTTTTAGATATAGTGGCTTCGGGCGGAGTATATGTTCCCGTTAGAGAGGATATCATAGAAACATATGGAGACGATTGGACTTGGAATCCAGAAACTTATATAGGAAACGGCGCTTATAAAATGGTAGAAAGAAAGCCAGACGAATTAATAGCGTTTGAAGTTAATACGAATTATTGGGATTATAAAAGAGTAGTCGCAAAGAAAATTAATTTCGTATTAATGGCTGACGAATATATAGCTTTAAATGCCGTTAGAACGGGCGATGTAGATTTTTCTATAGTAGCTCCCCCAATAGGCGAAATAGACAATCTCATTAAAGATGGGCTTATGGCGGTTAGCGATATTATCGGATGTTATTATATAGATGTAAACACGAAAGACAAAGCTTTATCCGACAAGAGAGTAAGAAAAGCGCTATCTCTTGCGATAGACAGAAATTATATAACATCTAATATAGGACATGGAAAATTAATCGCCACGGGAGGATTTGTTCCGCCTGTAGTTAATGGATTAAACAAATCGTTTAGAGAAGAAAGCGGAGATTATATAGATATTAATAATCATGCAAAAAATGTGGAAGAGGCTAAAAGATTAATGGCTGAGGCTGGTTATCCGAATGGTGAAAATTTTCCCCCTATAGAATTAAATGTCGGAGCGGGATTTTATACCACGGTAATGGAAGCCGTGCAGGTAATGTGGAAAAATAATTTAAATGTAGATTTGAGATTGAGAACCGTAGAATCAAAAATAAGTTTGCCTTTAAGACAAGCTGGAACTTATCAAATGGTTAGAGCTAGCTGGACGGGAGATTATAACGACCCTCTGTCTATGCTTACAATAATGAAAAGCGACAGCGATTTTAATTACGGCGGATTTTCCAACGAGAGATACGACAGTTTAATAGAATATGCTCAAACTTCAACAAATGCCGAAAAGAGAATGGAGGCTTTAAGAGAGGCTGAGGCGATATTATTTGACGAAGTGCCGATTATACCTTTTATATACAGAACGGATTTTGCGGTTGTTAGCAGTAAACTTAAAAATTATATAGACGAGCCTTTGGGAAGATATAGATTTAATTACGCTTATATAGAGAAGTAATAATTAAATTCTTTATTATAAAAATATTTAATAATCGAAACTAAAATATATATTTGAAAGGTAATTCAAATTTAAAATTCGTTAACTTCAAATAAAATATACGAGGAGCAACCGCTCCTTGTATATTAATACTTATAATTTTATTTTTCAATAAAGTCAATCCATTTATTATACACTTCTTTGATTTCGTT